>DASVWB010000314.1:0-22625 GCA_036389815.1 Pyrinomonadaceae bacterium | reverse complement strand
AGGACGCGGGACAGCCGCAACAGCCGGGCGCCGCCGCCGCGCCGGCCGTGGACGACGCTAAGACGCCCGCGGCCGTCGAGCCGAAGAGGCCCGCCGCTGACAAAGCCGGGCCCGCGCAGCCGCCGAAGCCGAAGGTGACGGCCGCGCCGAAGCCGAAACGCAGACGCGCGCGTCCGCCCGCGAATTAACGACCGCGTAAGTAGACGGCGAACGGCCGCCGGGGTTCTTTGAGACCCCGGCGGCCGTTCCCGTGATGAGTATTACGGTTCGGGGCCGCCCGCGTCGCGCCCGGCCGCACGGGCGGGGCCTTCGCTACGGCTGACCGTCTTTAACGGGCACGCGCAGCGTGAGCGCGCCGACCCACTGGCCGGGGTTGTTCGTCTGCTGGAAGAACTGCGGGGTGAAGTTCGCGTGGCAGAGCGCGCAGCTCGTGTGGAAGGAGTTGCTGAGCGCGACGGAGCGGCGGTAGTACCAGCGGTTGCCGTGGCGCTCGACCGTGCTGTTCGGCTTGCCCTGGAGCGCGAGCGCCAGCGACTCCTGCTCGAACTCGTCGGCGGGGACGTTGTTGTTCCCGCCGAGGAGCGGGGCGGCGTTGCCGATGAGGCGGATGTCCCTGTTCGCGTCGTGGAAGATGAGCGAGACGGCCTGCTTGCCCTGCTCGACGTTCTCCGGCGTCGTCTCGCCGAACTCCTGAAGCAGCGCGGCGAAGACCTCCTTCTGGAGCAGGTCGGCCGTCTGCTCGGCGACCTCCTTCTGCTGGTCGGTCGGCGGGTCGTTGTTGATACGCCCATAGGCGACGATGCCGGCGACGGCGAACAGGACGGCCAGCGCGGCGACCTGCTTTATTCTCGGATGGCGCATGAACTCTCTCCTTTGCGTGCGAAGTGGTTTCCCCTTGTCGGTGGGTCTTCAGACGGCGGAGGTGCCGTCGTCGGGGGCGCCGGCCGGAATCTCAGGACGCCTCAAACCGTAACGCGTACTCCCGCGCCGGAAGGGATCAACCCCGCGGGGAAAAAGTAGACGGTAGACAGTAGGAAGTAGACAGTAGACAGTAGACAGTAGACAGTAGACAGTAGAAAAACGGAGGCGGCGCGCTCGGCATGTGACCCGGACGCGCCGCCCTCTTTTTCCTACCGTCTACTGTCTACTGTCTACTGTCTACTGTCTATCCCTCACTTCACCCGGCTCTTCTTCCGGCGGAGGAAGTCTATGAGGACGAACTGTGTGAGGTTGCCGGGCGTGGCGAAGTACGCCTTGCCCGAGGTCATCGCCGACATCTGCTTGACGAACTCGACGAGGTAGTAGTCCGAGGCGAGCATGAAGGTGTTGACCTGGATGCCGGCCTTGCGGCACGCCTGCACCTCGCGGAAGGTGGCGTCCATCACGACGGGGTCGCCGCCCATCGAGTTCTTGTAGAGGCGCCGGCCGCCCTTTATCTCGCCGAAGGGCTGGCGCGCACGCCCGCCCGCGCCCGCGCCCGCCGCCTCGGCTTCGAGGAAGCACGCGGTCGGCTTCCCGTCCGTCACCATCACGATCTGCTTCATCTCCTTGCGCTGCGCTTGCAGGAGCCGGCGCGCGAGCTTCAGCCCCTCGGCCGTGTTCGTGTGGTAGGGCCCGACCTGCGTCGTGGCGAGGCGCGCCAGCGGCAACTCCTCCGCGTCGTCGTGGAAGAGCACGACCTTCAGCGAGTCGCCCGGGTACTGCGTGCGGATGAGGTGCGCGAGCGCGAGCGCCACCTTCTTGGCCGGCGTGAAGCGGTCCTCGCCGTAGAGGATCATCGAGTGCGAGCAGTCGAGCATGACCACCGTGGCGCACGAGGACTGGTAGTCCTGCTGGTGGACGTGCAGGTCGCCGTATTCGAGGTTGAGCGGGACGGTCAGCCCCTCGCGCTTGATGGCCGAGAGCAGCGTCGTGTTCACGTCGAGGTTGATGGTGTCGCCGAACTCGTAGGGCTTCGGCGACTGCGACGCCTCGACGCCCGTCGAGAGGTGCGGCGTGTCGTGGCGCCCGACCGACGACTTGCCGAGGCTGCCCAAGAGGCTCCTCAAAGTCTTGTAGCCGAGGAAGTCGAGCCCCTTCTCCGTCACCTCGAACTTGACGTTGCGCGGCAAAGGCTCGCCGACCTCGCCCGGCCCCTGCCCGCGCCGCCTGCGGCTCTCGGCCTCGGCCGGCTGCTCGCTCAGCTTCAGGTAGCCCTCTTCGACCAGCCGCTCGATGAGCCGGTTGAGCAACTCCTCCAACTGCGACCCCTTGAACTGCCCCGCGTTCTCGGCGAGCATCTCCTCCACGTCGCGCTCGGAGAGTTCGCCCATCTCAAGCAGCGCTTCGAGGAGCGCCTGCCTGAGCGCGTCGAGCGACCTGTCGGGGTCCTGCCGCTGCCGCGTCCAGTAGTAGTCGTCGTCGTAGCCCGACGACAGCAGGGAGTCCTGCAACAGCTCCATCAGGTCGCCCAGGGACAGCCCCGACACGTCGAACCCCTTGAACCTCGAATAGCGGATGAACTTCATAGGTGGGGCGATTATAACCGAGAACGCGGGCGGGGGCAGTCCCGCGCGCGCCGCAGATTTTTGTTGACACGCCGAGGGGGCGGAAGATACGCTCCGGGCTGTTTCCGAGACCGCCCCGGCGGCCGGCCGTTCCTACTCCTTTAAGGCGACAGCCTTCACCCGTCCGACGTTGCGCCTCTCACAGAGCCTTTAGAAGCAACCGGCCGGCACGCCGCCGCGCGGGACTCCCCGGAGGGGTTTACGATGAAGAGAAGGGGCTACTTCTACGTCGCGTTCGCCACGACGCTCAACGTCATCCTCTACGCGCTCACCTTCGGGCGCTTCATCTGGCTGGAGGGGCGCGTGCGCGGCGGCGTCTTCCGCAACTGGTGCCGGCGCTACCGCCACCGCCCCGCGCAGTTCGCCAAGCCGCGCACGGAGGAGGAGATCGTCGCGCTCGTGAAGGGCGCGCGGGGCACGGTCAGGTTCTTCGGCGCGGGCCACTCCTTCAACCAGGGCGTCTACGTCGAGGGGCAGACGCTCGCCTCGCTCGACGACTACTCCGGCGCGCTCTGGTACGACCTGACGAAGATGGAGGCCGCCTTCAAGGGCGGCACGCGCGTGCGCGACATCTCGCGCGCGCTCCTCGAACGCGGCCTCGCCATCGGCGCGCTCCCCTCGCACGACGCGCAAAGCATAGCGGGCATCATCTCGACCGACGTGCACGGGACGGGGCGCGACTGGGGCTTCGTCAGCGAGTGGGTCGTCTCCATCAGGCTCGTCGACGGCAGGGGCGAGGTGCACGTCCTCAGGCCCGAGGACGAACTCTTCAGGGCGGCCATCGGCGGCGTCGGCGGGGTCGGCGTCATCACCGAGGTCGTGCTGCGCGCCGTCCCGCGCTTCAACATCGAGCAGCGCGTGCAGATATCGACGCGGGATCACGTCAGGGATAACTTCGACAGGCTCTTCAGCGAGAACAAGCACTTCAGCCTCTACCTCTACCCGTTCACCAAGACCTGCCAGGTCAACACCTGGAACCCGACGACGGCGCGGCAGTCCTTCCTCGGCCCCCTGCGCGAGTTCCTCAGCATCTCGAAGGACGCGCTGCTCTCGGCCTGGTTCGGCGGCTTCATGGCCGACACGGGGCTGCTCCCCAAGTGGTCGCCGTGGGCCTACGGCTTCAGGCGCGGGACGGATTTGGTGCTGGAGAGCTTCAAGGGGTTCAACCGGACGATCTACCCGCTGCACGAGGAGCTTGAGTTCACCGTGCCGTTCGAGCAGACGTGGGACGTGTGCCGCAGGTTCGTCGAGCTGTACGAGCGCATGTACAGCGAGCGGCGGCTGCCCTACACGCTCATCGAGGTGCGGTTCACGCCGGCCGGGCACGAGAACACGCTCATCGGGGCGGGGCGCGGGCGCGCCTCGACGTGGCTCAACCTGTGCTGCAACGACTCGGGGCGCTTCGAGGAGTACTACGCGGAGGCGGAGAGGCTGATGCGCGAGGTCGGGGCGCGCCCGCACCTCGGCAAGTACTGCCAGAGCTTCGACAAGGGCGACCTGCTCCGCGCACACGGCGAGCACTTCGAGCGCTTCGCGCGGCTCAGGGAGGAGCACGACCCCGAGGGCAAGTTCCTCAACGTCTTCACGCACCGCCTCTTCCACGGCGCGCCGCCGCCGCCGTAGACATCCCGCGGCGGTCTTACTTCTTGCCAGCCGGCTCAGGCACTTGCAGGTCGCGGCAGATTTTGCGCGCCAAGAAGTCGTTTACCTCTCGATGCCGCGGAACCGTCGAAGACCTCTGCGCCGCCCGATTCACATAAACTGTATGACTGCCGCCCTCGCGGAAAAACTCGCAGCCGTGGCGCTCAAGGTGCCGAATCAGGTCAGCGCGTTTCACACGTCGGAGTATTGCACGAGTCGCAAATCAAAGATGCGCCAAATTCAGGTGTATTTTAGCCGCCGGCGGCCAAATCACTCCCGCGCTCACCGCGATTCAGGCGAGTTTTTCCTTTAATACTTTCTCACCTCTTACCGTCTCTCCGGCTAAAGCGCGGTTAGCTTCTAATACCAGTTCGACGGCCTCTCTCAGGTTTTTACGCGCCACTTCCAGCGTCTCGCCCTGCGTGTTCGCGCCGGGCAATTCCTCGACGAAGCCGATGTAGCCTTCGGGCACTTTGAGGTAGACGGCGTTCAGGGTTAAGTCCATAGCACTTCTCCTTAACTGTAGCGGCCGGACTCGGTGAGGTCGTCGTAGATCATGCCGCGGCGGTCTTTGCGCGCCTTGGTGGCGGCGGTGTAGCCGCCCTCCTCGTTGCGGCTGATCTTGTTCTGGGCGTAGAGCCCTTCGAGGACGAACTCGCAGGCCGAGACGAGCATCGCGTCGTCCGAGCGCTTGAAGTCGAAGGGGACGACGGCGTTGTCGACGAGGTCGGGGACGGCTTCGAGCAGGCGCACGCACTCGTCGGCCGGCGCGTCGTCCGAGAGCTTGAGGTTGTTGCCCGTGTCGAACCAGCGGACGGTGTTCGCGAAGTCGAAGCCGACGAAGTAGCCCTCGAAGACCTCCCCGGCCGCGCGCTTGATGAGGTCTCTGGCTATCTTCGACGCCCCGACCTGCTCGCCCTCGTACTCCAGCTCCATCTTCCCCGTCATCGAAGGCACCGCGGCGTAAACGTCCGACACGCGCGGCACGACCTCCGCCTCGCCCGTCAGTATCGCCCGCCGCTCCGCGTTCGAGACGACCGACTCCGTCACCGTGATCGGCATCCGCTGCGAGACGCCCGAGCGCTTGTCGATGCGCTGGTCGTCGCGCGCCTCGAAGGCGATCTGCTCGACCAGCTCGCGTATGAAGTCGGGGACGCGCAAGGTAGCCTCCAGCCCCCCGCGCTCCGTCCACGCCTCCTGCCGCGTGATCTCGACGCCGAGCTGCAAGTCCGTCGGGTAGTGCGTCGTGACCTCCGACCCGATGCGGTCTTTGAGGGGCGTGATGATCTTGCCGCGCGCGGTGTAGTCCTCGGGGTTGGCCGAGAAGACGAGCATCACGTCGAGGGGGAGGCGCACGGGGTAGCCCTTAATCTGCACGTCGCCCTCCTGCATGATGTTGAAGAGGCCGACCTGGATTTTGCCCGCGAGGTCGGGCAGCTCGTTGATGGCGAACAGCCCGCGGTTGGCGCGCGGGAGCAGCCCGTAGTGGATGGTCAGCTCGTCGGAGAGCAGGTGCCCGCCGCGCGCGGCCTTGATGGGGTCAACGTCGCCGATGATGTCGGCCACGGTCACGTCCGGCGTGGCGAGTTTTTCGACGAAGCGCTCCTCCGCGGAGACCCACGCGACGGGCGTCTGGTCGCCCTCGCGCTCGACCGCCTGCCGGCCGTAGGCCGAGATGGGGCGGAAAGGGTCGTCGTTGACCTCGGAGCCGGCGACGACGGGGATGCGCTCGTCCAGAAGATTTACGAGCTGCCGGATGATGCGGCTCTTGGCCTGCCCGCGCAGGCCCAGCAGGATGACGTTGTGGCGCGCGAGCACCGCGTTGACTATCTGCGGGATGACCGTCTCGTCGTAGCCGACGATGCCGGGGAAGACGCGCTCGCCGCGGCGGAGCTTGTCGAGGAGGTTGGCGCGCATCTCGTCCTTGACGGGGCGCGTGCGGTAGCCCTGGCTTTTCAGTTCGCCGAGTGTCCTGGGTAGTGCCATTACTTTTAAACCTTGTCCCCTTTGATTAACTTCTCGCGCGCCCGCCGTCGAGCAGCGCCGCGAGCGCCTGCGCCAGCGTGCGGTAGGTGCGCAAGCCCCTCATGTCGAGCCCCAGCCTGACGAGCGTCTGCGCGACCTGCGCGCCGACGCCGGTGACGCACGCCTCCGCGCCGACCAGCTTGAGGGCCTGCACGAGGTTCGTCAGGTTCGCCACCGCGTGCGAGTCCACGAGCCGCGCGCCCGTGATGTCGAGGATGCAGACGCGCGCGCCCTGCCGCGTCACGGCTTCGAGCGCGGCGCGCGTCGCCCGCGAGGTGCGCTCCGTGTCGAGCGACCCGATGAGCGGCAGCACCAGCACCCCTTCGAGCACGGGCACCACGGGGGTCGAGACCTCTTCGAGCGTCTGCTCGCGCTCGCGCAGCAGTTCCGCCAGCGCCTCCTCGGCCCGACGGCGCTCGATGCCCTGCGCGATGACGTTCGCCACCGACGAGAGCGCTTCGAGCGTGTCGTCGGGGAGGGGGCGGCGCGCGAACATCGCCAGCACGCCGACCAGGCGCTGCTCGACGAGCAGCGGGTAGCCCGCGAAGGCGACCATCCCCTGCGCCCTCGCCCACTCCTGGTCGCCGACGCGCGGGTCGCCGACCACCGCGTTCGTCAGGTGCGGCTGGCGCTCGGCCGCGATGAGCCCGATCTTGAACTTGCCCACGGGCACGCGCCCGTGCGGGCCGTCCGTGTGCGTGTACATCCCCGCGCTCGCTTGCAGTTCGAGCACGTCCGAGCCGCGCTCGATGGTCCAGATGCGCGCGAAGGCCGCGTCGAGGTGGGCGACGACCGACTCGGCGCAGCGCTGGAGGACGAGATTCAGCGGCGCGTTGCCCTCGGCCAGGGCCGCGCCCACCTCGGCGCCGAGCGCGGCCTGGTGGACGCGCCGCGCCAGCTCGGCCTCGGCCCGCCTGCGCGCCGTGATGTCGCGCGCGATGGTGGCGGCGCCGACCGTCGCGCCCTCCGCGTTCTTAATCGGCGAGACGCTGACGGCGACCTCGACGCGCGAGCCGTCCTTGCGCACGCGGACGGTCTCCAGGTGGCTCACGCGCTCGCCGCGGCTGAGCAGCGCGTGTATCTCTTCGAGCTGCGGCGAAAGCTCCCCGGGCACGATGAGCGAGATGTGGCGGCCGACGGCCTCCTCGGCCGCGTAGCCGTACATCCTCTCGGCCGCGGCGTTCCAGCTCGTGATGTGGCCGTCGAGCGTCTTCGAGATGATGGCGTCCTCGGAGGAGTCTACGATGGCGGCGAGGCGCGCCCGCTCCACGTCGAAGGGCCCGGTCGTCGCGCCGGCCCCGTCCCGCTTGGCGTTCGTCTGTTTCGGGTTCATGCGTCGGCCGTGAAGCGCCCGCCCGCGGCGCGGCGGACGAGCCCGTCCTCTTCGAGCTTCAGCAGGTGTGCGAGCACGGCGCGCGCGGCGAGCGCGTGCATCTTCGGGTGAACGTCCGTGTAGGCCGCGGCGACGACCTCTTCCGGCGTCGCCGCGCCCGCGCGCACGGCGGCGAGCACGTCGCGCTCGCGCTTGAGGCGGTGCGCGATGTACTCCTCGACCTTCGCGGCGGGGCTGCCGACCGCGGGCCCGTGTCCGCCGAAGAGCGCGACGAGCCGCGGCAGGCGGCGGTAGCGTTCGAGCGAGGCGAGGTAGTCGCGCACGCTCCCCTCCTCCGGGTCGATGAGGACGGAGCCGACGCCGACGACGTTGTCGCCCGTGAGCAGCGCGCCCGCGCGCTCGTCGTAGAAGGAGAGGTGGCCGCGCGTGTGGCCGGGCGTGTGCATCGCGCGCAGGGAGATGGAGGGGTCGCCTTCGAGTTCGACCGTCTCGCCGTCTTCGATGAAGCGTTCGACGCGGACGCGCCCGCCCAGCGCCTCCGCGGTCAGGCGGTGCGCGGCGACCCTCACCTGCGCGCCGAAACGTTCGCGCAAGGCTTCGACCCCGCCGACGTGGTCGGGGTGGTGGTGCGTCAAGATCACTTCGCGCAGTGCGCGCCCTTCGGCCAGAAGCTCCGCGACGAACTCGGCGAGGACGGCCTGCTCGTCCTCGTAGGGCGAGCCGGGGTCGAAGACGACGAAGTCGCGCGTGCCGACGACGTAGCAGTTGGTGGTCGTCGCCGGCGGCTTGGTCGGCGTCCGCAAAGGCACGCAGTGGAAGCCGGGCAGGAACTCTATGCGGCGGACGGGCTCGCGCCGCGCCTGCGGCACCGAGAGGAAGCGCGCGGTCAAATCTTCCGTCAGGCCGCCGGCCACCGTGCGGACGGCGTGGACGACGGGCGGCGCGGCCATCAGCTCGTAGCCGCGCCAGCGCGCGTAAGCCCCCGCCGCGCGCTCCCAGCCGCCCTCGTCGAACTCCGGGGTGAGCAGGCGCGGCTCCTGCTTCGCGGGGCAGCGGACGACGAAGAAGAGCGTGTCGAAGCGCCGCGGGCTGAAGGGCGGCGTCACCCAGCGGCCGGCGTAGGTGAAGTCGCGCGCGTCGAGCCGGAGCCCGTAGTGCGCGAGCAGCCCGGCGAAGCTCATGCGACCCGAGGTCAGGTCGTCGCGCACCGATTCGAGCTGCCCCTTCGTCAGATGCTCCGCCCCGCGCGCGGCGAGCACGCCCAGCTCCTCGAACAGCTCGCGCGCCGCGCAGGCCATCATCTGCGCCGCCTCGCGGTCGGGCGCGTTTGCGACCTCGACCCCGGCGTCCGCCTCGTCGCGCTGCCCGCCGGGGAAGGCGTAGAAGCCCGGCTGGAAGGCCATCCCCGCGCCCCGCCGCGCCCAGAAGACTTCCGGCACGCCCCCGCGCTCGCGCACGAGGACGACGGCCGCCGCGTCCCTCGGCACCGCCGGGCGCGACTCTCCCGCCGCGCCCCCGCCGGGCCGCCGCTCACCCTGAAGTGTGACTGCTTCGCTCACGTTTTAAGAAAGTGATGAGTGATGGGCGACGAGTGATAAAAAAAACCGCGACCCACTTTTGTTATCACTCGTCGCTCGTCACTCATCACGGCTTTTATTCTTCTTCGCCCTGCCAGCGGAAGCGCTCGCCGTCGCGCCCGTCCCAGGGGTTGCCGCGCATGTGGTAGCCGCCCTCCTCCCAGAAGCCCGCCCGGTCTTCCGAGAGGAAGCGGACGCCCTTGACCCACTTCGCCGACTTCCACGCGTAGAGCCGCGGGACTATCAGGCGGACGGGGCCGCCGTGCTCGGGTGGGATGGGCTGGCCGTCGTTCGTCCACGCGAAGAGCGAGTCTTCGGCGAGGAAGTATTCGACGGGCAGGTTCGTCGTCCAGCCGTAGTCGTGCCCCTCGGCGACGACGAACTTCGCCTCGGGGCGCACGCCGGCCAGCTCGGCTACCGTGCGCGTCGAGACGCCGCCCCACAGGTTGTCGAGCCGCGACCAGCGCGTCACGCAGTGGAAGTCGGCGTAGACCTTCACGGCCGGCAGTTGCAGGAACTCGTCGAGCGACCACCGCAAGGGTCTCTCGACCAGCCCGCCGACCTCGAACCGCCACGTCTCAAGGTCGACGCGCGGCGTGCCGTGCGCGTCTAGCACCGGCCACTTGCGCGTGCGCGTCTGCCCCGGCGGGAGGCGGTTGTCTTTGCGTGTGTCGGGACTGACGATCACGTCCCGCCCCTCGAACTCCTCCGCCCGCCGCGGCTCGCCCTCCTGCCGGAAAGGGTCTTTGAATAGCGTGTCTAAGAAACTCATAAAGCAGTAGACAGTAGACAGTAGACAGTAGGAAAACTTTTCGCAGTCGAGCCGCCCGAGTACCGGCGTCAGCGCGCGCCGGGCGGAGCGCTACTGACTACTGACTACTGTCTACTTCTTCGTCGCGTTCTCCGCCAGCCTCATCAACTCTTCGGGCATCCACTTGGAGACGCCCTTGTTGAGCGCGCCCTCGATGCCGACGGTGCGGTCGTGCCAGTCGTCGGAGCGGCCGGGCGCGCCGCGCTCGCGCTCGAAGCGCAGCGTCTGGTCGAGGCTCATGGCGATGCCGTTGACGATCTCGCGCCAGTCCTCCTGCTGGATGCCGCGGCGGACGAGCGAGAGGCCGGCCGTCCAGTCCTCCTCGGGCGCGCGCGCGTCCTGCTCGGGGATGGTCAGGTTCGCCAGCGGCGGCATCGGCGAGTCCTTGAACTCGTCGTAGAGCCTGCGCCGCAGGTCGCGCAGAGACATCCCCTCGTTCTCGCGCGCGAGCGCCTGCGCGCGGCGGAACAGGTCGGGCACGCTGGTCTGTTCTTTCGCCATCGGTCGGCCCCTTCGTCCGGACTTTTAAGGTTTACGGCTGTGGGTAATTTATAACATTTGGCGGCGCGTGGCGAACGCCGGGGGAAGTAGACAGTAGACAGTAGACAGTAGACAGTAGTCAGCAGAAAAGCATTCATCGCCCGGACACCGCCGCGGTCATCGTTAACCTCCGCCGAGCGGAGTCTACTGTCTACTGTCTACTGTCTACTGTCTACTTCCTCTTCCCCCCTTGCGCCGCCGCGGGTTCGCCTGCATGATAGGCGGAAAAAGACAAGGGGTTTGAGCAAAAGTGTCTGAGATGATTCCTGTCGAGGGGCCGGCGCACGCTTCGGACGTGCCGGCGGGGCGGGCCGCCTGCCCGGTCTGCTGGCGCGACGCGGGCGAGGGGCTCGCGCCCTTCGAGCAACTTCCCGACGAGCTGAAGCAACTGATCTCGGCCAACGCGCCCGGCGCGCTGCGCGGCGTCTGCGGGCGCTGCCTCGAACTCTTCGGCCGCGCGCAGGCGCAGTCGCAGAAGTACGCCGCCGTCTTCGAGCAGGGCCGCCAAGTCCTCCCCACCTGGCTCCGGCTCGGCGCGCACGAGCACTTCACGGGGCGGGGCGTCACCATCGCCTTCCTCGACTCAGGCTTCTACCCGCACCCCGACCTGACGACGCCGCACAGCCGCATCCTCGCCTACCACAACGTCGTCCCGAAGGGCACGGGGACGCTCGAAGACATTGACCCGGCGAGCTGGCACGGCATGATGACCTCGGTCGTCGCCGCCGGCAACGGCGCGCTCTCGGGCGGCTTCTTCCGCTCCATCTCGCCCGACTGCAACGTCGTGCTCGTCAAGGTCAGCAAGTCCGGCCACATCCCCGAGAAGAACATCGAGCGCGGCCTGAGCTGGGTCATCGAGAACCGCGAGCGTTTCGGCATCCGCGTCGTCAACATCTCGGCCGGCGGCGACGAGGAGCAGTCGTACCTCGACAACAGTCTGTGCCAGACGGTCGAGCGCGCCGTCGGCGAGGGGCTCGTCGTGGTGTGCGCCGTCGGCAACGCCGGCTGGTCGCCGGGGCACCCCGTCCTGCCGCCGGCCTCCTCGCCCTCCTCCGTCGCCGTCGGTGGGCTGAACGACCAGAACTCGCTCGACCGCGCGCGCCACAGCCTCTACCGCTCGTCCTACGGCCCGACCGTGGACGGGTTGCAGAAGCCGGAGGTCATCGCGCCCGGCATCTGGGTGCCCGCGCCCATCCTGCCGCAGACGCCCACGGCCGCCGAGGCCGAGCTGTACGCGAAGCTCGACCGCGCCCGGGACGACGAGCTGCTCCCGCTCATCGAGGAGCACAAGGACGTGGACCGCGACATCTACGACGCGCGGACCCTGCCCAAATACCTCATCCGCCAGCTCGTCTCCGTCAAGCTCCACGAGAACGACGTGATCTCCGAGCACTACAAGTTCGTCGACGGCACCTCGTTCGCCGCGCCGGTCGTCTCCTCGACCGTGGCGTGCATGCTCGAAGCCAACCCGCACCTCACGCCGCAGCGCGTCAAGCGCATCCTCATCGACACGGCCGAGCGCCTGCCGCAGGTCGAGATCGACCGGCAGGGCTGGGGCGTCATCGCCCCGCGCCGCGCCGTCGAGACGGCGCTCTCGCTCCGGCCGCAGTGAGCGGGCGGGAGCCGCCAAGTGAAACCTTTTTCCTGCGCCGCCGCCCGAAGCGTTCCCTTCGGGCGGCGGCGCTTTCGTCTTCCCTCGCGCGGCGCGCGCCTTGCTCTGGGGTGGTTGCTCTCCCGACACTTCGGGGCGGAGTTTTTAGAGATGCAGAGAGAACAACTGGCGCTGGCGACGAAGTCGAGTACGTCGCTCCTGTCGCCGCTCGAACGGCGGCTGGCGCGGGCGGTCGTGCCGCGCGTGCCGGCGTGGCTCGGGACTCAACACCTGACGATGCTGACGCTCGCGTGGTGCGCGGGGCTGGTCGTGTTCGGGCGGCTGGCGGCCGAAGACCCGCGCTGGCTGTGGGGCTCGTCGCTGATGATAGCCCTCCAGTGGGTGACGGACTTCTTCGACGGTAAGGTCGGGAAGCACCGCGGCACGGGACTCGTCAAGTGGGGCTTCTACATGGATCACCTGCTCGACTTCGCGTTCCTGTGCGCGGTGCTCGGCGGCTACGCGTTCGTGCTGCCCGCGGCGTCGCACGCGCACCTCTTCCTCGTGCTCGCCGTCTTCGGCGGCTTCATGGTCAACTCCTTCCTCGCCTTCGCCGCGACGGGGCGCTTCCACATCAGCCACGGCAAACTGGGCCCGACGGAGTTCCGCCTCGCGCTCGTCCTCGTCAACTCGCTCCTCGTCTTCTACGGGACGCGGAGGATGGCGAAGGCGCTCCCCTACGTCGCCGCCTGCGGCTTCGTCGCGCTCTGCGTCCTCGCCTACCGCACGCAGCGCGAGCTGTGGCAGCGCGACGCCGAGCAGCGCCTCCGCGCCGGGCGCGCGCAACCGGTCGCCCTCACGCGGCGCGAGGCGGCGTGAGTGAGGGGAGTAGGCAGTAGACAGTAGGCAGTAGACAGTAGACAGTAGAAAAGCAGCGGCGGCCGCGGTCACTTAACAACCCGCGGCCGCCGACGTTTAACGCCACCCGGCCTTTTACCTACTGCCTACTGCCTACTGCCTACTCCCTTTTGCCTTTTCCCCCCCGCCTGATTACAATCCTCGGCACAAACCGAATCACAAAATTCTGGCGAGAATCCCGAGAGGAAAGCACATGGCAGAGAACGAGAACGCGGCTGCGCCCGCGCAGGTGGAGGCGGGCGAGGCCACGGCGCCGCCGCAGGAGCAGCAGCAGCAGGAGGCCGAGGCCGCGCCGCCCGAGGAGATCACCTACCACGCCGTCGAGAAGGACGGCCAGGTCACGGCCATCTGGGAGATGCAGGGGCGCAAGCACCTCCGCACCATCGACCCGCGCTCCCGCCAGGGGCAGGAAATCCTCCGCCTCTACACCGCCGAGCACGGGGAGTAGTTCGGGAAGTGACGGGTGACGAGTGACGAGTGACGAGGAAGACCCGCGGGCCGGGTTTCCTCGTCACTCGTCACTCGTCACCGCTTTCGCCGTAGGACGAAGTCCTCTATGTTGTCGATGAGCTGGTCGGCGAGCGCCTGCTGCGCACGGCGGCCGGCCCAGGCGACGTGGGGCGTGAGGATGAGGTTGGGGAGCGTCGGGTCGAGCAGCGGGTTGTCGTCCCGCGGCGGCTCGGCCGACAGCACGTCCACGCCCGCGCCCGCGATTCCACCCTCCCGCAGCGCCGCGGCGAGCGCCGCCTCGTCCACCACCCCGCCGCGCGCGCAGTTAATCAGGACGGCCGAAGGCTTCATCAGCGCCAGCTCAGCCGCGCCTATCATGCCGCGCGTCTCGTCGTTGAGCGGGACGTGGAGGCTCAAAACGTCCGCGCGCCGCAGCACCTCTTCGAACGCCGTGCGCCCGTCCCTCAACCCGCGCGCCCCCTTGTGCTCCGAGATTAAGACCTCCATCCCGAAGGCGCGCGCGAGCCGCTCGACGCCGCGGCCGAGCGTCCCGTAGCCGACGAGCCCGAGCGCAGCGCCGTGCAGGTCGCGCACCTCGCGCGTGTGCAGGCAGAACTGTCCGGCGCGCTGCCACAGCCCCGCGCGCACGTCCTCGCGGTAGCCGACGAGGTTGCGGCTGAGCGCGAGCGCGAGCATCAGGACGTGCTCGGGCAGCGTCTCGCGCGCGTAGCCGCGCACGTTGCGGACTTCGACGCCGCGCGCGCGGCAGAAGTCGAGGTCTACGTTGTCCGTCCCCGTGGCGGCGACGGCGATCAGCCCGAGCGAAGGGAGCCGCGCCAAAAGGCCGGCGCGCAGCGGCAGCTTGTTGACGACGGCGACGGTCGCGCCCTCAAGCCTCCCGAAGACCTCCTCGGGGCGCGTCGAGCCGTAGTCGCGCCACACGTGCTCGAAGGACGGCCTGCGCAGCTCGGCCGTGAGCGTGTCGCGTTCGAGAAAGACGATGGTCTCCATAACCTCTAAGGGCGGAAGGCGGCGGGAAGGTGGATGGGGGCGACCGTTCACCCCGCCCGCCCCCCGCCCGCGCGGCCGTATGTTAGCATCGCCCGGGGGACAATTTAATGGCTTGGCTTTACCTCTTCGCGGCGGGGTTGATGGAGGTGGCGTGGGCGGTCGGGCTGAAGTACACCGAGGGGTTCACGCGGCTGTGGCCGAGCGTGTGGACGGGGGCGGCGCTCGTGCTCTCGATGCTGCTGCTGGCGGCGGCCGTGAGGACGCTGCCGCTCGGCACAGCCTACGCCGTCTGGACCGGGATAGGCGTGGTCGGCACGGCCGCGCTCGGCGTCGCCCTCTTCGGCGAGTCGTCCTCGCCCGCGCGCATCCTTTGCCTCGCGCTCATCGTCGCCGGGCTCGTCGGCCTCAAGCTCACCTCCCCGGACTAGCGCAGGAGGGGCACGAGCAGCCTGACGAGTAGGACGATGACGAAGACGCCGACCACGTCGAGCAGCACGCCGTAGCGGATCATGCGGGCGAGCGGCACGTAGCCCGAGCCGTAGACGATGGCGTTGCACGGCGTCGAGACCGGCAGCATGAAGCCGAGGCTCGCGCCCATCGTCGCGCCGAGGGCGGGCTCCAGGGGGTCTGCCCCCTGCGCCTTCGCGATGGCGATGACGACGGGGACGACCATGTTGGCCGAGGCCGTGTTCGAGGTCGCCTCCGACACGACGACCGCCACGACGACGGACGCGAACAGCAGCCCCGTCCCGCCGCTCACGGGCAGCAGCCCCGTCATCCCGCGCCCGACCGCCTCGGCCAAGCCGGTCTGGAACGAGAGCACGCCCAGCGCGAACCCGCCGCCGTAGAGCAGCACCACGCCCCAGTCGATCTTCACCGCCTCGTCCCACGTGATGGCGCGCGCGCCGCCGTCGCCCGGCAGCAGGAACAAGAGCATCGCCCCGGCCACGGCCGCCACGGCCTCGGGCACGCTCGCGTTCACCGCCTTGTAGGCGGCGCTCTGGTCGCCCGCGAAGAGCGCGATGAGGCCGGGCACGACCCACAGCGCGACCGTGACGAGGAAGGCCGCGAGCGTGGACTTCTGCGCGCGCGTCCACGGCCCCAGCCGCTCGCGCTCGCGCACCAGCATCTCGCGGCTCCCCTCTATCTCGCGCACGCCCGCGGGCGAGAGCCAGTTGAGGTAGGCGAAGAGCCACAGGAAGAGGACGACGACGACCGGCACCCCGATGACCGCCCACTTGAAGAAGGGGAACTCGACGCCCGTGAGCTGGCGTATGAAGCCGAGCCCGATGACGTTGGGCGGCGTGCCGATGGGCGTGGCCAAGCCCCCGATGGAGGCGGCGAACGAGGTCATCAGCATCAGCGCCGTCGCGTAAGCGGGGCTCACCCGCCGGCCCCCCTCCTTCTCCTGCTCGAAGAGGAAGGCGAGGATGGCCATGCCGATGGCGAACATCATCGCCGTCGTCGCCGTGTTGGAAATCCACGCCGAGATGAAGGCCGTCACCGCGCCGAAGGCGAAGAGGATGCGCGCGGGGCGCGCGCCGACCCACCTGATCGAGAGCACCCCGAAGGCGAGGCGGCGGTCGAGCCTGTGGAGGAAGATGGCCCGCGCGATCATGAACGAGCCGATGAAGAGGAACATCAGCGGGTCCGCGAACGGCGCGAACACGTCCCGGGCCGGCGCGACCCGCAGGACGACACACGCCGCCGCCCCGAGCAGCGCCGTGGCGGGCAGCGGCAGCGCCTCCGTTATCCAGAGCACGACGACCGACGCCATCACGGCCGCGAGCCTGTGCGCCTCGGGCTTGAGACCCGGCAGCGGCGCGACGAGCAGCGCGACGAAGACGGCCGGCGCGACGACGAAGCCGGCCGCGCGCCGCCAGCGCTCGAAACGCTCCTCGGCCTCGGTGACCACCTCGGCGGGCTCGAACGTCTTTTCCACGGGCGGCAGTTTAAACCATCTGCGCCTCTTGTCCAGACCCGCGTCCCGCATTATAATTGCCGCGTCGTAACAGCCTCTTGGCTGGAAGCGGGCTCGTCACCGCCCGGCTCTTTTTACTCACACCGTGCGTAAAAATTCCGCCTCCCCGTGCCGAGTCATACAGACGGAATAAGAGCGGCCGGCCCGCGCCGGCCCGCGCCGAGCATCCTTTCACCCTTTCAGGAGCCCTAGTAGGAGTAACCGAATGCGTAGCCCCCTCGCCCCCCGGCCGACCCGCGCCCTGGCGGTCGCCCTCTCGTACCTCTGCGTCTTGGCCGGGCTGTTGCCGGCCGCCCAGCCCCCCGCCCGCGCCGCCTCGCGCGGCGGCCAGGAGGCTCTGGCCGCCGAGACGCACTTCGTCCGCCGCCTCTCGCTCAACGCCAAAGACCTCGTGGTCAATCCCGCGACGCAGACCATCTACGCGAGCGTGCCTTCGAGCGCGGGCGCGGGCGGCAACTCCGTCACGCCCGTCGACCCCGTGGCCGGCACCCTGGGCGCGCCGGTCTTCGTCGGCAGCGAGCCCGGCAAGATGACGATCTCCGACGACGGGCAGTACATCTACGTGGCCCTCGACGGCGCCGCAGCCGTCCGCCGCTTCAACGTGGCGACGCAGACGGCCGGCCCCCAGTTCACGCTCGGCTTCAGCAACTTCATCTCCGACGGGCCGTTCCTGGCGCGCGACCTTGCCGTGCAGCCCGGGAGCCCCTCGACGCTGGCCGTCTTCCGCAGCCCCGGCTTCTCGTCTTCGTCGAGCGGCGTCGCCGCCTACGACGACGGCGCGCCGCGCTCCTCGACCGTCAACTCCTTCGACACCCTCTCGCTCGCCTTCAGCACCTCGAACCCGACGCGCCTCTACGCCTTCGGCAGCGGGAGCCTGCGGCGGCTGACGGTCGGGGCCGGCGGGGTGTCGCAGGTCAACACCACGGCCGTCTCCGGCGCCGGCGCCGTCAAGTTCGACGACGGGCGGCTCTACCTCTCCACGGGGCAGGTCGTAGACCCCGAGTCCGGCGGGCTGCTCGGCAGCTTCACCGCCCCCAACCTCCAGGGCACGACCCCGTTCGTGCCCGACTCGCAGAAGGGGCGCACCTACTTCCTGACCGCGCCCTTCTCGTCGCCCGGCTCGCCCGTGACGGTCACGCTGCGCGCCTTCGACCAGCAGACCTTCACGCCCGTCGGCACGCTCGACATCCCGGGCGTACTCGGCTCGCCGACGGCGCTCGTGCGCTGGGGGGCCAACGGGCTGGCCTTCGCCACGACGGCCGGCGAACTCTACCTGATCCAGACCACGCTCGTCCCCTCGACGGAGGCCGTGCCGACGCCGACGCCCACGCCTGCGACGACGCCGACGCCCACGCCGTCGCCGACGCCCCGGCCCGCCTTCGCCCGCGAGGTCGCGCTCCTCGCCAACGACATCGTCTACGACCCCGGCACGCAGAAGATTTACGCGAGCGTGCCTTCGAGCGCGGGCGCGGGCGGCAACTCCGTCACGCCCGTCAGCACGGCCGACGGGACGGTCGGCACGCCGACCTTCGTCGGCAGCGAGCCGAACAGGCTCGCCCGCTCCGACGACGGGCAGTACGTCTACGCCGCGCTCGAAGGCGCGCCCGCCGTCAGCCGCTACCGCATAGACTCCGGGGCCTTAGACCTCCGCTTCAACCTCGGCACCGCCGCCAACGACGGGAACACCCCGAGCTTCGCGCAGGACATAGAGGTCATGCCGGGCAGCCCCGGCACCGTCGCCGTCACGCGCAACGAGGGCGTCAGCGTCTACGACGGCGGCGTGCGGCGGGGGGCGACGCTGGCCAGCAACTTCCAGAGCGCCGTCGCCATCGAGTTCGCCGCGCCCGACACGCTCTACGGCTACTACGGCACGTCTTCCTTCGACGGCGGCATCCGGCGGCTCAACGTGACGCCCTCGGGGGTGACGCTGGCGGCCAACATCCAGGGGCTCGCCAACGGCTTCGGCCCCGCCTTCGAGTACGACGCCGGCCGCCTCTACCTGGGCAGCGGGCGCGTGATCGACGCCGCGGCGAGCGCCATCGCCGGCACGTTCCAGGGCTTCGAGTCCGGGAGCCTCGTCGTCCCCGACTCCTCGGTCGGCCGCACCTTCTTCGTGAGCGGCGCGAACCAGAGCGACCCGTCGCAGAACATGACGGTCGTGATACGCGCCTACGACCAGCAGACCTTCCTCCCCGTCGGCACGGCCAACGTCGCGGGCGTGCGCGGGCGCGTGCGCGCGGCCGTCCGCTGGGGCGCGAACGGCATCGCCTTCTGCACCACGGGCGGGCAGCTCTTCCTCGTGCAGACCTCGCTCGTCTCCGACGCCGAGGCCGCGCCGAGCCCGACGCCCACGGCCAGCCCGACGCCGACGCCCGCCCCGACGCCCGCCCCGACGCCGGCGCCCGGCGAGCTGCGCACGGTCTCGCTGGCGGCCAACGACCTCGTCGTCGACCCCGTCACGCAGAAGATTTACGCGAGCGTGCCCTCGGCGGCCGGGGCCGGCGGCAACTCCGTCGCGCCCATCGACCCGGTCGCGGGGACGGCGGGCACGCCCGTCTTCGTCGGCAGCGAGCCGACGAAGCTGGCCGTCTCGGACGACGGGCAGTACGTCTACGTCGGGCTCGAAGGCGCGGCCGCCGTGCGGCGCGTCGACCTGAAGACCAGCCCGCAGCCGACGGCCGGGCTCCAGTTCTCGCTCGGCACCGACCTCTTCGGCCCGCTCAGGGTCGAGGACATGGAGGTCGCGCCGGGGCAGCCCGGGGTGGTCGCCATCTCGCTCAAGCGCAACGGCGTGTCGCCGCGCCACGGCGGCGTCGCCGTCTTCGACAACGGCGTGAAGCGGCCGGCCACGACGCCCGACCACACCGGCAGCAACGTCATCGAGTTCTCCAACTCCCCCTCGGTGCTCTACGGGCAGAACACCGAGACGACCGAGTTCGGCTTCCGCCGGATGGCCGTCGCCTCGTGCGGCGTCACCACCGTCAGGACGACGGCGAGCATCTTCGGCGGCTTCGGCTCGGACTTCAAGGTCGCCAACAACCTCGCCTACTCCACGGGCGGGCGCGTCGCCGACCCCGAGGCCGGGGTGGCGGCCGGCGTCTTCAACCTGCTCGGCCCGAACTCCTTCTCGACCACCCCCATCCTCGTCGCCCCCGACGCGAAGGCGGGGCGCGTCTACTTCGTCGTCAACGACAACGGCCTCGTGCTGCGCGTCTTCGACATCAAGACCTTCCTCAAGCTGGGCGATCTGCGGCTGGCGGGCGTGACGGGCACCCCGGCGAGCCTCGTCCGCTGGGGCGCCAACGGCCTCGCCTTCCGCAACGGCGCGGGGCTCGTCTACCTGCTCCAGAACTCGCTCATCGGCGGCACCGACCCGGCCTACGCCCCCGCGCCCGCCCCGCCCGAGCCGACCTTCAGCGCGACGGGCAAGGTCAGCTCCTTCAACACGACTCCGGTCGAGGGCGTCACGCTCACGGTGACCGGCTCGCTGACGACGACCACGACGACCGACGCGAACGGCAACTTCTCGCTGAGCGGCATCCCCCCGTGCGGCAGCATAACGGTCACGCCCTCGAAGCCGAACTACGTCTTCAACCCCGCGAGCGTGACGATCACCAACCTGCCCTTCGCGTCGAGCCAGCTCAACTTCACGGCCTCGCTCAAGACCTTCGGCTTCCAGTCGGCGGCCTTGAGCGGGTCCGAGGGGGCGGGGCGCGTCTTCCTCCTCATCGGCCGCAACTTCTCCGCCGAGGCCGGGTCTGTCTCCTACGAGACCTTCTCGGGCACCGCCTCCGACCGCTCGGACTTCACCACGACGCTCGGCACGCTCAACTTCGCGCCGGGCGAGTCGTTCAAGGGCATCAGCATCCTGCTCGCGGACGACGCGCTGGTCGAGGGGCCCGAGACGTTCACCGTCACGCTGAAAGACCCCGTGGGGGCGGCGCTCGACCCGAGGTTCTCGACCCTGACCTTCACCATCGGCGACAACGACGGGGCGCAGTCGAGCATGAGCCCCCTGGAGAACGCACGCTTCTTCGTCGCGCAGCACTACCGCGACTTCCTGAACCGCAACGCGGCCGACGACCCCGCAGGCTTCGACTTCTGGACGAACCAGATCACGGCCTGCGAGGCGAACATAGACACGCAGGCCCGGGCCAACTGCCTCGAAGACCACCGCATCAACGTCTCGGCGGCCTTCTTCCTCTCCATCGAGTTCAAGGAGACGGGCTACCTCGTCCACCGCCTCTACACGTCCTCGTTCCCGGACACGCCCGCGCGGCCGAAGGGGCTGCCGCGCTTCCGCGAGTTCCTGAGCGACACGCAGGAGATGCAGCGGGGCGTCGTCGTCAACGTCGGGAACTGGCAGCAGCAGCTTGAGTCGAACAAGCAGGCGTTCGTGCTGGCGTTCGTGCAGCGGCCGGAGTTCGTCGCCGCGCAGCCCGAGTCGCTTCAGGCGGGCGAGTTCGTCGACCGCCTCTTCGCCAACGCGGGGACGACCCCGACGGCCGCCGAGCGCGAGGCCGCCGTGTCGGCCTTCGGCGCGGGCGGCAACGCGGGGCGCGCCGCGGCGCTCAGGAGCGTGGCCGAGAGCAAGTCGGTCTTCGACCGGCAGTTCAACTCCAGCTTCGTGCTGATGCAGTACTTCGGGTACCTGAGGCGGGCCCCGAACGAGACGCCCGACACAGACTTCTCGGGCTACCAGTTCTGGCTCGACAAGCTCAACCAGTTCGGCGACTACCGCCGGGCCGAGATGGTCAAGGCGTTCCTCGTCTCGCTCGAATACCAGCAGCGCTTCGGCCCGACCACCTTCGACATCAGAAAGTAAGTCAGGCCGCCGCGCGAAAGACGTAAGGGCCGGGACTCCCCGAAGGGGGCCCGGCCCTTCCGCATTCCGGCTCGCGGCTCAGCGCCCGGTCTTCGGGCTTACCTCGACGCGCGCCTTCAGGCTCCCCACGGCGGGGCCCGCCGCGCCCTCCTGCGCCACGCCGAGTTCGAGCACGTAGTCGCCCGGCGCGGACGGCGCGGCGACCTCAAGCCTGAGCCCGGCCGCGTCGCCGGGCTCCATGTCGTAGGGGACGGGCGCCGCGGCCCCGCCCCCGCCCGCCGGCACGCCGCCGGCCCTCAGCCAGCGCGCGCGCAGCGAGACTGCGTAGCGCCCGGCCGCGTCGCCCACGGCCGGCCACGTCCCGCCGCCGACGTTGCGGACGATGACCTCGAAGCCCTTCACCTCGCCGGGCGTGAGCGACGCCGGGATGTCGCGCGAGGAGAGGAGCGCGACCATCGCCCCGCGCGCGAGCGGCGCGGGTCGCGCTTCGAGGTCGGTCGGCGTCGCGGCGTAGAGGACGTAGTTGGTCGAGCGCGCGAGCAGGCGGCAGTCGCGGCAGTCGTCCTCGGTGCTGACGACGACCGCGCCCGCGGGCGGCCTATCATTCGGCGCGAGCCTCCGGAAGCGCGGGGCCGCGACGCCCCGGAGCGCGCCGTGCCAGAGCGCCTGTATGTAGCCGGAGCGGCCGGGCGGGTCGTAGAGGTAGACGGGGCCGCCGCGCGCGGCTTCGAGCGCCGGCGCGAGAATCTTCGCGGGGAAGCGCGCGTCGAAGACGTACCAGCGCTCGGGCGGGCGCGCGTGGAAGCGCCACTGGAAGTGCGCGCCCTGCGCCGCGAGCAGCAGGACGGCGGCGCACAGCGCGCCCCTCGACACCCTCCCTCCCCCAGCGAGCCGCGCGGCCGCCGGCGCGCAGAGCGCGTGCAGGAAGACGGGGAAGGCTATCAGCCTCAACTGCGGGAAGTCGTTCACCGTGAGCGCGGCCGGCACGACCGACGCCGCCAG
This sequence comes from Pyrinomonadaceae bacterium, assembly GCA_036389815.1. Classification (GTDB taxonomy): domain Bacteria; phylum Acidobacteriota; class Blastocatellia; order Pyrinomonadales; family Pyrinomonadaceae; genus QHXN01. The sequence continues at coordinate 374 of DASVWB010000314.1, read as the reverse complement.
CGCGTACAGCGCGAAGCGCCAGAAGGGCTCGCGCCGGCGTTCACGCAGGACGAGGACGAGCCCCGCGGCGGCGAGCGCGAAGGTCGCCGCGAGCAGCGCCGGCGCGTCCGGCAGGTGGTCGCGTATGTTCTGCTCGCCCGTGACGAGCCAGCGCCACGGGTTCACGTCCGCGAGGTAGTGGAGCGCGAACCCGCGCGCCGCCGCCGTCAAACCCGTCTCGGGGCCGAGGTACGTGATGCTCCCGAACCGCCCCGAGAGCGCGCCCGGGTGTCGCAGAGAGAAGACGAGGAGCGGCGCGAGCGTGAGCGCGTAAACGCCCCACGCCGTCAACACGCGCGCGACGTTGCGCCGCGTGGCGAAGAGCGCGAGCCCCG
>DASVWB010000313.1:0-4253 GCA_036389815.1 Pyrinomonadaceae bacterium | reverse complement strand
GCGCGCACGTCGGGCGGCGTGAGCCCTGTTCCCTCGAACACCACTCTGCTCGTCGAACTGACGAACCGCCTTTCGACCGACGTGAGCCAGCGCGGCGACCGCTTCGAGGCGCAGGTGGTCGAGCCGCAGGAGTTCGCGGGCGCGGTCGTCGCGGGCCGCCTCGCCGACGTGCAGCGCGCGGGCAAGGCGAAGGGGCGCGCTCTCCTCCAGCTCGACTTCGAACAGATACGCATGCCCGGCGGCGGCCAGTGGCAGCCGTTCGGCGCGCAGGTCGTCGAGGTGCTGGCGGGCGCGGCCGAGGAGACGGGCGTGGGCGAGGTCGACCCCGAGGGCGGCGTGCGCGGCCGGAGCACGACGAAGGACGACGTGGCGAAGGTCGGCGCGGCGGCCGGCGTCGGCGCCATCATCGGGGCCATCGCGGGCGGCGGCAAGGGCGCGGCCATCGGCGCCGTCATCGGCGGCTCGGCCGGCGGCGCCGGCGTCATGACCCAGCGCGGCAAGGACATCCGCCTCGAACGCGGCCAGCAACTCCGCATCCGGGTGAACAGGTGAATCAGTAGACAGTAGACAGTAGACAGTAGTCAGTAGCGCTCCGCGTTGCTGACGTTGACGCTGATACTCGGATGATCCGCCGAAGACTGTTTTTCTACTGTCTACTGTCTACTGTCTACTGTCTACTGCTCCCCATGATCGTCTCCCTTCTCACCGACTTCGGGACGGCGGACTACTTCGTAGGGGCGTTGAAGGGGGCGGTGCTGTCGGCGAACCCTTCGGCGCTCGTCGTGGACATCACGCACGAGGTCCCGCCGTACGACATCGAGGCCGGCGCGTTCACGTTGCGCGCGGCGTTCGAGACCTTCCCCGCGGGGACGGTTCACGTCGCGGTCGTAGACCCGGGCGTGGGCTCCCGGCGGCGCGCGGTCGCGGTCGTCGGCGGCGGGCACGCCTTCGTCGGGCCGGACAACGGCCTCTTCGGGCACGTCTACGAGCGCGTCCGCACTTTCAAAGTCTTCCACCTCACGAACGAGAAGTATTTCAGGGGGGACGTGAGCGCGACCTTCCACGGCCGCGACGTGTTTGCGCCCGTGGCCGGCGCGCTCTCGCGCGGCGTCGGCGCGGAGGAGCTGGGGCCGGAAGTCTCCGACTTCGTGCGCCTGCCTTCGGCCGCGCCCGCGCGGCGGCCGGACGGAACGCTGGCCGCGGCCGTCATACACGTTGACCGCTTCGGCAACTGCGTCACCAACGTCACGCCGCAAGACCTGGGCGTCGAGGCGGTCGCGCGCGGCGCGCACCTCGTCGTCGCGGGGCGCGAGGTGCGCGCGTTCAGGCGGTTCTTCGCCGAGGCGGAAGGCGCGGAAGGCGAACCCTTCGCCGTCTGGGGCAGCGCCGGCTTTCTGGAAGTCGCCGTCTTCCGCGACTCGGCCGCGCGCGTGCTCGGCGTCGGGCGCGGCGCGACCGTGGAAGTAAAATGCCCGCCGGAGGGTTGAGGCCGGCTTGTAACAGCGCCCGCCACTTTGCTATTTTCAACCTCTAGAACCAACACTTCTAAACCGACTCTTTAAGGACAGGGCCACATGGACAAAGTAGAGGGCAAGCCCGCCGCGAAGACAGGCGCGGGGCTTGAGGGGGTGGTCGCGGCCGAATCGTCTATCGGCGACGTGGACGGCATCAACGGCGTACTCATCTACCAAGGTCTCAACATCCACGACCTCGCCGAGCACTCGACGTTCGAGGAGACGGTCTTCCTCCTCTGGCACGGCCGCCTGCCGAAGCGCGGCGAGTTGGACGCGCTCAGGGGCGAGCTGGCCGCGAACCAGCGCCTGCCGGGCGAGGTGCTTGAGCTGCTGCGCCGCCTCCCGCGCGACGCCGAGCCGATGGACGCGCTGCGGACGGCCGTCTCGGCGCTCGCCTTCTACGACGAGGGCTCGCGCGACCTCTCGCGCGAGGGCGCGCTGCGCACGGCGACGAAACTGACGGCGCAGTTGCCCGTCCTCGTCGCCACCTTCGCGCGGCTGCGCGAGGGCTCGGAGCCGGTCGAGCCGAAGGAGGGGCTGGGCGTCGCCGCGAACTTCCTCTACATGCTCAAGGGCGAGGAGGCTTCGGAGCGCGACGCGCGCGTCTTCGACGTGTGCCTCATCCTGCACGCCGACCACGAGTTGAACGCCTCGACGTTCACGGCGCGCGTCGTCGCCGGCACGCTCGCGGACATGTACGGCGCGGTGACGGCCGCGATTGCGGCGCTCTCGGGGCCGCTGCACGGCGGCGCGAACACGAACGTGATGAAGATGCTCCTTGAAATCGGGAGCCCGGAGCGCGCCGAGGGGTGGCTGCGGGAGGCTTTGGCGTCGAAGAAGAAGATCATGGGCTTCGGCCACCGCGTCTACAAGACCGAAGACCCGCGCTCGGTCTGGCTGCGCCGCTTCTCGCGCGAGATGGGCGAGGCGCGCGGCGAGACGCGCTGGTACGAGATTCTCGAACGCCTCCGCGAGCTGATGTTCGCCGAGAAGAAGCTCTACCCGAACGTGGACTACTACTCGGGCTCGGCCTACCACCTGATGGGCATCCCGCTCGACCTCTTCACGCCCATCTTCGCCGTCAGCCGCGTCTCGGGCTGGACGGGTCACATACTCGAACAGTACGCCAACAACCGCCTCATCCGCCCCCGCGCCGAGTACGTCGGCCCGCGCGGCGTGCCCTACGTCCCGATTGACGAGAGGTGACGACGCCCCGCCGCGCTCAAGGCTGAGTTATGCGCGGGCTCTCCGGGTTCGGGTTCTCGCCGTCGGTGTACTGGCGCATGTCGGGCGTGGCGGAGAGCAGGCGCGTGCGCCAGATGAAGAGCGTGGAGAGGGCGAGGGCGAGCGTGCAGGCGGCGCCGCCCTCGATGCCGTAGTCGCCGCCCCCGACCCACAGGGGGCCCGCGTCCGCGAAGCGCAGCAGGGGCGCGGGCGTGATGCTCGTGATGCCGCTCACGGGCGACCCGAGCAGCGCGCCCTGCACCCAGTTCCAGCCGGCGTGGGCGCCGAGCGGGAACCACAGGCTCCGCGTCCGCCAGTAGGCCACGGCGAGCCACGCGCCCGCGAGCAGCGTGTTGACGAAGGTGAAGCCGGGGACGACGTTCGGGTTCTGGAGGTGCACGAGTCCGAAGCAGACCGAGCCGACGACGAGCGCGGCCGCGATGGGCCACGAGCGCATCAGCGTCTGCAAGGGGTAGCCGCGGAAGAGCATCTCCTCGGCGGCCGCGCCGAGCGCGAAGACGACGCCCGAGACGGCGAGCGTGCGCAGGACGGCCGCCGCGTGGAACTCGGGAGGGAAGGCGAAGCTGTAGCCCCCGAAGACGCGGCCGGCGGCCGCCGCCGCGCACACGGACGCGCCGCCGACGAGCAGGCCGAAGAGCGCGTCACGCAGCCACCCCTTGTGCAGCGCCCACCCGAGCGCGCGCCACGGCAGGTCTTCCAGCATGAGCCCGCAGCCCCACCCGACGGCGGCCGCCGGGGCATAGATTATGACCGACTGGATGACGAGCGCGAGGCTGCTCTTGAAGAGGAGCCACTCGTAGGCCGGGCGCGGAAGGACGAGCGCGAGCCCGAACTCGGCCGCGAGGAAGAGGGCGTTGACGGCGAAGAAGTAGGCGACGGCGAAGACGGCCAGCCGCCAAAGGCTGCGCAGTCGCCCCGCGCCGTTGTGGAAGAAGTCGGGCATTCTCTCGCGTCGCGGGGCGCCGGCCGTGCCCGCCGGCTCAATATAACACGCCGCATGCGCGCGCGCCGGGGCGCGTGCTAAACTCCCGCGCGGACTTCTGGGATATGGCGGAAGAGGCGGGCGACTTCCAGGACTCGGGGCCGGCGCGGGCGCGGCGGCGCGGCGCGCCGTGGCTCTTCGGCGGCCTCGTGCTCGTGCTGCTGACGGTGCTCGTCTCGCTCCAGCTCTTCGGGCTGTGGGAGATCATCTCGCCCGACACGGCGCGCGACACGCTCCTCCTCTACGCGCTCTCGACGCTCAACTTCGTCGCCTTCTTCCTCTTCAGCTTCATCTTCATCCGCAGCCTCCTCAAGCTCCGGCGCGAGCGGCGCGCCTCGATGCTGGGGTCGAAGATCAAGACGCGGCTCGTCGTCTACTTCATCGCCGTTTCGCTCTTGCCCATTACGGGCATGGCGCTCTTCTCCTACATGTTCTTCAACCGCTCGATGGAGAAGTTCTTCAGCTTCTTCCCCGGCGACGTGGTGCGGCAGGCGCAACTCGTGGAGGAGGAG
>DASVWB010000312.1:0-17976 GCA_036389815.1 Pyrinomonadaceae bacterium | reverse complement strand
TCCAGCCTCTCGTACTGCGCGGCGTTCGAGCCGGTGACGAAGCGCTGGTACTTCTGGTCGCCCATGTAGACGGCGGCCCAGAAGCGCTCGCCGGTCGAGCTCATCTCGGCGACCTTCGAGCCGACGATGGGTAGCTGCACGATGAGGTAGACCTGCCCCGGCCGCTGCACGACCAGCCGGCCGTCGGCCGTGCGGTACTTGTCGGCGAGGCCGCAGGGGGCGTTGCTCGTGTCGAGGAACTGGATGTCCACGCGGCCGTTGAGCGAGCGGACGGCGGCGAGCCGGTTGATCTCCTCGAACATCTGCGGCATGTCGGCGTCGACGAGCGGGGTGAGCGGCTGCGGGACGGAGACCTTGTCCTTCGTCTTGACGAAGACGCCGCCGATCTTCGTGATGGTGCCGCAGCCGCTCAGCAACAGCGCCGCCGCCAGCGCCAACGCGAGGCGCGCGGCCGACACACTCCTGGGGGCTTTCAGCTCGGGCATCTGAAAAAGGCTTCGGCCGCGCGCGGCCGGCTTAAGCTCTGCGAGTTTCTTCAAATCAAGTGGAAGCTAACAAACGCCCTTCGGGATTGTCAACGGAAGGCAGTAGGCGGTAGGCGGTAGACGGTAGACGGTAGAAAACCTTACCGGCCTGACGGTCGGCCTCAACGCCTGCAAGGCGGAGCCCTACTGTCTACCGTCTACCGCCTACTGCCTACTGTTTCAATCCAGCATCAGCGGCGGCTTGTCGAAGCGGGCGCGGAGGGAGTTGACGGCGCCGTAGACGCGGGGCCGGCTGACGATGCGCGTTTCGAGCGAGCGCTTGCCGGGGAAGTCGAGGAGCATGACGCCGAGCAGGATGGTGAGCACGCCCTGCCCCGGCACGCCGGGCATGGACATGACGACGCCGAGGGCGACCAGCAGGAGGCCGAGCAGGTTCTTGGCGAAGATGCCGACGGCGCGCAGGACGGGGTGGCGCTCAACGAGGAACTCGCGTTCGTGCGACGAGTGGAAGTAGTTCTCGGGCAGCTTGACGACCACCACCGTCACCACCGCGATGCTCACGACGAACGTGACGACCGAGAGCAGCACCCCGAAGAGCACCTGCCCCCACGTCAGCCCCCACCCGTGTATCGTCCGCGTCAGCCAGTCGATCATAAGATAAGTAGACAGTAGACAGTAGACGGTAGACAACCTTTCCTCGGTCGAATCGTTCGGGCGTCGCCGTCAACGTCCGACCGGCGGAGCCCTACTGACTACTGACTACTGTCTACTGTCTACCGCCTTTCTCTCCTCCAAGAGCGCCGCGACCGCCTCGCGCACGACCTCGCGCGCCGCGCCTTCGAGCCCGAAGTCGCGCCCCTCGGCGCCCTCCCAGAACTCCGCGAGCCCGCGCGCGCCGGCGCGCTCGAAGGCGAGCGCCTGCGCGAGCAGGTCTATCACGTCCGCCGCCTTGACGAGACGCGCTTCGAGGCTCGCGCGCGACTCGTAGTCCTCGTGCAGCTCCGAGTAGAGTTCTGCGCGGCGCGCGCCGCGCATCACGTCGTCGAAGGCCGCGCGCTCGGCCGCGCGCCTGGCCTCCTTCCCGTAGTAGCCGGCCACGGTGCGCGGCATGTCGCCCGTGCGCGTCTCCTGCAGGTCGTGCAGCAGCGCCATGCGCAGCACGCGCCCCGCGTCCACGCCCACGCCGCGCGCCGCGCACTCGTCGGCGAGCAGCATCGCCGTCAGCGCCACGCCGTACGAGTGCGCCGCCACCGACTCCGCCCCGGGCGGCAGCCCGCGCAGGACCCAGCCCGTCCGGTCGAGCCGCTTCAGCCGCTGTAGTTCGAGAAGGACGCTGAGCATAAGAACAGTAAACAGTAGTCAGCAGTCAGTAGTCAGTAGAAAAGCATTCGTTAGTCGGATCGTTCGGGTGTCGGCGTCAGCACTGGTAAGGCGGAGCCCTACTGTCTACTGTCTACTGACTACTGTCTACTCTACACGAACATCTTCCCCGGGTTGAGTATGCCGTTCGGGTCGAGGGCGCGCTTGATGCGGCGCATGGCCTCGATGGTCTCGGCGCCGAGCGCCATCTTGAGGTAAGGCGCCTTGACGTAGCCGATGCCGTGCTCGCCGCTGATGGTGCCGCCGAGGCTCACCGCGGCGGCGAAGGTCTCGCCGACGGCCTCGCGCGCGCGCGCGACGGCCGCCGGGTCGGAGCGTTCGCACATGAAGTTGACGTGGATGTTGCCGTCGCCGAGGTGGCCGAAGTTGACGACGAAGGTGTCGTGCCGGCGCCCGATCTCCTCGACGCGCTCTATCAGTTCGGGCACGCGCGAGCGCGGCACGACCACGTCCTCGTTGAACTTGAGCGTGCCGAACTTCTTGATGGCGGGCGAGAGCGCGCGCCGCACGTCCCACAGGCGGTCTTCCGTGTCGCGCGACTCCGAACGCAGGATGTCGTAACCGCCCAACTCTCTCACCACCTCCTCGACGACGCGCGCGGCGCGCTCGACCTCCTCGCGCGCGCCGTCCACGGAGACGAGCAGCAGCGCGCCCGCGCCGGGGTCTATGCCGAAGGCGAACTCCGACTCGACGGCGCGGATGGCGTTGCGGTCCAAGACCTCGACGGCGACGGGCGTGACGCGCGCCTTCGTGAAGGCCGGCGGGCAGGCGCAGGCGGCCGCCATCGTCTTGAAGGTGGCGCGCACGGTGCGCGTCGTCTCGGGGAGCGGGAGCAGTTTGAGCGTCGCCTCCGTGATGATGCCGAGCATCCCTTCGCTCCCGCACATCAACCCCGTCAGCTCGAAGCCGACGACGTTCTTGCTCGTCAGGCCGCCCGTGCGGACGACCTCGCCGGTCGGCAGCACGACTTCGAGCCCGAGCACGTAGTGCTTCGTCACGCCGTACTTGGCCGAGCGGATGCCGCCCGCGTTCTCGGCGATGTTGCCGCCGATGTAAGAGTTCTTGTAGGAGGCGGGGTCGGGCGGGTAGAAGAGCCCGACCTCCTCGACCGCCTGCTGGAGCGCGTAGGTCGTCACGCCCGGCTCGGTGACGGCGTAGAGGTTCTCGACGCTTATCTCGCGGATGCGGTTCATGCGGTCGGTGCCGATGACGACGCCGCCCTCCACCGGCACGGCGCCGCCCGTGTAGCCGACCCCGCCGCCGCGCGCCGTGACGGGGAAGCGCCGCTCGTTCGCCAGCCGCATGACGGCCGAGACCTCCCCGGCCGTGCGCGGCAGCAGCACCGCCTCCGGCGGGAACTTCTCCTTCAGCGCGTCGCCCGCGTAAGGCTCCACACGCTCCTCGTCAACGAGCACGTTCTCCGCCCCGACGATCTCCCTCAGCCGCGCCAGCACACCCGGCTCCGACGCCGCGGTGCGCGCGCGCACACCCTTATCCGCGAAGTGAATCGTCCGGCTCATCCTCTGAAGGCTTTCTCCCTGACCCGCTACTTTATCGCGCAACGCGCCTGCGCATCAACGCGCGCGGGCCGCCTGCCCTTCACACCTCTGACCGGAACGGTTACGTCGTGCTTGCGGGCGGGACTTTCGAAGGCGGGGAGGGCTCGAACGCGCAGGCACAAAGACACGGCCAAAAGCAATTTGGAATTTCAAATTTGAAATTTCAAATCCTTCGGGCCGTGTCCCTGTGGTCAAAAAGGTCTCGCGCGAGGCGTCAGGCGCAGTCGGGGTGGTGGCAGGTGCAGCCGATCTCCATCATGTGCACCTTGGCCGCGTCCTCACACTCCTCGCTGCAATACTTGCTGCCCTCGGCCGCAGGGCAGCCGCAGGTCTCGCGCGCGCACTTCTTCTTCTGCTGGTCAGCCATCACGAACCTCCTCTTTTCGACTGTTCCTGGTCGGGGTAACTTTGGGCCTAAGTTTCGTCCCGGGACGCCGCGGAAGTCAAGGGGGTGACGAGGGAGTGATGAACGACGAGTGATGAACGACGAATGAGAGCCACGCCGCTCTTCATTCGTCGTTCATCACTTCCTTACGGCGCTTGCCGGAGGACGATGCGGACGCGCTCTTTGCCGACCTGGATTTCGAGGGGGTTGCCGAGCTGGATGGGGATGGTCTTGCCGTTGACGTTGATTTCGAGCGGCGGGAGCGCGGCGGGTGCGGCCGTTGCCGCGGCCGGCTCGTTCGCCGGCGCGGCGGGCGCGCCCGTCTCGGCGGGGGGCGGCGCGGTCTGCTCGCGCGGCTTGGCCACGTCGCCCGTGCGCGTCAGGAGCGTCGTGGCCACGATGCGCCAGGTGGCGGGCGCGCAGGTCAGACGCAGCCCGGGCGTGTCCACCTCGACCTGCTCGCGCGGGGCGAAGGCTTCGAGCTTCCAGAGCCCCTCGCCGCAGCGCACGCCGTCCTCGCCGTAGAAGGTGGCCCAGCCGGCGGCGTAGTTGTAGAAGACGGGGCTGCGGTTCTCGACCACGAGCCGCGTGTTGCGCACCGGCGCGTCCGTGCTACCCGCGAGCACCTGCGTGCGCAGGCGGCCGCCGAGCGCCTCGTTGCCCGCCACGTCGTAGGCGACGGCCGGCTGCGCCAAAGGCACGTGCGGCTCGCTCGGCCGCACGTCCGCGGTGGCCGCCGCCGTCTGCTGCTGCTGCTGCGACTCCTGCGCGCGCGCGGCCGCCGCGCCGCACGCCGCGCACAGCGCCAGACAAAGAGCCGCGCGGACTGCTGTCCTCATACACTTCCCTCCCCCTCTGAAGTCGGCCACGGTCGGCTACTCTAGCCCCAACGGGCGGCGCGCGCAACGCGGCGGCCCGCATTCATCACACGCTAGCCGGCGACGACGGGCATGTAGGCCGCGCCGCGTGGCAGGACGTAGCCGGCGGCGCCGGGCTCGACGCGCGCGAGCGCCTCTTCGAGCGAGCGCGCCGGCGTCATGCGCATGCGGCGCACGTCATCGTCTGGGAGGCCGGAGACGAGGTGGACGCGGAAGCGCTCGGCCTTCGTCAGCAGCGCCCAGGCGGTCTGGCCGTTGACCTCGTAGCCGTCGCGCAGGCGCGCTTCGAGCGCGCGCGAGTCCGCCGAGTCGAACCACTTGAGGAAGTCGGGCCGGCCGAGGCCGTCGGCGCACTCGGCGGCGAGGACGATGTGCCCACCCTCGGCGCAGGCGTATGAGGCCATGTCGAGCGCCTTGTGCGCCTGGATGAGGTTGATGTCGGAGGGCGCGCCGCCCGCCGAGGCGACGACGACCGCGCGCCGCTCCTCGATCTCGACGGTGTGCGAGTCGGCGTACTCTGCGCAGGCCAGGCGGTGCGCCGCGCGCCAGTCGCCGGCGTAGAGCCGCACGACGCGGCCGCGCGCGTCCGTGACCGTGTTGACGAGGAAGGAGGGCGCGGCCTCGGCCGCGATGCGCTCGCACTCCTCGTGGACGGCGTTGCCGCCGAGCCTTCCGGTGCCCACGCCCGCGCGCCGGCCGCCGCGCTCGAAGTCGAGCGCCAGCAGGTGCGTCGCCTCGACCGTGCGCTTCGACGCGAGGCCGGGGCAGACGCTCTTGCGCCCGCCGGTGAAGCCGGCGAAGTAGTGGAAGCCGACGGCGCCCGTGAGGATGACGTGCGAGTGGTCGAAGAGCGCGCGGTCGAGTTCGACGGGCGTGCCGCGCTCGGTCTCGCCGAGGGAGACGTGGCGCGACGCGTCCGAGGCGTCGTGCGCGAGCGCGCGGACGCGCTGCACGATGAAGGGCGTCAGCAGCTCCGCCTTCTCCTCGCGCGTCACGGGGCGGTGGATGCCGGTGGCGAAGATGACGCGCAGGTCGTGGGGCGCGACGCCGAGCGCGATCAGGCGGCGGGCGAGCAGGTTGACGACCTGCGCGCTCCCCGTCGAGCGCGTCGCGTCCGAGACGACGACGAGCACGCTCTCGCCGGGGCTGATGATCTCTTCGAGCGCCTGCGAATCCAGCGGGTCGTCTATCCGCGCGCCGACCTCCGCGTCCGTCAGCGGCCGCTCCTCCGCCTCCTCCCTTTCGAGCACGCGGAAGCGCCCGCCCTCCAATTCGAGCGGCAGCGCGCCGCGGCCGTAGCGTAGCTGAATGTTGGTCATGTGATAAGTAGGCAGTAGGCAGTAGACAGTAGACAGTAGACAGTAGAAAAGCAGTCGTTAAACGAATCTTCCGGGCGTCGTCGTCAGCGCGGCAGCGCGGGGCGCTACTGACTACTGTCTACTGTCTACTTCCCCCCTCATACCCCGAAGCGCACCAGCTCGCGCTCGATGACGTTGAGCGAGGCGAAGTCGGTCTTGCCGGAGGCGCGCGTCTCGGCGAGCCAGCGGCGGAGCTGGCGCGCCTCGTCGAGCGACTGGATGCGGCACGCGCCCGTCAGCGCCAGCGTCACCAGCGCGTCCGGCGCGCCGTGCGTCATCAGCGCCGCCTGGAGCGCCGCCTGCTCGCGCATGTCGAGGACGATGAGAAGGCTGATCTCCATAAGTCAGGGGTTAGAGGCCAGAGGCTGGAGGTTAGTGTTTGCGGTTAGCGCGTCGCTCGCACGAACGCGAGCGGTTGCCGGCGGCGGCCTTCACTAACCCCTAACCTCTGACCTCCGACCTCTCATTCTTTCGTCGAGCGGAAGCAGGCCGTGCCTGAGGTGCAGAAGTGGAACGTCTCGTCCTCGAAGTCCTCGGTCTCCATCTGGATGGTCAGGTGGTCGACGCCGAACTGGTCGTGGAGCCTGGCGCGCAGGCTCCGCAGCAGCTCCGGCGGCGAGGCGGCGCGCGCGTGCCGGACGTGCGCGGAGAGCGCCTCGCGCCCCGAGGTGATCGTCCAGACGTGCAGGTCGTGCACGTCCTCGACGCCGTCGGTCGAGAGGATTGTGTCCTCGACCGCGGCGAGGTTGATGTGCGCGGGCGTCCCCTCCAGCAGCACGTTCGTCGCCTCGCGGATGAGGCTCCAGGAACTCCAGACGATGAGCACGGCGATGAGCGCGCTGAAGAGCGGGTCGGCCGCGTGCCAGCCCCGCAGCGTGACGAGCGCGCCGGCGGCAATCGCCCCCACGGAGCCGAGCGCGTCGCCGATGACGTGGAGCCACGCGCCGCGCACGTTCAGGTCGCGCTCGTGGTCGCCGTGCAGCAGCCAGGCGCAGAAGAGGTTGACGACGAGGCCGCCCACCGCGACGCCCGTCATCAGCCCGCCGCGCGCTATCTCGGGCGGCGCGAGCCAGCGCCCGTAGGCGTCGAAGAGGATGAAGAGCGAGACGGCCGCGAGCGCCACGCCGTTCGTGAAGGCCGCCAGAATCTCCAGCCGGTAGTAGCCGTAGGTCTTCGTCGGGCTGGCCGGCCGCGCCCCGAAGCGCGCCGCCACGAGCGCCAGCGCGAGGCCCGCCACGTCCGCCAGCATGTGGCCGGCGTCCGCCAGCAGCGCGAGGCTGCCCGTCAGCCAGCCGCCCGCCGCCTCGGCCAGCATGTAGGCGGCCGTCAGGACGAGGACGACGAGCAGCCGGCGGCGCCCGCGCGCCGAGAGCGCGTCGTGCGTGTGCGCGTGCGCGTGTGCGCCGTGCCCGTGCCGGTGTCCGTTCTCCGAAGCCATCTTCCGCGCCCCGCCGAAGCGCCTAGAGCTTATCAGATTACGCCCGCGCCCGGCAGCTTTCGAGAAGGCAAAAGGCAAAAGGCAAAAGGCAAAAGTAGGCGGATAAGAGGCGGCGTGCATCCCACCATTCAGTTGATGAGAGGCACGCCGCCTTCCGTCTTCACTTCTGCCTTCTGCCTTTTTACTTTTGACTTTCTAAAGCTCGGCGGCGCCGAGGGCCTTGTTGAAGTCGCGGTAGAGTTCGTTGAGGTCGCGGATGTTCTTTTCGAGCACCGTGGGCAGGTCGGCCACGTCCTTCATGGAGACGACGAGGTTGGCGCCGGCGAGGAAGGCGGCGTGCGCGTCGCCCGTGCGCACCGTGTTCGTCAGCAGCACGTAGACGAGGCGGCGGCGCTCGGACGTGCGCATCGACGCCAGCTCGCGGCCGATCTTCAAAGCCCCCTGCGAGCGCGCGTCGAACTCGGGGTCGACCACCAGCACGCTCAACTGCACCTCGCGCATGTGCTCGACGGCCAGCGCGGCGTCGGGCGCGACCGCCACGTCGTAGCCGGCCGCCGTCAGCGCGCGCACGGCGTCGCTGCCGAAGGCCGAGCCGGCGCACACGAGGGCGCGCCTGCGCTCCCAGGCGCGGCGGCCGCGGTCGTGCGAGGCGGGCGCCGCCTCGCCCGCCGTCTCGCGCCGCAGCAGCGAGGCCAGCAGCCGGAGCACGTCTTCCTGCCCGTCGGGCTGCGGGGCCGGCACCTCCGCCACGACCTGCGGGGGCGGCGCGGAGGCCGCGGCCCCCTCCGCCTGCGGGCGCGCCGAGGACGGCACGTCGCCGCCGGCCGAGAGCGCGTCGCGCTGCGCGGCGGCCGGCGCGGGCGGCTGCACGTTGACGATCTGCTGGCACTTCGGGCAGCGCACGCTGAACGCGCGCGCCGGGAGCTTGCTCGCGTCGAGCTGGAGCCGCGTGGCGCAGTTGGGGCAGGTGACGATCATAATCTTAAAGTAGACAGTAGACAGTAGACAGTAGAAAACTCTTCGTCAGTGAATCGTCCGGGTGTCAGCGTCAACGGCCGCGGCGCGGAGCGCTACTCGCTACTGCCTACTCGATTTATTCAATCATGTCGAGCATGGAGCCGGCCGGGGGGCGCGCGGGCGCGGGCGCGGCGGGGAAGGGGCGCGGGGCGGCGGGCGCGGGCCGCTTCGCCGTGAAGGACTGGCTCTCGGCGGGGCGGAAGTCGTCGGTGGCCGACATGCCCTTGAGCGCGAGCTGGAGGTTGTTCGGGTTGGTGGCGAACGAGAGGCCGTCTTCGAGCGTGATGGTCTCCGACTCGATCATCTCCTTGATGACCGTGTCGAAGTCCTGCATCCCGTCGAGACGGCCGTCGCGCATCGCGTCGAGCAGGGTCTTGCCGTCCGACTCGCCCGCGGCGACGTACTCGCGCGTGCGCGGCGTCGACTTCAGAATCTCGACCGCCGCGGTGCGGCCGCGCCCGTCGGCGCGCGGCAGCAGCCGCTGCGAGACGATGTAGCGGAAGGTCTGCGCGAGCCGCGTGCGGATGACCTGCTCCTCGTTCTTCGGGTAGAGGCCGATGATGCGGTCGACGGTCTTCGAGGCGTCGATGGTGTGCAGCGTCGAGAGCACGAGGTGGCCGGTCTCGGCGGCTTCCAGCGCGATCTCGGTCGTCTCGTAGTCGCGCATCTCGCCGATGAGGATGATCTTCGGGGCCTGCCGGAGCGCCGCGCGCAGCGCCGAGGGGAAGTCCTTCGCGTCGGAGCCGACCTCGCGCTGGTTGATGGTCGAGTTCTTGTGCTGGTGCAGGAACTCGATGGGGTCTTCGATGGTGACGATGTGGTAGTGCTGCTGGTTGTTGATGAGGTCGATGACGGCCGCGAGCGTCGTGGACTTGCCGGAGCCGGTCGGGCCCGTCACGAGGACGATGCCGTTGCGCAGCTCGGCGATGTCGGCGAGCTGCTTGGGCAGGCTCAGCGCTTCGATGGTCGGTATCTGGGTCGGGATGACGCGCATCACGATGGAGTAGGTGCCGCGCTGCTGGAAGACGTTGACGCGGAAGCGCGTGCGCGAGGGCAGAGAGTAGCTGAGGTCGGCCGAGCCCGTGTGGGCGAGCCGGTGCGCCGCGTCCGGGTTCCCTTGCAGCAGCGTCAGCGCGATGATCTCGGTCTGGTAGGGCGTGAGCTTCTGCAAACCCATCGGCTGCACGGGGCGGAGCCGCCCGTTGACCTCCACCTGCGGCGGCTGGCCGACGGAGAAGTTGAGGTCGCTGATGCCTTCAGAGACCTGTAGCATTTGCTCGATGACGGGCGGCAGGTCGAAATATCTCATGCGGGAATTGGCGACTCCGTTCGGAAGGCGGTAAAGAGCGCGGGCGGGGCGTTCGCGTCGGAAGCCGGGGACGGGGCACTGCCCCCGGTCATCCTTTTTCATAATGGCGGAACGGCGCGGGAAAAGCAAGTTAAAACTTTTAACGCTTAATATTTTAACACTTAGCCTGCCGCCCGGGTTCGGCAGCGGCTCACAGGAGGGCGAGAAAGTCGCGCGTGCGGCGGGTGATTTCGGCCGGGTCTGCGGTGTCGAGGAGCGCGCCGATGACGGCGACGCAGTCGGCCCCGGCTTCGAGCACGGAACGCGCGCTCCGTGCCGTTATGCCGCCGATGGCGACGAGCGGCACGCGCCCGACGGCTTCGCGCACACTACGGACGCCTTCGAGCCCGACGACCGGGTCGGGGTTCTCTTTCGAGGAGGTGGAGAAGACCGGCCCGATGGCGACGTAGTCCGCGCGCAGGGGCGCGGCCGCCGCCGACGCCTGCGCGACGCCGTGCGTCGAGAATCCGACGACCGCGCCCTCGCCCAGCAACTCGCGCACGGCCTCGGGCGGCAGGTCGTCCTGCCCGACGTGCGCGCCGTCGGCTCCGACCGCCAGCGCCACGTCCGCCCGGTCGTTAATGATGAGCCCCGCCCCGAAGCGGCGCGCCACCCTCAAAGCCTCCGCCGCCTCCGCGTAGAACTCGCGCGGCGAAAGGTGCTTCTCCCGCAACTGCACGAGCCGCGCCCCGCCCTCGCACAGCCGCGCCACCTGCTCGGCGTGCGACAGCCCCGACAGCCGGCGGTCTGTTATCGGGTAGAGCTTCGGTAACTGGAAGGACATTGACGACGAGTGATGAGTGATGAGTGATGAATGAAAGCCACGCCTCTCTTCATTCATCACTCATCACTCACCGCCTCCCTTTCAACGCGCGTCGGGCGGGACGGCGTTCGTCTTGCCGTCGAGGTAGCGGTCGAACCAGTAGAGCTGCCAGTTCAAGCTCTCGACGAGGTGCTTGGGCTCGCCCGTGCGCGTGAGGTTGTGGTTCTCGCGGGGGAAGATGACGAACTCGGCGGGCGCGCCGAAGTGCTTGAGCGCGCGGAACCACTGCTCGGCCTGCTCCAGCGGCACGCGGAAGTCGTTGTCCGAGTGCAGGATGAGAATCGGCGTCTTGACGTTCATCGCGTACTTCAGCGGCGAGCGCTCCCAGTAGAGGTCGAACTTCTCGAAGAGGTCGCCGCCGAAGTCGTCCTTGTGGCCGTAGGCGCCGTCGCGCGTGCCCTCGTCGCTGACGAAGTTGACGACGCTGCGGAGCGTGACGGCCGCCTTGAACATGTTCGTGTGACCGACTATCCAGTTGGTCAGGTAGCCGCCGTAAGAGCCGCCCGTCACGCCCAGACGCTCGCGGTCTATCCAGGGGTTGCGGCGCAGGACTTCTTCGACGCCGTTCATCACGTCGGTGTAGTCGTTGCGCCCCCACTCGCCCTCGATGCCGCGCTCGAACTTCTGGCCGTAGCCCGTCGAGCCGCGCGGGTTCGTGTAGAAGACGGCCCAGCCGCGCGCCGCGTAGACCTGGAACTCGTGGAACCAGTCGACGCCGTACTGCCCGGCCGGCCCGCCGTGGATGTTGAGGATCATCGGGTACTTCTGCCCCTCGCGCCAGCCGACCGGCCGGACGAGGAAGCCGTCCACGTCCCAGCCGTCCGCGCCCTTGTAGGTCATGCGCTCGACGGAGGCGAGCCGCAGCCCCGGCCAGAGTTTGGCGTTGAGGCCGGTCAGCCGCCGCTCGTTCGAGCCGTCGATGTCGGCGGCGTAGAGGTCGTCGAGGTGCTGAAAGTCGTTCGCGGCGTAGACCACCCGCCGCGAGTCGTTCGAGATGTCGGCGAAGCGGACGGCGCGCGCGCCCTTCGTCACCTGCCTGATGCCCCCGTCCTTGACCTCGACGCGGAAGAGGTGCGTCTCGCCTTTCACGCCCGTCTCGAAGTAGAGGGCGCGGCCCGCTTCGGCCCAGGCGAGGCCGCCGGGGATGAGGTCGAGTTGGGGCGCGACGTTGCGCGAGGGGGCGCCGCCCGCCGAAGGGGCGAGGAAGATTTTCGGGTGGTCGCGCTCCCGTATGCGGCCGGTGAAGGCGATCCACTTGCCGTCGGGCGACCAGCGCGGCGAGGAGTCCTCCTCTTCGTGGTCGGAGATTTTCGTGAGCGCGCCGCCCGACGCCGAGACGACCCACACGTCCGTGTTGCGGCTCTCGTCAAACGCGTGCCCCGTGCGGTCGGAGACGAAGGCGATGCGCGTCCCGTCGGGCGACCACTGCGGGTCGGAGTCGTTCCAGTCCTCGCCCGAGGTGATTTGCCGCGCCGCGCCGCTGCCCACCTCGACGACCCAGACGTGGCTGCGCTTGTCGTCGAACCAGCCCGTGTCGTTGAACTTGTAGGAGGTGTGCCTGTAGTGGCGCACGTCGCTCGAAGGGGCTTTCGCGTCGCTCGGGCCGGTGCGGGTCGTGAGCACGAGGCGCGTGCCGTCGGGCGACCAGTCGAAGTTGCCGGCGCCGTTCTTGAGGTTCGTCACGCGGCGCGCCTCGCCGCCGTCGAGCGAGAGCACCCAGACCTGCGCGCGCGGGGCCGGGTCGGCGGCCGCGGCCGTCTGGAGCGCGCTCGGCACGCCGGGCGTCGTCGCCGTCCCCGTCTGCCCGGGCGTGGCGGCGGGCGCGGGCGTCTCGGCCGCCTGCGGCTGCGTGCCGGACGGCGGCGTCGCGGCGGTCGAGGGCGACGGGGAGGGCGTCGGGCTCCCGGGCTGCGCGGCGCCGGAGTCGGGCGCGGGGCGCGAGGAGAGGAAGGCGAGCGAGCGCCCGTCGGGCGACCAGCGCGGCGAGCTGGAGGACTGCGGGCTCGTCGTGAACTGTCTCGGCGGGCGGCTGCCGTCCGTCGCGGCCAGCCAGATTTGCGAGAGCCGCCGGTTCTGCCTCTGGTCGACGGTCGTCACGACGTAGGCGACCCAGCGCCCGTCGGGCGACAGGCGCGGGTCGGAGAGGAACTCGAACGAGTAGTAGTCTTCGGCCGTGACGCCGCGGCGCGACTGCGCGGCCTGCCGCGCCGCGCTCGGCGCGGCCAGCGACAGCAGGAGCGAGAGCGCGAGCGCCCCCTTCAAAAACGTTCTCATGCGTTCACCTTTCCGCGGGAGGGTCTTTGCCGTCTTCGGTTGTGTGCGGAGCGGGGATATTAAACCACAGAGACGCCGGGGCGCGGCCTCCGGAATTTCAAATTTCAAAACCGGGAGCGGGTCAGGGAGTCGTCTTCGGCAGCGGCGACCGCGTGACCTTCAGTCCGGCCTCGGGGTCGTCGGCGTCGTAGGTGACCTCGCGGCGCACCTCCTCGCGCAGGTCTTCGACGGCGAGCGTCATGCGCCGCCCCGCGACCTTCGGCCCCTCGTCCGAGGTGACGGGCGCCCAGCAGGACTCGTAGCGCTCGGACTTCGCGTCGCGCACGCGCCAGCCCGCGTCGAGCTTGAGCCAGACGACGTTGCACTCCGTTCCCGCGCCGCACTGACGGTCGTCGGGCGGCACCTTCGACAGCCCGCACACGTCGAGCAGGAGGTACACGAACGCGCCCCGCCGCGTCAGGAAGGGCGCGGACACTTCCTCGATGCGCGCGGCGTCAACGTGCTTCAAGAGGTCGAGGGTGTGCGAACGCCTGCCCTCGGTGACGACGACCGCGCGCCGCCCCTTCGCGCGCACCGAGACGCGCCCCTGCGGCGTGCGCCGCGTGACCGCGAGGGCGAGCCCCGCGCAGGCGACGCACGCCAGACAGAACGCGGCGGCTGCTCTGAGATGTTTCAAAAGGGGGACCTCCCGTTACCTGGCGGCCTGCGCCGGCTGCGCGGCGGTCACACACGTCCGCACAAACGCTATAAGAACTCTCACTCTGGGGGGCCGGGCGCGTAGTAGGACTTGCGCCCCCAGACGGTGTACTCGGGGTGCCCGCGCACCTCGATGCCGACCCTGTGCCGCTTCCCGTCGCGCGCCGTGTCGGGCGGCCGGAAGCCGATGACGTAGCGGCGGTTGATGTCGGACAGGATGCGCGCGTAGATGCCCCCGGCCTGCTCGGGCGTCTCCAGAAACTCCGCCCAGCCGCCCGTCAGCTTCGACAGCCCTTCGAGCGCCGTCTGCTGTTTGAGAAGGCTCTCGACGTACCTGTTGAAGAACTCGGCGGGCACCGACGCCCCGGACTGGGGCCGCATCACGTTCGCCAGCGTGGCCTTCGCGCGCTCCACCTGCGCGTCCGGCGGCAGCCCGACGATGCGTATGCTCGGGACGACCGAGTAGACGGTGGCGTGCGCCTTCTCGACCGCCGTGATGACGTCCACGAGGCTGAACTCGCGGGAGCCCCGCGCCGGGTCGGCGGGCGGCGCGCCCCGCTTCTGCCGGAGCGCGGCCAGCTCGTCGCCGTCCGTCTGGAAGATGACGATGGGGCGCTCCTTCCCCTGCAACAACTCGTTGGCCGTCGCCAGCAGCGCGCTGTACTGCCGGCTCCGGCCGGGCGGCGCCCCGGACTCCGCGTAGTCCGCCAGCGAGTCGAGCGCGCGCTTGAGCGCCTTCCTGTCCTGCGTGAAGTCTGCGAGCAGCGCCACGTCGTCTGTGACGACGGCCATCCTGTCGGCCGGCCCGAGCTGCTCGACGAGCGTCTTGGCGGCCTCGATGCTCTTCTCCAGGTAGGGGCGCTGGCTGCCGCTGTAGTCGATGACGAGGACGATGAAGCGCGGGCGCCCCCGCTCGTCCCCGGGCGCGAACGTCGAGACGGGCAGCGGCCGCCCCTCCTCCGTGACGACGAAGTCGTCCCGCGTCAGGCCCCGCACCGCCCTCCCCTTCGCGTCCGCGACCAGCACGTCGCAGACCGCGAGCGACGCCTCGACGCGCACGACCTCTTCGCCCTCATCCGCGCCGGCCCCCGCGCCCCCGCCGCCGACCTCCGCGGCCGCCTGCTTCGACGGGTCCCACCTGAGCCGCCCGAGGCTCGAACCGAAGTCCTTCTGCCGCGTCTTCTCCTGCGCGGCCGCCCCGTTCATCGGCGCGGCGCCCGAGATGAGCGCACAGATACCCATCACGGCCGCCAGCAGAGCCAGATATCGGGGTGACGTGTGACGCATGACTTAATTATCGCACACCGCCCCGGCGTCTCATCACCGGCCGCAGGTTTTACGCGACGAAGGGTTCCGCCGCCCGGCGCAGCCGCGCCAGCAGCGGGGCCCTCAGTTGCGAGGAGAGCGCCGCCGCGGCGGCGAGCGCCGGCAGCCCCGCGCCGACCAGGTACGCCGCAATCGCCGGGCGCGACAGCCCGCCCGGCATCAGCCAGCGCGCCGCCGCCCCCACGGCCAGCGCGCCGCCCACGGGGAGGCATACGTCCCCGAAGAGCCAGCGCCACAGCTCGCCCCTCAGCAGGCTCCGGTGCATGAGCGGCACCGTCAGCATGTAGCAGAAGTTGAGCAGCACCCAGACGGCCGCGGCCCCCGGCCCGCCGGCGCGCCGCGCCGCCAGAACGTAGAGCGGGATGATGCTCAGCAGCAGGACGGCGTTCGACGCCAGGATGAGTCGCCACCGCCCGTGCGCGATCTGGAGGAAGCGGGGGCCTTGGGCCAGCCCGTGCAGCAGCATCCCGGCGACGACGAGCGTGAGGATGAGGCGGGTGTTCTCGACGATCACGGGGTCGCCCGTCCACAGCGTCAGCAGCTCGCGCGAAAAGATCGCCGCCAGGACGGCCGCCGGCGCCAGCACCACCGCCATGAGCTGGCCCGCGCGGTGGTAGACGCGGGAAAGCTCCGCCCCGCCGCCGCGCGCCACAAGCTCCGAGAACTGCGGGAAGGTCGCGCCGTTGACGGAGATGATGACCGCGAACAGGCCGTTCGCGATACCCCGCGCCAGCGTGTAGTAGCCGAAGTCCCCGAGCGGGAGCAGTCTGCTGAGGACGAGGTTGTCGCCCTGCCGCAGCCCGAGGTTCGCGACGGAGCTGGCGGCGGAGGCGGCGCTGAAGCGCCACACGTCGCGTATCAGGGCGGGGTCGAACCGCGCCGCGCCGGCCGCCGCCCCCGGCAGGCAGCGCCAGAGGAGGACGGCGACGGCGCCCGTGCCCGCCGCGCTCACCGCGACCTGCCCCGCGAAGAAGACCGCCGGGGCCGGCGAGGCGAGCCACAGCGCCAGCACGATCCCGGGCCCGCGCAGCGCCGCCAGCGCGACGCCGAGCCCGTTGAGGAGGACGTGGCGCTGGAGCCCGTACAGACCGCCCTGGTAGAAGGAGAAGGGGAACTGCAAGGCTAAGGCGAAGCCCATCATCCTGACGCTGTTCCCCACCGACTCGACCGGGAGCGATTGCGACCTCACCCAGTGGCGCGCGAGTGCCGGGGCGGCGGCGACCACCGCCACCCCGGCCGCAAGGGCTATGAGCCAGTAGACGGCCTGGAGCGTGAAGACGAGGTCGCGCGGCCTGCGCGCATCGCCGCCGCCGGCCGACAGGCGCGCGAGTTCGCGGTTGAGCGTGACGGAGATGCCGATGTCGAGGACGGCGACGGCGCTCTGTAGGGTGATGAAGACGCCGACGAGGCCGAACGCCTCGACCCCCATCAGCCTGAGCTGGAGCGGGACGCAGGCGACCCCCAGGGCGATTGACCAGACGGCCCCTGCGAGGTTTGCGAAAGTGTTCCGCTCCAGTCGTCCCATGACTCTTCGTCCGCAACCGGCCCCACGGGCCGCGCCCCGCAAGTCTACCACCGGCGGGCCGAACGTCGGCGGCGCGCCGGGCGCGATTCGGCGCGCGTCATCTCCGCGACGCGCACGTCGGCCGGTGCAGCGCCCGGACTTCGTATGGGCCGGGGTTGGAGGTGGCTACGGCGGCGCGCAAACTGATGCGACCGAGATGGCGGTCAGTACCGCCCGTTACCGCGGGCGGTACTGACCGCTATTGCCAGGGGGGGAATTTTTGCCGCGCTGCCCGGCGGATGGTAAGCCGGCGTCAGGCTGTAGGCGTTCCGTAAAGAGTTTGAGTATGCGCTTGTACTCGTCGGCCCAACTGTCGGCGCGCTCGAAGGAGTGGTCTTCGACGGGGTAGGGGGCGAGTTCCCAGTTCTCCTTGCGCAGCTCGATGAGGCGCTCGGCGAGGCGCACCGTATCCTGAAAGTGGACGTTGGTGTCCACCATGCCGTGGCAGATGAGGAGCGCGCCCTTGAGCCCCGCGGCGAAGTAGATGGGCGAGCTGCGGCGGTACGCCTCGGGGTCGTCCTGCGGCTCGTTGAGGATGTTCGAGGTGTACGGGTGGTTGTAGTGCGCCCAGTCGGAGACGGGGCGCAGCGCCGCGCCCGCGGCGAAGACGTCGGGCGTGGTGAACATCGCCATCAGGGTGATGAAGCCGCCGTAAGAGCCGCCGTAGAGCCCCACGCGTCGCGGGTCTATGCCGTGCTCCGAGACGAGGTAGCGGACGGCGTCCACGTGGTCGTCCAGGTCCTTGCCGCCCATGTGGCGGTATATCCCCGTGCGCCAGTCGCGGCCGTAGCCGGCCGAGCCGCGGTAGTCGATGCTCAAGACCGTGTAGCCGCGCTCGGCGAGCAGGTGGTGGAACATGTACTCGCGGTAGTAGGTCGACCACCACTTGTGCACGTCCTGGAGGTAGCCCGCGCCGTGGACGAAGACGACGGCCGCGCCGTTCGGCCGCGCGGGCTTGTAGAGGCGCGCGTGGACGCTCGCGCCGTCGCGCGCGCGGAAGCTGACGAGGGGCGGGTCGATCCAGTTGTAGTTGAAGAACTCGGGGACGGGCGAGTTCGTCACCTGCCTGACCCCCGCGCCCGGGGCGTCCGGGGCTTGAGCGGCCGCGGGGATGGCCGCCGGCGAGTTCGGGGCCTGCGCGTTCTGCGCGGGCGCGGGGCGGTTCGGCTGGAGGTAGAGTTCGGGCGGGCGGTTCGAGTAGGAGCGCACGACGGCGAGCGTCGTCTCGTCGGGCGAGACGTCCGCCTGGTTGTTGCCCGGCATCGTCGTCAGGCGCGTGCGCGCGCCGCCGCCCGCGGGCATCGTGTAGAGGTGCCGCTCGAAGAGGCTGCCCTCGCTCGACGTGAAGTAGAACTTCGTCTTGTCGGCCGAGAGCCGCACGTCCGAGACCTCGAAGCGCCCCGACGTGAGCTGTTCGGGCTCGCCGCCGTCCGCGGCGACGGCGT
>DASVWB010000311.1:0-8414 GCA_036389815.1 Pyrinomonadaceae bacterium | reverse complement strand
CGCGTCCTTGTAGAGCGGCGCGATGGGGACGGCGTGCTCGATGCCGGTGTGGCCGTCGAGAATCATCGACATGTTGTAGGCGTAGGTCGAGCCGCCCTCGGGGACGACCATCATCCCGAGGTCGCGCGCGGCGCGGATGATTCTCTGGCGCGCGTCGCGCCGGAGCTGGTTGTAGCTCTTGACTGAGAAGGCGCCGACGGCCTTCAGGCGTTCGAGGTGCGCGCGCGCGTCGTCGTAGGAGCCGACGACCGCCTTCTCCGGGTTTTCGGCGCCGTAGAGGACGAACCCGGTCGAGAAGATGCGCGGGCCGACCATCGCGCCCGACTTGACCATCTCGGACTGCGCGAAGACGGTCTGCGTCGCGGCCGAAGGGTCGTGCGTCGTCGTCACCCCGTAGGCGAGGTTCGCCCAGTAGGGCCACTGCTTCTCGGGGATGATGTCGAGCGTGTCGTAGGACATGTGCGAGTGCACGTCGATGAGGCCGGGGATGACCGTCTTGCCCGCGAGGTCGATGCGCTTCGCGCCGGCGGGGATTGGGACGCGCGCGCCGACGGCCTTGATGCGATTGTCCTCGACGAGCACCGTGCCGCGCTCTATCACCTCGTCGCCGCGCATCGTGACGACGCGCGCGTTCGTGAGCGCGACCGCGCCGCGCGGTTTCGCGGTCTCGAAGTCGAAACCGACGACAGTCCTGCGCGGGGCGGGCGCCTTCTCGTCCTTGGCGAGCGAGCGCAGGATGTTCTCAAGGCTCTGCTCGTAGAAGTTCTCGCCGAGCGTCCACTGGACGCTCCTGCTGTCGGGCGACCACGCGAGCCAGTCGCCCGAGGCCGCGGAGACGGGGCGGACGGGCACGCCCGTCTCGGTCGAGCTGAGCCGGACGGTCTTGCCGACCCTGGGGAACGGCGCGACGTAGAGCTTGTGCTGTTCCTTGAAGAAGACCCAGTCTCCGTCGGGCGAGGGCACGATTTCCGTGACGTAGTTGCCCTCGATGTGGCGGCGCGCGTCGTCGCCGCCGAGCTTGACGCTGGAAAGATAGGTGATGAACTTCGCGGGCTCGGTCGGGCCGCCCCCGCCGCCGCCGGCCTCCATGAAGTAGATGCGCTCGCCGTCGCGGTCGAAGGAGAGGACTGGCATCCGCGCGTTCGTGCCGCGGCTCTGCAAGTCCATCACGTAGTTGTGGCGCGCGCCGTCCCAGTAGTGAATCTCGAAGGTGGACTCGCTCGCCAAATCTTCCTCGTGGTAGACGCTGCCGCGACCCTTGAGGTAGGCGATCTTCGACCCGTCGCGCGAGAAGACGGGGTTGGCGTACTGGTCGCCGGCCGTCGTTATCCTGCGCGCGTCCGTGCCGTCGGAGTTCGCGACCCAGACGGCGCCCTTCTCGGCGTCGCTCCAGGTGACGAAGGTCAGGCGGCGCCCGTCGGCGCTCAGGGAGGGCGCGTACTCAAGATAGTTCGTGTCGAAGAGGCGCCGCGGCTGCGAGTCGCCCTCCTTCACGTAGATTTTGCCGAGCGCGCTGTAGACGACGCGGTTGCCGCCGCCCCCGCTCTGCGCCCAGCGCAGGAGCCGCGCGCGGTCGCGCTCGGGCGCGACTTTGACGGGCGTGCGGACGGCCTCCGTCACCTTCTGCGAGACGCGCGCGGTGAAAGGAACCGGCGTCGCCCTCTTCGCCGCCACGTCCACGCGGACGAACTTGCCGCCCGCCGTGATGACGATTGATTTGCCGTCTGGCGTCCAGCCGTAGCCGGGGTACGTGCCGTAGACGGCCCAAGTCTCCTGCTGGTCGTGCGTGAGCCCGTCGTAGACGGGCCACTCGCGCCCCGTCTCTATCTCGCGGAGGAAGAGCACGGTTTTGAGCCCGACGCGGCGGATGAAGGAAAGATACTTGCCGTCGGGCGAGACGGCCGGGCGGATGGCGCCGCCCGCGCCGCGGACGAAGGTCGAGCGCCGGCCTTTTTGCGTGTCGTAGCGGTCTATCCAGTAGATGGTGTCGTAAACGTTCTTGTTGTAGTCGAAGGCGGTGCTGGCGACGAAGTATACGAAGCGCCCCTTCGGGTCTGCCGCCGGCTCGCCGATGTTTGCCGTCCAGTTCGGCCGCTCGGTGAGCTGGACGCCCTTTCCGCCGCCGTTGACGTGGTACATCCAGATTTCGCCCGCGCCGAGCGAGCGCGTGTCCACGAAATGCTTGCGCGCGAGCAGGTACTGGCCGTCGGGCGTCCACGCCGGGGTGTTCAGGAGCCTTTGCGTCTCCTTCGTCACCTGTCGGCGGTTTTTGCCGTCCGCGTCCATGACCCAGATGTTGTCGCCGCCGTCGCGGTCGGAGGTGTAGGCGATGAGCCGCCCGTCCGGCGAGAAGCGCGGCTGCCATTCCCACGAGACGCCGCCCAGCAGGAGTTCCGCGCGCCCTCCGCCCGCGGGCATGCGGTAGATGTCGCCGAGGAGGTCGAAGACGACGGTGCGCCCGTCGGGCGAAACGTCGCAGCTCATCCACGTGCCCTCGTCGGTGTCGAACTCGACCGTGCTGGTCGGGCCGTGCTCGGCCTCCACGTCCCACGGCTCGGGCTTCCTTGCGGTCTCCTGCAACTGCTCGATCCTCTTCTGCGCGTCTTGCAGTTGCTTGTCTTTGTCCGGCGGGTTCTGCGCGCGCGCGGGGGCGAGGGCCGGGAGCGCGAAGGAGAGGGTCAGGAGGAGTGCTTGGAGTCTACGGGACACAGTTTCACCTCGCAGCGGCTTTTTGACGGAAGTTTGCACGAGTTTCCTTTGACGGAGAGAGCGGACTTGGCCTCTTGGCGGGTGCATTGTAGCCGAGGACGCGGGGCGGCGGCAAAAAGTCTTCCGAACAGACAGAGAAGCCGCGCGAGGTGGCCGCGCGGCTTCTCTCTTCGTCACCGAGCCTGTCGCAGACAGGTGCGATTAAAAACTCATGTTGCGGTTGGCCGGCCCGCGCGGCGTGCCCGGCAGTCGGCCGCGCCCGCGCCCGTTGTTGCCGTTCGAGTTGCCGTTCGCGTTCGTGTTGGTGTTCGTGTTGCCGTTGGTGTTCATGTTCCCGTTGGTGTTCATGTTCCCATTGGCGTTGGTGTTGCCGTTCGTGTTCGTGTTGACGTTCGTGTTGACGTTGGTGTTACCGTTGGCATTCGTGTTGCCGTTGGTATTAGTGTTGGTGTTCGTGTTGCCGTTCGTGTTGCCGGTGTTGCCGTTCTGGTTCCCGCGCGCGTCGCGGCAACCGGCGCGGCAGGCGTCGAAGGCCTGGCGGCATGTCGCCTGGTTGGCGTTGACCCCGCGCCGGCACTCCTGATACTGCACCTCGCAAGCCTTCTGGCACTCGCCGCGCTGGCTCTGCCCCTCCGTCTTGGGCGCGAGCGCGAAGGCGAACGCGAGCGCGAAGGCGAGCACCGCAAGCAGGATGTTCGCGTCTCTTCTCTGCATACTTCTTCCCTCCTCTGTACGTACCGCCGCCGCTGCACGCCGCGTCGGCGCGGCGGCAGGAAATCTCAAAGGGGAACCTCGTCATGGTCGCAAGGGGGAGAGATTTGTGTGGGGCTGTGCAGTATCTTTTTACCACTTTCGCCGCCGCGTTTAAGTCCGTCGGCGTACCCTGCCGCCCGCCCCCGGTGTCGAATCCGTCACCTTTCGGGCAAGCCTTCTTGTCCGCCGTTTTGCCACCCGCCCCGACCTGTGCGAGAATGCACCCCGCGCGCCTGTAGCTCAGTGGATAGAGCGCCTGTCTCCGGAACAGGAGGTCGCAAGTTCGATCCTTGCCAGGCGCATTATTCCCCTCAAATCCTCAACGTGACGCTCCCACGCGTAGTCGGCGGCCCATTTCACGAACTTCGACTGACCGTTCCTGACAGGGCTCAGCCTGAGCCGACCTTCGTTCCCGTGATTTTCAGCGGGCACGACATAAATGGCCCCCGTCGCAGGACAATAGGCGGCGAAGAAATCAACTTCGCCGTTCTTATACGGCCTGCGCGTCAGGCCCATGCGGGGCTGCCTCCTTTGGCTCTTGTATAGCACGCATCCGTCTTTCACCCAGGCCGTCTTTATTTGAATCTTGAAGAGCCTCTGACCAGCGTCAACGACCAGGTCGTAGCTGGCGCCCGTGCCGAACGGGATACTCACGACGAAGCCCGCGTTCACATAGGCGCTGAGGACAATCCCCTCACTCCTGTTCCCGCGCTCGTATTTGAGCATACTCAATTTTCCCTTCGCTGAGTTGTGAGAGTGGCGGCTCTGCGCGCTTCATATCATGCCCCGCGGAGTATTGCCAGCCGCAGCCCGCCTCCGAGGTTTATTCGCCAACCTTCTCCCCCTCTCCGCGACTGACAAACCTCCCCCCGCCGGTTTATCATCGGAATCAACCTGCATTCATCGCAGCCGAAAGCAATACGGAGGAGCCATGCGTAGACTGTACGCGGCCGGCCTCGTGCTGGCCACAACGTTTCTATTCCTGCCGGCGCCGAGCGCGCGGCAGGCGCCGCGGCAGCAGCGGAGCGTCCGCGCGGCGGCCGCGCCCGCGACCTCGCCCTACTTCGCCAAAGAGCGCCAGGCCGCCGAGCGCATCACGGCCGAAGGGATGAAGGAGATTCTCTCCTTCATCGCCTCGGACGAGATGGCCGGGCGCAACACGCCGTCGCCCGGGCTCGACCGGACGGCGCAGTACATCGCCGACCGCCTCAAGAAGCTCAAGGTCAAGCCGGCGGGCGACCGGGGCTCTTACTTCCAGCGCATCACGCTCACCAAGACCGAGGTCGACCGCGAGCAGTCGTCGGCGCGGCTCGGCGACACAACCTTCAGGCTCGGCGCGGACTTCCTGCCGGCGGGGCGCGCGAGCGGCGAGGCCGAGGCGCCGCTCGTCTACGCGGGGCACGGCTGGGTCATCAGGCCGAAGAACGTCGACGCCTACGCCGGGCTCGACGTGCGCGACCGCGTAGTCGTCGTCTCGGGCGACGGCGTCGCGCCGCCCGCCGGGATGTCGGTCGCGGGCGTGCCGGGCGGGGAGTGGGAGAGCCCCATCAGCTACGCGCAGAAGCACGGCGCGCGCGCGCTCGTCCTCGTCCCGCGCAACTTCGAGCGCCGCTGGCGCTTCGGCGCGGCCGCCGTCTCGCGCCCCGTCTTCACCGTCCCGAAGCTTGAGAACCTGGCTTCGGACGACGACGCGGACGAGCCGGCCCAGCCCCCGCAGGGCATCGTCTCCATCATCCCCTCGCGCGCGATGCTCGACGCGCTGTTCGCGGGCGAGCCGCTCGACGGCGCGGGCGTGCTCGCCGCCGCGACCGCGCAGGCCGGCGCCGAGCCGCCGAAGGGCTTCGCGCTCAACCCCTCGAAGCGCCTGCGCCTGGCGCTCAAGCTCTCCGTGACCGAGGCGAGCACGCAGAACGTCGTCGGCGTGCTCGAAGGCAAGGACTCGAAGCTGAAGAGGGAGTACGTCGCGCTCGGCGCGCACTACGACCACGTCGGCGAGAGCGCCGCGACGGGCTGCCGCCCCGTCGGCACCGACACCATCTGCAACGGCGCGGACGACGACGGCTCGGGCACGACGGGGCTGCTGGCGATGGCCGAGGCGTTCGCGAAGGGGCCGCGCCCGCGGCGCTCGATCCTCTTCGTCTGGCACGCGGGCGAGGAGAAGGGGTTGTGGGGCTCGGAGTACTTCACGCGCTACCCGACCGTGCCGCTCGCGCAGATCGTCGCCCAGCTCAACATCGACATGATCGGGCGCAGCAAGCGCGAGGGCGACGCCAACCCCGCCAACAAGATGCTGACCGGCCCTGACGAAATCTACGTCATCGGCTCGCGCATGATGAGCACGCAGCTCGGCGAGTTGAACGAGGCGGTCAACCGCGAGTACCTGAACCTCCGGTACAACTACCACTACGACGAGCCGAACGACCCCGAGCGCCTCTTCTACCGAAGCGACCACTACAACTACGCCAAGCGCGGCGTGCCCATCATCTTCTACTTCGACGGCGTCCACGAGGACTACCACCGCCCGACGGACAGCCCCGACAAGATCGACTACCAGAAGATGCAGTCGGTCGCCCGCACGGTCTTCATCCTGGCCTCCGAGCTGGCGAACGCCCCTTCGCGCCCCGCCGTGGACAAGCAGATTCCCGCGGCGAGCCTGGAGCGCTGAACTTTGAGCGGGGCGGGGAGGCCCCCGCCGCCCCCCCGCCCCGCGCGCCGCCTTTCGCGCGTTTGACATCAACTCCGCGCCACGTGTAATTTTATTCCGCTCACGGGCCGGTAGCTCAGTTGGTAGAGCAGCTGACTCTTAGACGTGGGAGCCCCGCCGGGAAACGGGCGGGTGAACAGGCGCCAAAGTCGGGGAACCCTTCACGCCTGCGGGCGTTGGCAATCCCGAGCCAAGCCCTGAAACTTTCAGGGAAGGTGTAGAGACTAGACGGCGCCCACCTAAATCCCCTTGAGGGACACGGTGAAGGGATAGTCCAGACCACGAACCCGACTCCGAACTGCGGACGAGGGGCGGCGAAAGCCGAGGTGGTAAGTAATCAGCGGGTCACAGGTTCGATCCCTGTCCGGCTCATCGAAGTAGAGGGCGGCCATTCGGCCGCCCTTTTGCTTTGGCCCGCGCCCCCGGCGCCGGCGCGCGCCTGCCCCGCTTACCAAAAGCCCGCGGCGCTGTTATCATTCAGTCATTCCGTTTATTCCCCCGCGGGCAGTCCCGAAAAATTTATGAGGAGCTTGAGTGTCATGAAATCTGCGAGGTTTCGGTGTGCCGCCGCGTTGTGTGTGTTGGCGGCGGCGGTCTTAATAGCGGGGTCTTCCGTGTCTGCGGCGCGGAGCCAGAACGGCGCGGGCGCGGGTCGGGGCGGGGGTGGGTCGGTGAAGGCCGAGACGCTGCCGGGCTTCGACCTGGCGAGCATCGACCGGAACGCCTCCGCGTGCCAGGACTTTAACCAGTTCGCCAACGGCGGGTGGATCGCGAAGAACGCCATCCCGGCCGCTTACTCGCGCTGGGGGCGCTTCGAGATGCTCGCCGACCAGAACAACGAGCACCTGCACGCCATCCTCGAAGACCTCTCGAAGCGGAAGAACCTCAAGCCGGGGAGCAACGAGCAGAAGGTCGCGGACTTCTACTCCTCCTGCATGGACGAGGCCGCGGTCGAGGCGCAGGGCGCGAAGCCCCTTGAGCCGGAGCTGGCGCGCATCGCCGCCGTCAAGGACATCGGCGGGCTCCAGGAGGAGATCGCGCGCTTCCACGCGCACCGCATCCCCGCCCTCTTCGGCTTCGGCGCGGCGCAGGACTACAAGGACTCGCGCTCGGTCATCGCGCAGGCCGTGCAGGGCGGCCTGGGCCTGCCCGACCGCGACTATTACACGAAGGACGACGAGCGCTCGCGCAAGATTCGCGACGAGTACGTCGCGCACGTCGCGCGCACCTTCCAGCTCGCCGGCTCCGACGCCGACCGCGCGGCCGCCGAGGCGCGCACGGTGATGGAGATCGAGACGCGCCTGGCGAAGAACTCGGCCTCGCGCGTCGAGCTGCGCAACCCCGAGGCGCGCTACAACCCGATGACGAAGGCGCAGCTCCTCGCCATGACGCCGCACTTCGACTGGGGGCTCTACTTCCGCGGCATCGGCCTGCCCGAGATAGACAAGATCAACGTCGGCCAGCCCGCCTTCTTCAAGGCCGCCGACTCGATGCTCACCGACGTGAACATCGAGGACTGGAAGACCTACCTGCGCTGGCACCTCGTCAACGCCGCCTCGAACACGCTCTCGTCGAAGTTCGTCGAGGAGAGCTTCAACTTCAACGGCAGGTTCCTGAACGGCACGCAGGAGCAGCTGCCGCGCTGGAAGCGCTGCGTCGCCTCGACCGACCGCGCGCTGGGCGAGGCGCTCGGCCAGCTCTACATCGACCGGACGTTCACGCCCCAGGCCAAGGCGCGCGCGCAGGAGATGGTCAAGAACCTCGTCGCGGCGCTGCGCGAAGACCTCCAGACGCTCTCCTGGATGAGCGACGCGACGCGCGCCAAGGCCATCGCCAAGCTCGACGCCTTCGTCCGCAAGATCGGCTACCCGGACAGGTGGCGCAGCTACGAGCCGGTGCAGATAGCGCGCGGCGCCTTCTACAACAACGTCGTCGGCGTCGGCGAGTTCGAGGCGAGGCGCAACCTCGGCAAGATCGGCAGGCCGGTGGACAAGACCGAGTGGGGCATGACGCCGCCCACGGTCAACGCCTACTACAACCCCTCGATGAACGAGATCGTCTTCCCCGCCGGCATCCTCCAGCCGCCCTTCTACGACCCGAAGGCCGACGACGCCTTCAACTACGGCGGCATCGGCGCCGTCATCGGCCACGAGATGACGCACGGCTTCGACGACTCGGGCGCGAAGTTCGACGCCGACGGCAACCTCGTCATGTGGTGGACGCCCGAGGACTTCAAGAAGTTCAACGA
>DASVWB010000310.1:0-18780 GCA_036389815.1 Pyrinomonadaceae bacterium | reverse complement strand
TCACGCCGCCTTTCCTTATTAACTTTTGCCTTTTACCTTTCGCCCTTCGACTTCCCGCGGGGTTGCGCCGGCGTATTTCTTAGTCCATTCTGAAGCCCCGACGCTTTTTGGAACTCCCCTCCGGTCGGGGGCGTTTACCCTTCCAACTCAACGCGAGCGTGTGGCCCCCGTGTATGCCGAGGGGCCGGCGCGCGTTTCCCACGACCTTTCGACAAGCAATCCGGCGTGCGCCGCCGAAAGCGCGCCCGCGCCCCGGACCGAGGACGAGAAACATGAACAGACCCGCCCGCCTGCTCTCCTTCGCGCTCTGCCTCTCGACGCTCGTGCCGGCCGCGCGCGCGCAGACTCCCGCCGCCCCGCCGCCGAAGAAGCCCGCCGCCAAGAAGCCCGCCGCCGCCGCCGACCCGATGGAAGAGGTGCGGCGCGCCTCGGCCGTCTCGCTCGTCTCGGCGCTCGCCGAGGAGGCGCGCAACTTCCGCGAGCCGGCGCTGCGCGCCCGCGTGCAGGCGCGCGCCGGCGACGCCCTCTGGGACACGGACAAGGAGCGCGCCCGCGCTCTCTTCCGCCGCGCGTGGGAGGCGGCCGAGGCCGCGGACAAAGACACGCAGAACCTCTCGGACGCCGAGCGCCGCCGCCGCGCCGTCGCGCAGGGCGCGGCCGGCTCGCGCGGCCTGCTCAACATGCGCCGCGAGGTCGTCCAGCTCGCCGCCAAGCGCGACAAGGAGTTGGGCGAAGAGTTCCTCGCCAAGATGGACGAGTCGCGGAAGGAGGAGGCGGGCGCGGCCTCCGCGGGCGGGGCGACCTCCGCGCCGCAGCCGGTCGCGCAGACGAACGAGCAGCGCATCAACCCCGACAACCCGCCGCCCGCGATGGCGCAGAGGCTCGGGCTCGCGCAGCAGCTCCTCGACGACGGCGACGCCGAGCGCGCGATGCAGTTCGCAGACCCCGCGCTCTACCCCATCAACACCTTCGGCATGAACATCCTCAACACGCTGCGCGAGAAGGACAGGAAGGCCGCCGACCAGCGCTTCGTCGCGCTCGCCTCACGCGCCGGCGGCGACCCGTTCGCGGACGCCAACACCGTCTCGCTGCTCTCGTCCTACCCGTTCACGCCGTTCCTCTACATCACCGTGCGCCCGGACGGCAACAGCCACACGCGGCAGTGGCGCGGCCAGATCGCGCCGCCCGCGGACGTTGACCCGCGCGTGCGCGAGGCGTTCCTCTCGGCGGCGGCGCAAATCCTCCTCCGGCCGCTCCCGCCCGCCGACCAGGATCGCAGCAGCTCGGGGCGCGCCGGGGCCTACGTCGTCGCGACGCGCATGCTCCCCTTCTTCGAGCGCTACGCGCCGGACAGGGCGCCGACCCTGCGCGCGCGGCAGGCACAGCTCTCGCAGGACACGGCCGACCAGGCGCGCCGCATAGACGACGAGCTGCTGACGCGCGGCGTCACGCCCGAAGACCCGAACCGCGACCGCGCGCAGGAGGCGCTCGACAAGGTCGAGAGCGCCAAGGACTCCAAGGAGCGCGACATGCTCTACTTCCGCGCGGCGATGGAGACGGCCGACAAGGACCCCGCGCGCGCGCGAGAGCTGGCGGACAAGATCGAGGAGATCGACACGCGCAAGCAGCTCGTCGCCTTCCTGGCCTTCCACCAGGTCGAGCAGGCCGTCCGCGACAAGCGTGCGGAGGAGGCCATCAAGCTCTCGCACAGCGACGAGCTGACGCGCGTGCAGCGCGCGTGGGGGCTGACGGAGGCCGCGCGGCTGCTCGCGAAGGAGCAGCCGGGGCGCGCCGTCGAGGCGCTCGACGAGGCCGCGGCCGAGGCGCGCCGGCTCGAAGACGGAACGGCGGAGCGCGTGCGCGCGCTCGTCGCCGTCGCCACGCAGCTTGCCGTGCTCGACCGGCCGCGGGCGTGGGAGCTGATGAACGAGGTGGTGAAATCCGCCAACGCGCTCCCCGACTTCAGCGGCGAGGACGGCCAGCTCACCGTGCGCGTCGAGTTCAAGGGCGGCGGCGCGATGACGCAGAACTTCAACGTCGAGTCGTTCGACCTCTCGGGCGTCTTCGCGCAGTTGGCGCGCGACGACTTCGAGCGCGCCGCCGCGCTCGCGCGCACCATCAAGTCCGAGGCGCCGCGCTCGGTCGCCACGCTCGCCGTCGCGCGCTCAGTCCTCGCCAGGAAGCCGGAGCGCGCCGCGGCCGCGAACTGACGCACGGGTTAATTCGGGAACCATTCGCGCGCGGCGCGGGAATCAACGTGGACGGACGGGATGAACAGGATAAGCAATCTGAGATTTGAGATTTCAGATTTGAGATTTCAGATTTGAAATCTCAAATCTGAAATCTTGAATCCCCCGTCCTGTCCGTCCGCGTTTGAATCCCGCCCGCGCCGAAGTCGTCTCGGAGGTTTGTGATGCTGAAACGCGTTTCCCTTTTGAGCCTCGCGCTCTGCTCGGCCGTCTCGTCCGCGCCCGTCGGCGCGCAGGAGCCGCAGGCCAGGCCGAAGCCGGCGAAGGCCGCCTCGAAGAAGGCGGCGCCGGCCGAGGTGGACCCGATGGCCGAGGTTCAGCGCACGACGGCCGTCTCGCTCGTCTCGGGGCTGGCCGACGAGGCGCGCACGTTCCGCGACCCGGCGCTGCGCGCCCGCGTGCAGGCGCGCGCCGCCGACGTTTTGTGGGACACGGAGCGCGAGCGCGCGCAGGCGCTCTTCCGCCGCGCGTGGGACGAGGCCGAGGCGGCCGACGCCGACGCCGACCGCCGCGTCGCCGAAGATAAGCGGCGGCAGCAGCGCGAGCGCGGCACCTTCTCCGTCCAGCTCCCGCCGAGCCTGCGCGCCGAAGTCCTGCGCCTCGCCGCCAAGCGCGACCGCTCCCTCGGCGAAGAGTTTTTGATGAAGCTCGACGAGGCGCGCAAGCGCGAGGCCGAGGCGGGCGCGACCTCCGGCGAGCGGCCCACCGACGCGGCCCAGGACAATCAGCAGCAGCGCCCCGACCCGATGGACACGCCGCCGGCCGTCGCCAAGCGGTTGCGCCTCGCCATCCAGCTCCTCGAAGACGGCGACACGGAGCGCGCCTTGCAGTTCGCCGACCCCGCGCTCGGCTCGGTCACGGCCGTCGGCCTTGAGTTCCTCGCGCGGCTGCGGCCGAAGAACGCGAAGGCGGCCGACGAGCGTTACGCCGCGCTGGTGGCGCGCGCGGCCAATAGCCCCGCGTCCGACGCCAACACGGCCTCCATGCTCTCGTCCTACCTCTTCACGCCCTGGATGTTCATGACCTTCACGGCCGGCGGCGGCTCGGACTCCCACGCGTTCACGCGCGAGCAGCTCCGCCCGCCCGCGGACGCGCCCGCCGAGCTGCGCGCCGCCTACTTCCGCACGGCGGCGGCCATCCTGCTCAGGCCCACGCCGACGCCCGACCAGGATCGCACTTCGGCGGGGCGCGGCGGCTGGTACGCGGTCATCGCGCGGCTGCTGCCGCTCTTCGACCAGTTCGCGCCCGACCGCGCGGCGGCGCTGCGCGCCAAGATGGCCTCGCTCGCGCCCGACGCGCCCGACTGGGCGCGCCAGCCCGGCGAGAACAGCGCGCTCACGCGCGGGCTCGTGCCCGAAGACCCGAACCGCGACCGCGTGGGCGACACGCTGGGCCGCCTCGACCGCGCCAAGACGGCCGAGGAGCGCGACGCCGTCTACGTGGACGCGGTCTTCGACGCCGTGCGGCAGAAGGACGCGCGCGTCGAGGAGTTCCTCTCGAAGATCGAGGACGCCGACACGCGCAGGCAGTTGCGCGCCTACATAGACATCGAGGCGGCGCGCGACGCCGTCGGACGGAAGGACGTGGAGGCGCTGTTGCGCGTGGCGCGCGGCGGCACGCTGACGGGCTTCCAGCGCGCGTGGGCGCTGACCGAAGGGGCGCGGCTGCTCGCGAAGAGCGAGCCGGGGCGCTCGGCCGGGCTGCTCGACGAGGCGCTCGCGGAGGCGAAGGAGCGCATCGACCCGGCGTCGAAGGAGCGCGTGAGCGCGCTCGTCGCCATCGCCACGCAGCTCGTCGAGCTCGACCGCCCGCGCGCGTGGGAGGTGATGATCGAGGTCGTCAAGGCGTCGAACGCCGCCAAGGACTACACGGGCGAGGACGGCCGCCTGAGCAACGTGTTCCAGACGAAGAACATGACGATGAGGTCGTCGTCCAACGCGCAGTCGTTCGACCTCTCCGGCATCTTCTCGAAGCTGGCGCGCGAAGACCTCCAGCGGGCGGCCGCCCTCGCGCGCACCTTCGAGGGCGAGTCGCCCCGCGCCTTCGCCACGCTCGCCGCCGCGCGCTCCGTGCTCGACAGCCTTGAGAAGAAGTCGCCGCGCGACCGCGCCGCCAACTGAGAGTTTGAAATCTCGAATTCGAGATTTCAAACTCTTAAAACCGGCCCGGGAGGAGGTCGAAGCCGTTTTGAGAAGGACGAAGTGGGTCGAGAGGGAGTTCGACTTCAGCCTGCCGCTCGGCGTCTTCCCCTGCGTCGTCGAGCGCCTGCGCGGCACGCCCGCGCGGCTCGAAGAGTTGACGCGCGGGCTCTCGCGCGAGCGGCTGACGGCGAAGCCCGGCGGCCTCTGGTCGGTGCAGGAGCAGGCCGGCCACCTGCTCGACCTCGACGGGCTGCACGAGGGGCGGCTCGAAGACTACGCGCGCGGCCTCGCCGTGCTGCGCGCGGCCGACATGCGGAACCGCAAGACCGAGGAGGCGGGCCACAACGGCGCGCGCCTCGAAGAGATACTCGCCGCCTTCCGCGCCGCGCGCGCGGGCTTCGTCCGCCGGCTCGAAGCCCTGACCGAAGCGGAGGTCGCCGCCTCCGCCCTCCACCCGCGCCTGCGAAAGCAGATGCGCGTCATCGACATGGCCTACTTCACGGCCGAGCACGACGACCACCACCTCGCCTCCATCACGGGGCTGCTGCGAGACTACGCGGGCTGAGCGCCGGCCCGGAGAGCAAACGCTTCCTCGACGCCTCTGACCGGATAGGCGTCACCGGCACCGGCGACTTCGTCACCATCCCGCCGCGCGAGGGCTCGCGCGGCCAACGGCGGGCGGGGCGGCCGTCATGCAGCCGGCGCCGCCGCGTCAGACCAGCGCGGCCATCTTCCGCGCGCCGACGAAGCGGCGGTTGACCTCCTCCCAATTCACGTTCTGCATGAAGGCTTCGACGTATTTCGCGGCGGCTGACCCGTAGTCCATGTGGTAGGAGTGCTCGTACATGTCGAGCACCAGCAGCGGCCGCCCCGCCGGCGCGTTGTGCATGTGATCCCAGGCCCAGTAGTTGTGCAGCCCGCCCGTGTGCAGGTTGAAGGTCAGAATCGCCCACCCGGAACCGCCCGCGAGCGCCTGCGCAGTCTTCCTGAACTCCGCCTCCCACCCCTCGAAGCTCCCGAACCACTGCTTGACGGCTTCGAGCACCTCGCCGCCCGGCCGGTTGTCGCCGCCGAGGTTGGCGAAGTAGTGCTCGTGCAGGACGACCGAGCCCGTGCGGTGCAACTCCTCGCGCTTCAGGTCGCCGTAGACGTAGGCGGGCAAGTCACCCTCGCGCAGCATCGCGTCGAGACGCTTCTCCACGAGGTTGAGCGCGCCGACCGACCCGCCGTAGTTGTTCTCCCAGTGCGAGCGGATGAGCTTCTCGGACAGGCCCTTGAGCTTGGCCGGGTCGAACGGCAGCGGCTTCGGCTGGTGCTGACCGCGGAACGCGCGCGCCGCGGTCGGCGCGGCCGCGGCGGGCGTCTGTCCCTGCGCGGCCATCGCCTCTTCCGCCTCGCCCGCGAGATTCAGGAGCGCGAGCCCCGCGCCCCCCGCGACGACTTTAGTTATGGCGTCACGCCTTGAGACCTTCTCCATCTCCACCCCTTTCAGCCCGCGCGCCGCCCCGGCGGCCGCGGCGAAGACGTTTGTTCCGACAGGAGATAATACAGCGGCGCGCACGCGCAGTCGCGGCCTCGTGGGGTCTGCGGGCGCGTGGCTCCGGCGCGCCGCGTCCGCGGGAATAAAAAAACCGCCCGGCGCTTCGTCATGCGCCGGGCGGGAACCACAGGAGAACCGTCCTTTTTACCCGCGGCTCGCGTTCCGCCCGCGACCCTCTGGGTAACTGCTATGCTGTCCTTTCGGATGCCCCGAGCACGCGCCGGCGTTGCTCAAAATATTTCCGCCCACGCCCCGGGAGAAAGTTGTTGAGTTCGCGCCCGCGCGGGGGCATCATAGGCCCCGCTTCCGCCTTTGAAGTTTCCGCCCGCCGCCGCTTTTCGACACGACGCGCCTGAAGCCTTCGGCGGCCCGCGCGCCCCGCATCAGTTGGAGGTGCGACGATGAGAGTAATGCACGCCGCCCTGCTGCTGCTGCTCCTCTGCGCGGCCGCGCTCCCGCAGTCAACACAGCCGCAGGCCGTCATCGAAGGCACCGGCTACGAGTTCCCGTTCATCGGCGCGCAGCCCGGGCGCTGGCGCGTGTGGGGCGCGGACGCGCGGGGCCGCCCCGGGGCGAAGTCCGCATGGTCGGAGTTCTTCTACAGAAGGTGAAGGCGTACGGCCGCACGGCGCCGGAGTGTTCGCGCGATGCTCTTCATGGTGATCGAGCGTTTCAAAGACCGCGAGACGGCCGCGGCCGTCTACCGCCGCTTCCGCGAGCGCGGGCGGATGATGCCGGAGGGCTTGCGGTACCTCGGGAGCTGGGTCGAGCCCGACTTCGGCCGCTGCTTCCAACTGCTGGAGTGTGAGGACGCGCGGCTCGTCGGCGAGTGGACGGCGAACTGGCAAGACCTCGTGGAGTTCGAGGTCGTGCCCGTCCTGACCTCGCGGGAGGCGGCCGACGCGATGGCCCCGCCACTCTGAAAGGGACGCGAAAACGTTCCGACCCCTCGGCCGCGCCCTACCGCAGCATCGGCGTCCGCCCGTGGAGGCACGGCTTTAAGGATTTGAAATTTCAAATCTCAAATTTGAAATTGCTTCCGGCGGCGCTGCTCGCGGTCGTCGCTCTGGCTTTCGTCTACGGCGACCCGCGCGTCGCCCGCCCGCGCGCGCGCGGCGGCGGCGCCGCGGAGTCTTCCGGTTGGGCCATCTACGACCGCGACCCCGCGCACGTCTGGAACCGCCTCTACAGGGCCCTCTACTCGCGCGCCGCGCGCGACGGCAGGGAGTACGGGCAAGACGAGGTAGACCCTTTGCTGTGGGGCTCGACCGGGCACCTGCTCGGCGGGGCTTCCAACGCGGAGGCCGCGCGCACGCTCGACGAGTTCCTCGACGCGCGCGCCGAGCGCCTCGTCGCAGACCCGCTCAGGCGCGCGATGTTGCAGCGCGACCTCTGGGCCGTCTTCGATTGGACTGTGTACAGGGCGGAGCGCCCCACGCCCGAGCTGCGCGCGCTCCAGTCGAAGCTCGCCAGAGTCATCCGCCGCCTCGCACTCACGCGGGAGCAGGCCGCGGCCCTGCCCGACACTTACGAGGCGGCCGCTGCCTCCGGCGAGTTCGCCGCCGACTACGACCCCGCGCGCCCCGAAGTGCCCTTCCTCCCGCCGGACCTCCTCAAGCCCGGCGGCCCGTGGGTCGAGGTGGGCGTCCGCGGGGGCGGGCCGGCGGCGCCCGCGCACGTCGTGGGCACGGGCGGCCGCTCGGTCTTCCGCGTCTTCGTGCGGCTGCCGCAGGGGCGGCGGGCGACGCTCGAATACCTCGGGCGCGTGGCGGGGTTTCGGAGGCTCTGGGTGCGCGACCCGCGCAGCCAGTCCGACCCGCAGCCGAACCCGCGGCTCCCGCAGTTCCCCGCGGGGACGCGCCTCGCGCTGGTCAGGCAGATGCTCCTCGCCGACGAACGCGGCGAGCCCGCCGCGACCGCCGTCACGGAGAGCGTGCAGATTCGCGTCCACCGCGCGATACCCGCGCGCATCCCCGGGGCCTTCAACGGCGACGAGGACGAGGCGCGCGACGCGACGTCCGTCCACGAGTTCCGTCTGAGCCGCGCGCGTCTCTTCGCGGGCGAGGCGGGCGGCCTGCGCGCCGTCGCGCGCGACGAGCGGGAGTTGCCCGTCTTCCAGTCGCACGGCTTCGACCCCTTTGAGGCGGAGGCCGCCGGCCGCGCTTCTTTAGAGGGGAGCTTCCGCCCCGTCCTCGCCTCCTGCTCGCAATGCCACTTCCGGCCCGGGATTCACTCCGTACTCAGCCGCGCGCCCGACGTCGTCGAACTGCGCCGCCGAGACGTGCGCCGCGACCTCGCGCCCGCGGACAGCGCGGCGGCGGAGTTCGACTCGACGCGTGAGTGGAAGCGCAGGCAGGCGAGCTGGCGGCTCCTGCGCGAGCTGTGGGATTGATTGATTGATTCGTTGATTCGCCGGTTCATTCGTTCATTTCTTAAATGAATCGAATGAACCGGCGAATCAATGCCAAGGGTCAACGCTCGTACCTGAGCACGAGTCCGTCGCCGCCGACGGCCCAGCCCGTCTTCTTGTCGAAGAACAGCGCATAGAGGTGCTGGCGCGTGCGGGTGTCTTGCTGCTTCCAGGTCTCGCCGCCGTCGTCCGTGCGGAGGATGACGCCGGCGCGGCCGACGGCCCAGCCCTCCGCCTTGTTGAGGAACTTCACGCTGAGGAGCGTCGTGCGCACGGGCGTCGCCACCGCGCGCCACGTGCGGCCGCCGTCCGCCGTCTTCAGCGCCGTGCCGCGCTCGCCGACCGCCCAGCCGCGCTCGTCGCCCTCGAAGTCAACGTGGTAGAGCGCGGCCGTCGTGCCGGAGGTCTGCACGCCCCACGTCTCGCCGCCGTCGCGCGTGTGGAGAATGCGGCCGCCGCTGCCGACGACCCATCCGCGCTTCTCGCCGTCGAAGTCGAGGTGAATGAGTTCGTCCCGCACGGGCACGCGCTGCTGCTGCCACGTCGCGCCGCCGTTGTCCGTCCAGAGCACGAGGCTGTCCACGACGTTTTCGCCGCGGCTCAAAGAGCCGACGACCCAGCCGCGCTTCTTGCCCGTGAAGCGCACGCTGTAGAGTTCGGGCTCCGCGCCGCCGAAGCGCTGCGGCGTAAACCGCGCGGCCATGCGCCACGTCTCGCCGCCGTCTTCGGTGAGGTAAATCTCGGTGGCGGCGAGGAGGTAGCCGTCCTCCTCGTTGCGGAAGTAGATGTCGTTGACGGCCTGCCGTGTCGGGACGTTCTGCCGCGCCCACGTCCGCCCGCCGTCCGACGTGCGCAGCACGACGCCCCCGTCGCCCCCCACCCAGCCGCGCTTCGAGTCGAGGAAATAGACTGTGTTCAAGTCCTTCCCCGCCACGCCGCGCCGCCCGCCCGACCAGCCCGCACTCTGCGCCGACGCTACGGCCGCCCACGCGGCCAAAAGAACGGCCGCGCACGACGCCAGCGCGGCCCGACGACAAGACCCTCTTAAACTCATCTCCGGTTAGACTCTCTCCTCAGAATCCCGCGCCCCCTGAATCTCATTCCCCCCTTTGTACATGAACAGGCGGAGGCGAGACAAGGGGGAACACGAACGCGTCTAAAATGTACGCGCGCCGTGCGCCGATTTCCGCGCCCACAATTCCGACTTTCACGTCCGCGATGCGGTCTGTGCGGCTCGAAATCGCGTCTGCACACGAGAATATTCGGGCGGCGCGGGTCTAAATGCCCATGTAAACTGCGGACGGATTAACTCATCGCGGGGTCGAGGCGGTTGCGGCGCACGCCGCTCCAATGGTCGTTAGAAATTGTCGGATGAATGCGGTCGGGGGCGACGTTCTCACGTCAGCCCCCGACTCTTTTTCTTACCGCCTACCGCCTACTTTCCTCCTCCTCACTGCTTACTGCCCACCCTGTAGACGCGCCCCTTGTAGACGACGACGACGCGCTCGCCGAGGGCGAAGAAGCGGGCGAGCTGCGGCTCGCGGCGGAGGAGGGCGAAGTAGTCCTCTGCGCCGAATTCGAGCGGCGTCTCGGGCAGCTTCGCCTCCGGCTGGAACTCGGAGTCCACCCAGACGCCCTCGCGCAGATAGAATGTCTTCTCGCCGACCTTGCGCACGGACGCCCGCTCGGGCTCCGCCTCGACGCGCACGACCTCCTGCTGCGCGCGCTCGCGTTTGCTCTGCTGGACGGCCGCCGCTCCCGTCGTCGCCTTCGCGGCTTCACGCGGCGGCGGCGGAGGCTCGTCGGCCGAGGTCAGCGGCCCGACGGGGCTGCCGCCGCCCGCCCCGCCCGCCGCGCCGGTGCGCGTGCGGCGGTCGCCGCCGCGCCGCACGCGCGGCGTGACGCGCATAACCTCGTCGGCGTCCCGTCCGTCAGCGAGGCGCGCGCCCTCTTCGAGCGCGAGGTAGGAGGTGTAGGGCGTGACGATGCCGTAGCGCGTGCCGAGGTCAACGATCTCGTCGGTCAACTCCTTCTGCTCGCCGTTCGTGCGCACCTGCTCCATCAGCCAGCCGACGCGGCGCGTCGCCCAGAGGCGGGGGAGGAAGTCGTTGCGCTCCGACTGGAGCGGGAAGCCGAGGTTCTGGTAGACGAACGAGCGCTCGCGCCCGCCCGTCCGCCCCGTCAGCCGCAGCGTGACGCCCGCCGCGTCGTAAGGGTTGCGGTAGCGGCCGATGAGCGTGACCTGCGTGCCGCGGAACACGTCCGGCATCTCGCGCGGGTAGACGAGGTCGGTCTCGACGCCGCCCATGTCGAGCCTCAGGTCTGTGAGCACCGGGTGGTTTATCTTCGTGAAGAAGTTCGAGACCTTGATCTCCAAGTCTTCTTTCGGCTCGACGTACTCGGCGACGCCGCCGTTCTCCGCGGCGAGCTTGTCGAGGAGCGCCGTGTTCACGTCGTAGCCGACGCCGAAGGTGAAGAGGCGCACGCCGGGCACGCGCGCCGCGCGCGCGTTCTCGACGATGCGCTCGACCTTCGTCTCGCCGACGGTGGGCAGGCCGTCGGTGAGGAAGACGAGCATGCGCGGGCGCTCCGAGCGGTCGAACTGCGCCATCGCGGCGACGAGCGCGCCGTTGATGTTAGTGCCGCCGAGCGGCTTGAGCTGCGAGATGAACTCCTCGCCCTGCGCGCGTCCGCGCTCGTCGGCCTGCAAGAGCCCCGAAGTCATCAGGTGCTCCTCGCCCGCGAAGTTGACGACGTTGAAGCGGTCGGCCGGGCGTAGCGAGCGCACGCCGAAGAGGAGCGCCGCGCGCGCCTTCTCCATCTTCCCGGCCTCGGCCATCGAGCCCGAGGTGTCGAGGACGAAGACCACGTCCTTCGCCGCGTACTCGGCCTCGGCCAAGTCGTCCTTCGGGGAGATGGTCAGGAGGAAGAAGCCCTGCTTGCCCGGCTCGCGGTGAGTCAAAAGCGTCATGCCGAAGTCGGCGTCCGAGAGGGTGTAGAAGAGCTGGAAGTCCTGCGGCTCGCGCCCGGCGGCCGACTCGAACGAGACGCGAGCGCCGCGCGCGCCCCTGCGCGA
Source organism: Pyrinomonadaceae bacterium (assembly GCA_036389815.1). GTDB lineage: Bacteria > Acidobacteriota > Blastocatellia > Pyrinomonadales > Pyrinomonadaceae > QHXN01. Next base: position 7,364 of record DASVWB010000310.1, on the reverse strand, counting down.
GACTTCCACCTCGTGGCTCGGCGAGTAGATGTTGCGGACGGGCTCGCGCCCCTCTATCTCGACGCGACCCGAGACCGAGCCCACGGGGGCGACGTTGCGCCCCGTCCCGAGCGGGTAGCGGTAGGCGACGGTGCCGCCCTCCGCGGTCAGGACTTGCGTGTAGGTCAGCTCAAGCTTCTTGTCGGAGTGGGGGGCGATGGGGAAGATGCTGGCCTGGAAGAGGTCGCGGCCGGCGTATTCGAGCAGGCCGGGGTCGCGCTGTCGGCGGACGATCTCGTCGTAGATGCGGCGCGCCTCCTCGCGCGAGCGCACCTCGCCGACGAGCCGGCGGTCGCCGTCCCAGATGGCGAACTCCGCGACCGAAGCCGACTCGGGGATGGGGAAGAGGTACGTGCCTTCGAGGGTGGCGTCCGTGTCGTTGCGGAAGACCTGCTCGACGTGCGTGGTGGCGACCTGCGCGGCGATCTTCGTCTCTATCTTGATTGACTTGACGGGCAGCGCGCGCGGCAGCGGGACGGGGCGCGGCATGGGCACGGGGCAGCGGCGGCACGGGCCGGGGACGATGACGCCCTGCGCCTGCGCGCTGGCCGTGACGAGCGCAATCAGCAGGAGGCCGAAGAAGAGGCACAGCAGGTCTCGGAAGGTTCGCATCCTTTTCTCCTCGAAAAAGCTCTTTCGCAGATTCGCACGGGCGGGCCGCGGTTTCCGCACAGCCTGCCCTTCCGGCGTTAGAACGCCCCCGCGCGATTTTTCTTGCGCGCGGGCGGAGGAACAGATTTGAGAGGCCCGGTGTCTATTGAACAGTAGACAGTAGGAAGTAGACAGTAGACAGTAGACAGTAGATAGTAGCGCTCCGCGCCACGACCGCCGACAGTGACGCCCGGGAGGCTCGCCTTCCGAAGGTATTTCTACTGTCTACTGTCTACTGTCTACTGTCTACTGTCTACTTCCTACTGCCTACTTCCCCGGAGGGAGCGATGCAGAACCCTTTCCAAGAGAACCTGCGGAAGCCGTGGCTGCTGCTCTGCACCACGCTGCTCGTCGTCTACTCCATCATGCCGGTCGAGCACGAGACGCTCTTCTTCTCGAACGGCACCAGCTCCGTCATCGAGGCGGCGATGTTCCTGCTCTCGTTCCCGCTCGGCTCGGCCGCGGCCGCCGCCTTCCACTCGCCCGACTACGGCGTCTTCGGCCGCTTCGCCTTCTGGGCTCTGGCGATGGGCGCCGGCTACGTGCAGTGGTTCCACCTCTTCCCCGCCCTGCTCCGCCGCGGGCGGACGCCTGCGGACACCGTGAATCAAAGGGCCGACGCGGGAGTTGCCCCGCGCACCACGCTCGGGCTCGGCGCCGCGCGCCCGCTCGCCCTCGACCCGGCGCGCCCGCCCGTCCCGCAGTTCAACGACCGCGGGATGACGCCGCTCGAACGCGTGTTCCGTGACGAGGAGTGAGCCGGCGCCGGGGCTCACATCTCGCGCAGCCGCGGGTTGAGCGTGGCGGCGGCGAGGCCGAAGAGCAGGACGACGAGGCCGCAGGCGGCCAGCACGGGTCGCGGCCCGAAGCGGTCGGCCGCCGCGCCCGAGAGGAAGCTCCCCACGGGCATCGTGCCGACGAAGGTCAGAATCCACATGCTCATCACGCGCCCGCGCATCTCGTCGCGCACGAGCTGTTGCAGCAGCGTGTTGCCGAGCGCGAAGAAGCAGACCATCGACGCGCCGACGCCGAAGAGCAGGGGGATGGCCGGCCACGGCGCGGCCGCCTGCGAGAAGGCCGTGATGCCCGCCCCGCCCGACAGCATGCTCCCCAGCAGCATCAGCCCCTTGCGCCGCGCGTCGCCGAGGTAGGCGAGCGTCAGCGCCCCGACGAGCGCGCCCGCCCCGGCCGTCCCCATCAGCAGCGACAGCCCCGCCTCGCCCCACGCGTAGACGTTGCGCGCGAACAGGGGCATCAGCACCAGATAGGGGATGCCGAACAGGCTCACCGCCGTCGAGCAGGCCAGCACCGCCAGCACGCGCGGGCGGCCCCACACGTACCGGAACCCTTCGGCAAGGTCGCCCCGCATCGAGCGCGCCCCGGCCGCCGCCGCCCGCGCGGCCTCTCCTTCGGCCGCCGCGGCGTCCGCCCCGCCCGCGGCCCCTTCCGCACGCGCGCCCCCGGCCGCGGCCGCCACCGGCGCCGCCGCCGCGCCTGCGCCGCGCCGCTCGAACCTCACCCGCGAGAGCGCGAGCACGATGGCCGCGTAGGAGAGGCCGTTGGCGAGGAAGCACCCCGCCATCCCGAGCGCGCCGAGCGTCAGGGCGGCGAGCGTCGGCCCGACGACGCGCGCCAACTGGAACTGCGAGGAGTTGAGCGCGACGGCGTTGGCCACGTCCTCGCGCTCGACTAAGTCGACCGTGATGGCCTGGTACGAGGGGCTGGAGATGGCCCAGCAGCAGCCCGTGACGAAGGTCAGCACGAGCACCATCCACACGTCGCCGGGGCGGCGCGCCGCGCCCTCCCAGCGGATCGCGCCCGCCCAGACCAGCAGCGAGAGCGTGAGCGCCGAAAGCCCCGCCGACGCCTGCGTGTAGATGAGCAGGCGCTTGCGATCCACCTTGTCGGCGATGACGCCGCCGACGAGCGTCAGCAGCAGCCCCGGCGCCGTCGCCACGAGGTTGTCCACGCCGAGCCACGTCCCCGAGTCGGTCAGTTGCAGGACGAGCCAGCTCTGCGCCACCGTCTGCATCCAGGTGCCCGCGTTCGAGAGGAAGGCGCCGGCCAGGAAGAGGCGGAAGTTGCGGTGCGCCAGCGCGCGGAACATGCCGCCTGCCGCCCCCGCCCGCCCCGCGCGTGTCCCCGTCGTGGTCATGAGTCTTGCGGCCGGCGGCCGGAACGTGAATAATGCTCGCCTTCTCGGAAAGTCAGCGGGGCACGGGCTTCCCGCCCGCGCCCCGAGCGCCGCAGCCTTAAAATGCCTTCAAAGTCGGGAAACCGCAAGGGAGCGAGATGATCGGCGGGCAGCTTCTCAAGAAGGAGGCGGCCGTGCAGAACGGCTTCCGCCTGCGCGGGCTCGGCGAGGTCTCGCGCGTCGAGGCGCTCTCCGACGGCGTCTTCGCCTTCGCCATCACGCTCCTCGTCGTCTCGCTCGAAGTGCCGCGCACGTTCGACGAACTGCTGCTGACGATGCGCGGCTTCGTCGCCTTCGCCATCACCTTCGCGATGCTCTTCCACTGCTGGCACGTGCAGTACAAGTTCTTCCGGCGCTACGGCCTCAACGACAACTTCACGGTCTGGATGACGGCGCTGCTGCTCTTCGTCGTCCTCTTCTACGTCTACCCGCTCAAGTTCGTCTGGACGCTCTTCGTCAACCAGTTGACGGGCGTCCCCGCGGGCTTCGGCGCGCCGGACGGCACCTTCGTCCCCGCCGTGAGGCGCGAGCAGGTGGCGCTGATGATGTCGGTCTTCGGGCTCGGCTTCACGGCCGTCTTCGCCGTCTTCGCGCTGCTCTACCACCACGCGTACCGCCGCCGCCGCGAGCTTGAGCTGACGGAGGTCGAGACCTTCGACACGCGCACCTACACGCTGGAGAACGCGGCCAACGTCGCCGTCGGCCTCGTCTCGGTCGCCATCGCCGCGGCGGGCGGCGCGCGCTACTCGTTCTTCTCCGGCATCGCCTACTGGCTCATCGCCCCCGCGCAGTTCTTCGTCGGCTACGCCCGCGGCCGGCGCCGCCGCAGACACTTCGAGCAGCCGCCCGCCGACGACGCCGCAGGGCCGCGGCCGAACGCCCCGGCGGACGTTTAAGCGCCGCCCCGCCGCCAGGCCGAGAGCGGCGCGCCGGTGCCGCCGCGCCGGTGCGCGACCATCTCGGCGAGGACGGCGAGCGCGACCTCCTCGGGCGAGACGGCGCCGAGGTCGAGCCCGACGGGCGCGCGCACCTCCCTCAGAACCTCCTCGCCGAAGCCCGACTCGCGCAGGCGCCCGAGCACGATGTTCGTCCGGCGGCGGCTCCCGATCATGCCGACGTAGTCGGGGCGCGCTGCCAGCACCGCCCTCATGCACTCCTCGTCCTCGTTGTGCCCGCGCGTGACGACCGCCGCGTAGACGCCGCGCCCCGTCCCGATAATCTCTTTCAGAGGCTGAGTCCAGCCGGGCGCGGCGACGAGTTCGATGTCCGGCTCGGGGAAGCGCGAGCGCGCGACGAACTCCCCGCGGTCGTCCACGAGCGTGACGCGGTAGCCGACCGCGTGCGCGAGCCGCGCGAGGGCGGCGCCGACGTGCCCCGCGCCGCAGACGACGACGCGCGGCTCCGGCTCGACGCGCTCGAAGAGGACGCGCGCCGCGCGCCAGGCGTCGAGCGCGGGCGCGAACTCCCCGACCGCGTGCGTGCGCGCCTCGGCGCGCGAGCCGAGGAAGGCTTCGGCCTGCGCGGCCAGCGCGTCGTCGAGGGCGTCGTCGCCGGTCGTGCCCGTCCGCGCGCCCGCCGGCCCGAAAAGGACTTTCGCGCCGACCGCGCGCGCGGCCTCGACGACCGTCGCCAGCACGGCCGCGCCGCCCGCTTCGAGCACCCGCGCGAGCGCGCGCGTGAGTTCCGCGGGGGAGTTTTGCGGCGTCGGACTCTCCATCTTCGCGCCCAATCTTAACTTGCGAGTCGCGGGAATTGAACCGGAGCGCAGAGACACACAGATTCGGCTAACTTCAAATCTCGAATTCGAGATTTGAAATTCTTAAAGCCGTGTCTCTGTGGTGAGATTTTATCGTCGCGGGCGCGGCGGCTACTTCTCAGTCGTGCGGACGAGGCCGAGGGCGGCGAGCGCGCGCCGCGCGAGCCAGAGCGGGCCGACGAGGAGGTAGACGGGGTTGCGGAAGAAGGCCGGGCTGTTGCCTTCGATGGCGTGCCCGACGAACTGCAAGACCCAGCCGGCGACGAACAGCCCCAGCGCCCAGCGCCAGTCCCACAGGAAGAGCGGCAGGCTCGCCACGATCAGCGGTATCCCGACCGTGTGCGTCAGACGGTTCAAAGGGTGCCGGTGCTTCGCCCTGTAGCTCTCGATGAAAGAAGTCGGCATCACTCTCACTCCTTTAAAGCGGTCGGCGGTCAGCCAGACGGGGACGGCCGGGATTAGCCGAAAGCTGAAAGCTGAAAGCTGACCGCCGACCGCCTTCAACCCCACACGTCAAGGAAAATCTCCATCGTGCCGCCGCAGACCATGCCCTCCTCGCTGGCCTCGTCGGCGGTGAGGGTGAAGCGGTGGAGGGCTGGGCGCCCCGTGCGCAGGGCCTCGCGCGCCTCGGCCCAGACCTCGGCCTCGACGCAGCCGCCGCCGACGGTGCCGGCCGTCGCGCCGCCCTCGAAGAAGAGCATCTTCGCCCCGCGCCGCTGCGGCGTCGAGCCGCGCGTGTGCGCGACCGTCGCGACGACCACGCGCTCGCCCCGCGCCGCCGCACCCGCGAGCAGGCGGTAGAGTTCGAGCCTGGTGACGGAAGACATAAAAGCGGAGGTTAGAGGTTAGAGGTTAGTTAAAACCTTTATTATCGCAGAGCGCTATTACCATCGGACGCAACCCGACTAACCTCTAACCCCTAACCTCTAACCTCTAACCTCTATTCCCCCGGCGGTTGCGCCGGCGTCGGGGCCGGGCTGGGCTGGGGGGTGGGCGCGGCGGCGTTCGTGTTGTCGGGGCCCGGCCCGGACTGCTGCGCCTGGTCGGCGGCCTCGACGCGCTGGCGGAGGCGGTCTACTTCGGCGTCGGCGGTGCCGACGGCCGCTTCGAGCCGCGTGCGGCTGGTGCCGAGCAGTTCGAGCTGCTTGCGGATGCGCGCGCGCTCGCGCTCCAACTGCTGCGCGATGGCGTCGCGCACGGCGCCGGGGTTGAGCGAGCCGATGAGGGCGGCGCGGCGCTGGATGGAGTCGGGCTGCGACTCGTAGTCTATCTCGGCCAGCCGCTCCTGCAACTGGAACTCCTTGTCGGTCGTCTCGCGGAGCTGGCGGCGCAGGTCTTCGGCGCGCTGCTCGGCGCGCGTCAGCCGCTCCAGGTCGTACATCGCGCGCTGGTCGGCCTTCATCTGGTTGAGCTGCCCCGAGAGCTGCTCGACCTGGCCGGAGAGGTCGCGCACCGTGCCGCGCAACTGGTCGTTCTCGGCCTGCGCGCCCGGCTGCTGGCGCGCGCGCCCCGAGTTACGCCGCGGCTGCGTCTGCCCCTCGTCGGCCGTGCTGACGACGGCCGGCTCGTCGGGCAGCGCGGGCCTCTCGACGGGCTGCGGGCGCGAAGGGTTCGACGTGCGGCGCGAGGTGCGCCGGCGCTGCTGCGACTGCGCCGCGTCGGGCATGGACAGGAAGGCGGCGGCCGCCACCGCGAGCGCCACGCGAGCCAAACTTTTACTCATCTCACTCCTCCTCGAAACGGCCGGGGGCCCTTCTGTGATGCGCCGCGCGCCGCGAAGGGTTTACACGCGCCCGCGCGCGCTCAGTTCCGCTTCCCCCACTCCGCCGGGCGGGCGTCGCCCTCAAGCGGACTGAATCTTGAAGCTGATGTCCACGGCGCGCGCCGAGTGCGTGAGCGCGCCGACGCTGATCAAGTCGACGCCCGCCTCGGCGTAGGCGCGCACGTTCTCCAGCGTGATGCCGCCCGAGGATTCGAGCAGCAGGCCGGGCTTCAGGCCCCTTGCGACCTCGACGAGGCGGCGCGCCTCCTCCGGCGTCTGGTTGTCGAGCAGGAGGATGTCCGCGCCGGCCTCGACCGCGTCGCGCAGCTCGCGCTCGCGCGTCACCTCGACCTCGACCTTGTGCAGGTGGCCGACCGCCTCGCGCGCGCGCCGGACGGCCGTCGCCACGCCGCCCGCGAGCGCGATGTGGTTGTCCTTGATGAGCACGCCGTCGTCGAGCCCGAAGCGGTGGTTGCGCCCGCCGCCCGCCGTGACCGCGTACTTCTCAAGCATCCGCAGCCCCGGCGTCGTCTTGCGCGTGTCCACGATCTGCGCGCCCGTGCCCTCGACCGCCCGGACGAAACTCCGGGTGAGCGTGGCCACGCCCGAGAGGCGCTGCATCAGGTTGAGCGCGAGCCGCTCGCCGGCGAGCAGCACGTCGGCGAAGCCCGTGGTGCGCGCGATGACCTTGCCCGCCTCGACCTCGTCGCCGTCGGCGACGAACGCCTCGATCTGCTGCTGCGAGTCGAGCGTGGAGAAGACGGCCTCGGCGGCTTCGAGCCCGCAGACGACCATCGCCTCCTTGGCGATGAAGCGCCCCTTGGCGCTCTGGCTGCGCATCACGGTGGACTGCGTCGTGATGTCGCCGCGGCCGATGTCTTCGTTCAGGAACGCGCCGATCTGCGAGAACAGCGCCCCCTCGTCGAGCCAGCTCATTCGCCTAAAGCCTCCAGCATCTCGCC
>DASVWB010000309.1:0-29520 GCA_036389815.1 Pyrinomonadaceae bacterium | reverse complement strand
CTCGCGCGAGGACGGGCGGGCCTCGGTCGTGATGCTCCTGCTCACGGGGCTGGCGGTCAACGCCCTCTGCATGAGCGCCATCGGATTCCTGTCCTACGTCGCGCGCGACCCGCAGGCCCGCTCCATCACCTTCTGGAGCCTGGGCACGCTCTCGGGCGCGAGCTGGCGCGCAGTCCGGGTCGTCGCCGTCTCGACGCTGGGCGGGACGGCCCTCGCGCTCCGCTACGCGAAGCAGTTGAACGCCCTGATGATCGGCGAGGAGGAGGCGACCTACCTCGGCGTGAACGTGAGCCGCCTGAAGTGGGTCGTCCTCTCGATCAACGTCGTCGTCGTCGCGGTGGCGACGGCCTTCACGGGCGTCATCGGCTTCGTCGGGCTCGTCGTGCCGCACATCCTGCGGATGCTGCACGGCGCGGACAACCGCTTCCTCATCGTCGGGAGCGCGCTCGCGGGCGCGACGCTTTTGAGCCTCGCGGACTTGATAGCGCGGCTCTCGCTGCGGCCGGCCGAGCTGCCCATCGGCATCGTCACCTCGGCGGTCGGCGTGCCCGTCTTCATCCTGCTGCTGCGGCGCCGGCAGTACGTGTTCTGAGTATGCTGGAAGCGCGCGGGGTCACCTACAGTGTCGGCGGCAAGGCGCTCATCTCCGGGGTGTCGGTCACGTTCGCGGCCGGGCGCCTCCACCTGATAGTCGGGCCGAACGGGGCGGGCAAGTCCACGCTCGTCAAGGTGCTGGCGCGGCTGCTGCGCCCGCAGGAGGGCGAGGTCAGGTACGAGGGCGCGGACGTGCGCCACGCCGCCGAGGCCGAACTCGCGCGGCGGCGCGCGGTGCTCTCGCAGGCCGTCGAGATAGCGTTCCCGCTGACGGTGCGCGAGGTCGTCATGATGGGGCGCTACCCGCACTTCGGCGGGAGCCCCGGCCCCGCCGACGAGAAGACCGTAGACGATCTGATGGAGTTCTTCGAGGTGACGGAGTTCGCCGGGCGCAACTACCAGACGCTCAGCGGCGGCGAGCGCCAGCGCGTCAACTTCGCGCGCGTCCTGGCGCAGTTGTGGCGCACGGACTCGGAGCCGGAAACGGCGCCCGCCGCCTGCCGCTACCTGTTCCTCGACGAGCCGCTAACCTTTCTCGACATCGGCCACCAGATAGAGTTCATGAAGAAGGTGCGGGGCTTCGCCGACTCGCCGGGCGTGGTCACGGTCGGGGTGGTTCACGACCTGAACCTCGCCGCACGCTTCGCCGACCAGATAGTGCTGCTCGACCGCGGCCGCGTCGTCGCGGACGGCACGCCCGCCGAGGTGCTCACGGCCGAGCGCATCCGCGCCGTCTTCCGCGTCGAGCCGACCTTCGTCCCGGCCGGGCAGGCGGGGATTCATCTCATCTTTGATTGAAAGCAGTAGACGGTAGACAGTAGACAGTAGACAGTAGGAAGACAGAGGCGGCGCGCTCCGGTTCGAGTGCCGAGACGTGCCGCCCTTCTTTTATCTACTGTCTACTGTCTACTGTCTACTGTCTACTTCCTCCTCCCCCTCACGGCAGGAGGTTCGAGATGAGGTCGCCGAGCCACTCGAAGTCCACGGGCTTGGTGACGAAGGCGTTGCAGCCGGCGGCGAGGGCGCGGGCGCGGAGGTCGGCGTCGTGGTGCGCGGTGACGGCGACGATGACCGTCTCCTTGAGTTCGGGGATGGCGCGGATGCGCTCGGCCGCGGCGAAGCCGTCGAGCACGGGCAGGTTCAAGTCCATGAGGACGACTTCCGGGCGCTCGCTCGCCGCGACCTCGACGCCGCGCGCGCCGTCCGACGCCTCGATGATGTGGTAGCCCCTGTGTTCGAGCGCGAGTCGCATGGCGAGACTCGTGTCCTCGTAGTCCTCGACGACGAGGATGGTCAAATCTTCGGGCCGCCTCTCTGACATGCTTGGATGATTCCTCAAACGACGATTCTTATCAACCGGAAGGCGGCAAAATAATAGTTCCGTAACGACAATGCAACTCGGCCGCGTTGGGCGCGTGGTAAACATCCCCCTGCGTCCGGAAGCGGACGCCGATCCCTCCCGTCTTTGTAATCATAAAAGAGTGATTTCGAGGTCACCCGACTTGAAGAGCGAGCAGGATTACCGCGTGCGCGAGTGCGTCCACCGCGCGAGGGGCGCGGCCGGCGGCTTCTACCCGGCCACCGCCTACGTCAGGCAGCTACAGCGTCTGCCGTCCGACGCGGCGATGCGCGCCGCCGCGCGCGTCACGCCCTTCTTCTGGGCCGACGCCGCGCGCATCGACGTGTGGCTCTGCCGCGACTGCGCCGAGGAACTCGGGCTGCCGGCGCGGGAGTCGGACGCGGCATAAAAGGGATTTGTTCATCGGGTCATCGGGTCATCGATTCATTTGAAGAATGCCGAGACTTTCTTCAAATGAATCGATGACCCGATGACCCGATGAATCAACTCGTAAGGGGTTTGCCGCAGCGGTTGCAGAAGCGCGCGGCGGGGTCTTTCTGCTGCGCGCCGCAGGAGGCGCAGGAGGCGTGCGCGGCGCGCATGTTCGCGCCGCAGCCGGAGCAGTAGGCCGAGCCCGAGGTGACGACCGCGCCGCAGGTGCCGCAGCTTCCCGGCATCGGCGGCACGTACCCGCCGGCCTTGCGCGCGACGTGCGCCTCGATGACCTTCCAGGCGTCCTCCGTGAGCTTGTGCTGCCAGTAGGCGCCGAGCGCGGGGGCGGCCAGCAGCAGGCTCCCGAGGCCGCCTGTGAGGACGACGATGGCCGCCGCGACGGCCGCCTTGTCGAGCCACTTCTGCATGCCCATCTCGACGCGCGTGCCGCCGTGCTCGGGCGTCACCTTGATGGTGAGCGCCGCCGAGAGGCCCGTCAGGTCGCGCAGCGTGCTCGACTTGCGCGCCTGGATGACCGCGGTCGCGGAGACCTGCATCGTCTGCACCTCGTAGCCCGTGTCGGCGTCGAAGAGCGCGCGCAAATCCTTCTGGACTTGCGCCGTGTCGGCCTGGACGCCCGGGTAGAATCTGCTTTCCATAATCTTCGATAAAATCCTTTCGCGCCCTATTCTACGACACAAACGGCGCCGCGGTTCGGCGCGCGAAAATTAAAAGGCGGCGCCGCTTCGCTCGAAGCCAAGCGCGCCGCCCTCCCCGCCCCTTGAATCTCGACGCCCCGAATCAGTTGTCCTTCTTCGCCGCCTTCGCCTTCGTCTTCAGGTCCTCGGCGTTGACGCCGCGCTCCTTCGCCGCTTCGGCGATCTCCTTCGCCGTCTCAAGGGCGCGGTCGAGCTGGTCGGCCTCGGCCTCGTCGCCGGCCGACTCGCGCAGCCGCGCGAGCTGCGGCAGGATGCGGCCTGCGGCCTCGGAGAGCGTGAAGAGCGACTTGCGCAGCAGGGGACTGTCCGGGCTGTGCTCGGCCACGTCGTCGATGTTGACGACGGCCTCGTCGAGAATCTTCGAGATGTCGTAGAAGAGCTGCGCGCGCGTGCCCTTCACCTCGCCCCACTTCTCCTTGTCCTTCGCGGCCTCGCGCGCGGCCTCCGCCGGGTTGGTGACGGCGAGCAGGCGGCGCTCGGCGGCCTTGATGAAGACCTTCGTGCGGTCGTCGAGCGACTGGTTGTCGCGCACAAGCTCTATCTCCTCGGGCGTCAGGTGCTCGCGTCGCTGCGCGGCGGCGCCGCGCGGCGCGGCGGCCGCGGCGCAGAGGCAGAGGGCGAAGAGGAGCGCGGAGGCGCGGCGGAGTCCGGCGCCGGGGTGCTTCGTGGTGTCAGGGGCGTTCATAACTCAGAGGGGTCGGGGCCGCGCCGTGGGCGGGGCGGCGGAGACTTCGCTCGGTCGCGGGACTGCGCGTGCGCGGTCAGCGCTGCTCGGGCTTCTTGTCGTCCTCGGCGCGCGCCGGGTCGCTCGTCGTCGCGCGCTCGCCCGCGGGCGTGGTCAAGGCGGGGCGGCGCGGCTCGCCGACGACGGCGTCGCTGTAGAAGGCGCCGAGCGCCTTGTCGCGGTGGTCGCGCACGAAGCTGATGGCGTCCCTGAGGTAGACGGCGTGGTGCTCGGGCAGCGCGCGCCGGATGGTTTCGAGCCGCGTGACGTGCGAGCGCAGGGTGATCTCGACGCGCTTCATCACGTCGCGCAGCTTGCCCGCGCGCCCCGTCGAGTAGAGGAAGCCGACCGTGTCCTCGACGACGGCCTCGTAGACGCCGACCTCGCCGGTCGCCGCCACGAAGCTGTCGGAGTCGGCCAGTTGCGCCGCGCGCGCCAGCCGCTCCTCGGCTATCTCCATGCCGAGCCGCGCGCGCGCCTTCGGGTCGCGCTCGGCGTCGAGCCGGCGGCGGACGTCGTCCGGCATGTAGCGCATCGGCGGCGGGCCGTCCTCGCGCTGCGGCTGCGCGGCCGCCTCCTGCGCGAGCGCCTCGCCGCAGGCGAGCGCCATCAGCGTGATTAAGAGCAGGAGTCCGGCCGGGCGACGGCCGCCGGAGGTGGACTGCGAGGCTGTGTGCTTCGCGCTGCGATTCGTCTTCATCACTGCGCCCTCTTGTCCTTCTTCGCCCCCTCGCCGCGCTTGATCTGGTTGCGCAGGGAGGGGAGCCGCAGGTTGACCTTCTCGATCTCCAACTGGTTGGCCCGCGCGTCGGCCCGCGCGAGGAAGGTCTCGTAGGCCGCGAGCGCCTCCTCGTACTGGCCGAGGTGGTCGTGCGCGGTGCCGATCAGGAAGTCTACGACCGCCAGCTCGGGCCGCGCGCGCGCAAGCCATTTGTATTCCTCTAGCGCCTGGTTGTAAAGCTTTAATTCGTAGAGGGCGGCGGCGAGGTTCGCGTGCGCCTCGTATTTGTCGGGCGCCGACGCGACGACGCGGCGCAGGATCGCGGCCGCCTCGGCGAAGCGGCGGAGCTGCACGAGCGCGGAGGCGTAGCCGACGGCGTGGTCTGCGTTCTTCGGGTCGGCCTCGGCCGCGCGCCTGTAGAAGTCGAGCGAGCGCTCGGGCTCGGACGTGCGCGTGAGCAGGCCGAGGCAGGCGAGCGCGCCCGCGTTCTTCGCGTCGGAGGCGACGAGGCGTTCGAGCGTTTGGCGGGACTCGGGCGTGTCCGCGCAGGGCGCGTCCGTGAGCGCCGCGAGGAGCCTCCTGCCCTCTTCGGACTGTTTCGCCTCCGCGGGCATCGCGTCGTAGACGCGCCGCGCGTCCTCTTTATGCCCGGCGAGCCCGTAGCGGTTCGCGACGGCGACGGCGAGCCTCCAGTCGGACTTCGACTGCGCTTCGAGCGCGCGCACGTCTTCGAGCGCGCGCTCGCCCTGCCCCGAGCCGATGAGCAGGTCTACGCGCCCGAGCCGCGCCAGAGAATTTTCGGGCTCGATACTTATCGCCCTCTCGAAACTCTTCAAGGCGGCGGCCGCGTCCTTAACCCCCAACTCCGCGCGCGCCAGCGAGACCCAGAGCGGGGCGTCGTCGGGCTTCAGCTTGGTCGCGCGCCGCCAGAGGCTGACGCTCTCGGCCGCGTCGCCCGCGCGCGTCCGAAGCTCCGCGAGCGCGACGGTCGCGGTCAGGTTCTTCGCGTCGAGTTCCAGGGCGCGCCGCAGGAGCGGCTCGGCCTCGCGCTCGCGCCCCGCAGTGCGCGCGAGCAGGAGCCCGAGCGCCGCGGGCGGCAGTGCCCACGCCTTGCGCAGTTCCGACGCGCGCCGGTATGACTTCTCGGCCTCCGGCAGTCGGCCGAGCGCGGCGAGCGCGCCCGCCTTCTGGAATTCCGCCTCCGGAAACTCGGGGCGCAACTGCAAAGCCTCGTCGTAAAGCTCGATTGCGCGCTCGTAGTCCTTCTTCGCGTGCGCCTCCTGCCCGCGGTTGAAGAGCTTGACCGGGTCTGCGGCCGCGTCGCCGAACTCGTCCGTGTCCTGCGCGCGCGCGGCCGGCGCGCACACGAAGGCGAGCGCGAAGGCGAGCGCGAGGACGAGTCGGCGTTGGCGTCTGCCGGAAAGCATCAGAGCGATTGTCACGAAGGGGGAGACAGCCCGGGCCGAAACCGCTCTCGAAGGGAGACTGTCGAGCGTGAGTTTCGCGCCGAATATAGCACGCGCCCGCCGGGGCGTCATCTCACGAATGTGTGGCCCGGCGACGCGGGTTGCGCCGCCCGCGTGCGTGAGATAACATTCGCGGCCGGTAAGCTTCTTAAAATAAAAACAGTTCAGGCGGTTGCAGCAGAGCCCGCGCGAGTGCCGCAGTTCGCCCGCGGGCGGGGCCAAAAGGGGAGCGTGAACAGTCTGGTAGCCGCAGAAGAGGTCACGGGCGGGGCGGCCACCGCGGCGCCGGCGGAGGAAGAGTCCGCGGCCCTCTCGAAGGAGGAGGCGCTGCGGGCGCTGCTCCGCGGGATGGGCTCGGCGCTGGTCGCCTTCTCGGGCGGCGTGGACAGCACCTACCTCGCGCACGTCGCCAACGAAGAGCTGGGCCCGCGCGCCCTCTGCGTCACCGGCGTCTCGCCGAGCCTCGCCTCGAACCAGCGCGAAGAGGTCGCCGCGCTCGTCTCACGCCTCGGGCTCAAACACGAGTACATCCGCACCGGCGAGATGGACGACCCGCGCTACCTGCGCAACGAGTCCGACCGCTGCTACTTCTGCAAGTCCGAACTCTACTCGAAGCTCGCGCCGCTGGCCGAGGCCCGCGGCTTTGCTTTTGTGGCCGACGGCTCGACGACCGACGACCTCGGCGACTACCGGCCGGGGCGCGCCGCCGCCGGCGAGCGCGGCGTGCGCAGCCCGCTCGTCGAGGCCGGCATGGGCAAGCGGGACGTGCGGCTTCTGAGCCGGCGCGCAGGGCTCCCGACCTGGGACAAGCCGGCGAGCCCCTGCCTCTCCTCGCGCCTCGCCTACGGCACGCCCGTCACCATCGAGCGGCTGAGGACGGTTGACACGGGCGAGCAGGTGATGCGCGACCTCGGCTTCCGCGAGTTCCGCGTCCGCCACCACGACGAGCTGGTGAGGCTCGAAGTCGCGCCCGCGGAGCTGGACAAGGCCCTGAGACGCGAGGTGGCTGACGAACTGGCGAGCCGCTTCCGCGCGCTCGGCTTCCGCTACGTCACGCTCGACCTGCACGGCTACCGCACGGGCGCGATGAACGAGGTGCTGAAGAAAAGTAGTCAGTAGACAGTAGTCAGCAGCCAGTGGCGCTCCGCGCTGACGGCCAAGAGGCTCGCTGCCGAAGCGCTTTCCTGCTGTCTGCCGTCTGCCGACTACTGTCTACTTTTTCGGAGACAAAAATGACAAAGGCGATGATGGACGACCCGCGGCGCATCAGGGAGGAGAACCCCTTCGAGTCCATGATGGAGCGCTTCGACCGGGCCGCGCAACTGCTTAACCTCAACCCGGACCTCTACGCGGTGATGCGCGTCCCGAACCGCGAGCTGAAGGTCTACATCCCCGTCCGCATGGACTCGGGGCGGCTGGAGGTCTTCGAGGGCTACCGCGTCCAGCACAACTTCGCGCGCGGCCCCGCCAAGGGCGGCATCCGCTACGCGCCCGACGTGACGCTCGACGAGGTGCGTGCGCTCGCCGCCTGGATGACCTGGAAGTGCGCGGTCGTCAACGTCCCGTTCGGGGGCGCGAAGGGCGGGGTGGTCTGCGACCCGGCGCAGATGTCCCTCGGCGAGCTGGAGCGGATGACGCGGCGCTACGCGGCCGAGCTGATAGACTTCATCGGCCCCGAGAAGGACGTGCCCGCGCCCGACATGAACACCAACGAGCAGACGATGGCGTGGATCATGGACACCTACTCCATGCACGCCCGCCACACCGTCAACGCCGTCGTCACGGGTAAGCCGGTCGAGCTGGGCGGCTCGCGCGGCCGGCGCGAGGCGACGGGTCGCGGCCTGCTCATCGTCGTCAACGAGGCCACCAAGCGCTTCAAGCTCTCGCCGCCCCAGACGCGCGTCGTCGTCCAGGGGTCGGGCAACGTCGGCGGCATCGGCGCCCGCCTCCTCCACGAGGCCGGCTACAAGGTCGTCGCGCTTTCGGACATCTTCGGCGGCATCTACAACCCCGACGGCATAGACATCCCGGCCGCGCTCACGCACCTCCAGCAGACGCGCTCGCTCCAGGAGTTCCCCAACGTCGAGCACGTCACGAACACCGAGTTGCTCGAACTAGACTGCGACGTGCTGGCCCCCTGCGCGACCGAGAACCAGATCAAGTCGGAGAACGCCGACCGCATCAAGTGCCGCATCCTGGCCGAGGGGGCGAACGGGCCGACGACCGCCAACGCCGACAAAATCCTGCACAACAAGGGGGTTTTCGTCATTCCCGACATCCTCGCCAACGCGGGCGGCGTCACCGTCAGCTACTTCGAGTGGGTGCAGGACCGGATGGGCTACTTCTGGAAGGAGGAGGTCGTCAACGAACGACTTTCGGACGTGATGGTGGCGAGCTTCAACGACGTGGTGAAGTACGCCGAGACGCACAACGTGGACACGCGCACGGCCGCCTACATGCTGGCCATCGACCGCGTGGCCTACGACACGCGTATGCGTGGCATCTACGCGTGACGGAAATGTGAACCTTTTTTTCGCGCTAAGTTGCGAAAAACTCTTGATTTCCGCGACTAAGAGGTGTATGGTCTGGCGGAACTTGGTACGCCCCCGGCATCTGTCCGTGTAGGGTTTTGGCGGTGGTCGTCCGGGGGGTCCAACCCAAGGTGTTGACAGCGGCGCACCCGTTTTGTATAAGCAGGTGCGCTAAAACAAAGCACAAAGTTCACTCAGTTGAGAGGCGCTGTAGAGGCATGAGCATTAGCGCCCGACGGGAGGCCGGCCAGGCCCCCGAAGCTCCTCTCGCTGCTCCGCTCCATCTACAAGACGTTCGAGTTCGAGGGCGGTAGCAGTTTCTTTGACTTAAAGGGTTTACGCTTGTAGTTGGAGCGCCCGCGCCCCAGTATTCCAAAGGGTCGCCCGGTCGCGGCCAGCGGCGAGAGAGTCGGCCGGCTCTATGAGTTCGGCCGCGCTCACGCTTAAACGCCGACGCGACTTCGGGGAGCACGGTCGCCCCCTTCCGCAAAATTTAAACTCATTTCGCAGGAGGAATGCGATGAGACTCGCGAGAAGAGCGCTCTTTGCCGCGCTCGCCACTTTAATCCTGTTGTCGGCGGTGACGGCGCAGACGCTGCGCCCGGGCAACGACCCGCGCAACCAGGCACCGACTGTCGGCACGGGGGGCACCCCGGGAGGCCCGACCGGGCTCTTCACCATCTACGACGGCGACACGCTGCGCAAGGGTGAGTTCACCTTCAGCGTCGCCTACAGCAACTACGACCGCGACCCCGGCAACGTTGACATCTCGGTCATCCCGCTCAGCTTTAACGTCGGCATCAACGATCATCTGGAGCTGTTCTTCAGCACCGAGGGGTACCGCGGGGTCAAGGTCAACAACCCGGTGAACCTGTCGTCGTTCTACCTGCCGAACTCGCAGCTCTACTTCGGCCCGGGCACGGCCAACCTCCGCAGCGGCGCGGCCATCATCCTGGCGCCCGAGCGTGTGTCCGGCTCGACGTCTCTGACGAGCTTCGGCACGCTCTTCCGCCCGGTCGGCAACCAGCCGTTCGTGCAGTTCCCGTTCGTCGGCGGCGCCGGCCCGAACTTCGGGCTGACGGGCAACCGCATCGCCCCGCCCTTCACGTCGCGTCTGGGCACGCCGACGGGGCAGGAGCAGGGGAACTTCAGCGCGGCGTCGAACTTCCCCGGCATCGGCTCGCCCTGCGGCTCGATCCTGCCGGGCGTCGTGCTGACGACCAGCACCATCCCGGCCAACACGACCTTCAACACGCTGACGGTCCCGAACCTGTTCACCATCTGCCCGACCTACATCGCCGACGCGCCTTTCATCAACAGGCTCTACGGCGAGTCGGCCTTCGGGACGATGCAGGCGGGCGCGAAGGTGCGCCTGACGGGCCCGAACAACCCGCTCGGCGTCGGCTTCGTCGCCTTCTACCGCTGGTACATGGATAAGGCCGACGACTTCTCCGGCTTCAACCAGCTCCAGCGCGGCGCCAGCCCGGGCGGCGACATCGGCGACTTCGGCCTCGTCGGCTTCGTCTCGGGACGCCTCTCGCGCTCGGTCAGCCTGCACTCGAACTTCGGCTACATCCTGAACTCGAACCCGCAGTCTGAGGCCTTCGGGACGGGCAAGGTCAGCTTGCTCGACCGGGCGGACGAGTTCGTGGCCGGCATCGGCATGGACTTCGTGGTCAACCGCCACTTCCAGATCATCACCGAGTTGAAATCGGACCACTACGTGGGCGGCCGCACGCCGAACGCGTTCCCGAACAACCCGGTGGACTTCCTGGGCGGCATCCGCGTCTTCCCGCGCCGCTGGTTCGGCTTCTCGGCCGCCTACCGCGGCCACCTGAACCAGCAGGGTGAGCGCTTCATCGGCGACAGCGGCGACAACTTCCCCGCCGGCTTCACGCGCTCGGACGACCCGCACGGGTTCATCTTCCAGGCCTTCTTCGGACGCCGCAACGAGCGGCTCCCGACGGTCTTCCCGAACCAGCCGCCCACGGTCACCCTCTCGGCCTCTTCGAGCCGCGTGGTGCTGGCCGCCGAATGCGGCACGGGCCAGCAGCCCGACCCGTCCTGCACGCCGACGGCCGGCACCGTCCAGCTCTCGGCGACGGCGACCGACCCGGACGGCGACACGCTGCTCTACACCTACTCGACGACCGGCGGCCGCGTCTCGGGTGACGGCCCGAACGCCACGCTCGACCTGACGGGCGTCGCGCCCGGCACCTACACCGTGACGGTCGAGGTGGACGACGGCTGCGGCTGTATCGCCTTCACCTCGACGACCGTGACGGTCGACCGCTGCAACTGTGTCGCGCTTCCGACGCCGACGCCGCCGACCTGCCCGACGGTCAACGTGAGCTGCCCGTCCGAGCAGGTGAGGCCCGGCACGCCGATCACGTTCACCGCGAACGTCTCCGGCGGCGACCCGAACGTGACGCCGACCTTCAACTGGACGGTCTCGGCCGGCACGATCAGCAGCGGCCAGGGCACCAGCTCCATCACGGTCGACACCACGGGCCTGGCGAACAACCAGACCGTCACCGCGACCGTCGACGTGGGCGGCTACGACCGGAACTGCTCGACCTCTTCGAGCTGCTCGACCGGCATCACGGCCATCGGGCCGCGCAAGATCGACGAGTACGGCAACATCCGGTTCAACGACGAGAAGGCTCGCCTCGACAACTTCGCCATCGAGTTGCAGAACGACCCGACGGCGCAGGGCTACCTGGTCTGCTACGGCGGGCGCAGGGGCCGCACGGGCGAGGCGCAGCGTCGCTGCGACCGCGCGAAGGACTACCTGGTGACGACGCGCGGCATCTCGGCCGACCGCATCGTCACCGTGGACGGCGGCTTCCGCGAAGACCTGACGGTCGAGCTCTGGATCGTCCCGTCGGGCGCCACGCCGCCCGCGGCCAGCCCGACGGTCGACCCGTCCGAAGTCACGCCGGCGCGCGCCCCGTCGCGCCGCCGCGGCCGCCGCGGCCGTGACGACGACGAGGAGTAGTCGTTAACCCTTAAACCCGCGCGGCCCCGCGAGAGGGCCGCGCGGCCGCGAACCGAAGGCGGGCGGCGTTTCCCAAAAGGAAGCGCCGCCCGCCTTCACTTTTTACGTGCGCTGCGCCCCGCCAGGCGGGGCCGTCCCCGCACCCGGGCGCGCCTTAACGTACAACGGCCAAAATTGCCCCGGCATCCTATGTTTTCCCGTCCGCACGGCCGGCCGGGCTTTGCAAAGTCGCAGTCGATAAGGATAATAGCCGCGCGGTTCCCATATCCCCCCGCCGCGCGAGTTCGTAGAATCTGAAAACCGTGGTGTTAAAAATGAAGAATCGCTTGCTCCGTAAGTTCACCTCCGCGCTCGTCCTCCTGTCGCTCGTGGCCTCCGCCTGCGCCCTCGTCCCCGTGGCGCTCGCCGCGGACGACGGCGCCGCCGACTCTTCGGCCGAGAGGCTCCTCAGTTGGGAGGCGACGGGCCCCTTGGGCGGCGACGTGCGCTCGCTCGTCATCGACCCGCAGGACGCCAGGCGGCTCTACTTCGGCACCATCGACGGCCAGGTCTACACATCGGCCGACGCGGGCGAGACGTGGGCGCGCGTCGAGGGCTTCAACCGCCCCGGCCTCCTCATCGACAACATCATCGTTGACCCGCGCGACTCGAAGGTCATCTACGTGGCCGCGCACCGGCACAAGGAGGCCGGCGGCTTCTTCAAGACGACCGACGGCGGCCACACATGGCGCGAGGCCGAGCAGTTGAAGGGCGACGGCATCCACTCGCTCACGCAGTCGTCGAAGAACCCGGACATCCTGCTCGCCGGCACGAACAAGGGCGTCTGGCGCTCGCAGGACGCGGGCGACCGCTGGGAGCAGCTCAACACGGCGGCCACGCCCGGCCTCATCAACGTCGAGTCGCTGGCCGTCGACCCGCGCGACCCGAACGTCATCTACGCCGGCACCTGGTACCTGCCCTACAAGACGACCGACGGCGGGCAGACCTGGAACATCACGAAGACCGGCATCATCGACGACTCGGACATCTTCGCCATCGAGATCGACGACCGGAACCCCGACCACATCATCGCCTCCGCGTGCAGCGGCATCTACGAGACGCGCAACGCGGGCGCGAACTGGAAGAAGGTCAACGGCATCCCGTCGCAGTCGCGCCGCACGCGCTCCATCCTCCAGAACCCCGGCCGCCCCGACACCATCTACGCGGGCACGACCGAGGGCTTCTGGATGAGCACGAACGGCGGCGGCGACTGGAAGGTGACGACCAACCGCCAGAGCTTCGAGGTCAACGCCATCGCCGTCCACCCGTCGAACCCGGACACGGTCTACATCGGGACGAACAACTACGGCGTGATGGTCTCGCACGACGGTGGGCGCAACTTCGCGCCGTCGAACGGCGGCTACTCGGGGCGCCGCGCCTACGCCGTCGTCCCCGACCGCGAGAAGCCCGGCCGCGTCTACGCCACCACCATCAACACGGCCACGGGCGGCGGCTACTTCTACGTCTCGAACGACTTGGGGCAGACCTGGCAGCTCTCGGCGCGGAACATGCCGCCGCGCCTCATCGCCTACTCGATCCTTCAGGACGCGCGCGACGGGCAGGTCATCTACCTCGGCACGAACTACGGGCTCTACCGCTCGGCCGACCGCGGCGCCTCGTGGGCGCCGGTCACCGCGCCCAAACCGAAGGCCGCGCCGCGCGCCCGCTCGCGCCGCGGCTCTACCGCGGCACGCCCCGCGTCGGCCGCCGCCGCCTCCTCCTCCGGGCAGGAGACGGCGCCCGCGCCGGCCCCCGCCGCCAAGCCGACCCCGAACGACACGGTCAAGCGCGCGCAGGAGGCTTTGAACGTGGCGGGCTTTGCGGTCGGCAAGCCCGACGGCATCGCGGGCACGCGGACGGTCGCGCAGCTCCGGAAATTTCAGGCCGCCAAGTCCATCCCCGTCACGGGCAAGTTCGACGCGGCGACGTTCGTCGCGTTGGGTCTCGCGGGGGGGATGCAGGAGGCCGGGGCACTAGCCGACGCCTTGCAGGACGCGCCGCGCTTCCTGACCGACACCATCAACCAGCTCGTCTACACGGGCGATGAGCGCGGCGGGCAGCCGGGCATGTTCGCCGCGACGAACGCCGGCCTGTTCCGCAGCTACGACCTGACGAAGGGCTGGGAGCGCGTCTCGTTCGGCGGGGCCTTCGACGCACGCACGCTCTGCGTCTCGACCAGCCCGGTGGAGCCGGAGACCATCTTCGTCGGCACCTCGAACTCGGGCGTGCTCGTCTCGCGCGACAACGGCAAGACGTGGGAGGCGGTGCGCGGCGTGCCGAGCGAGGCGCCCGTCAACGTCATCGAGCGCGACCCGAAGCGCCCCGAGAACGTCTACGTCGGCACCACGCAGACCTTCTACGTCTCGCACAACGGCGGCCAGCAGTGGCAGCGCCGCGGCGGCAACCTGCCCCTCGGCAGCTTCACCAGCATCCTCGTCAACCCCGAGAACCCGGACGAGGTCTTCGTCGGCAACGCCTACGAGCGCGGCGGCAAGGTCTTCACGGCGGTCGAGGGCGGCGGCGTCTTCCGCTCGGCCGACAAGGGGATGACCTGGCAGCGGCTCGACCCCGTGCTCCCGAGCCGGCGCGTCTGGGCCCTCGCCTTCGATCCGGGCGACCACTCGCGCCTCTACATCGGCACGCACTCGGCCGGCGTCTACGTCGCGCGCCGCGGCGGCGACTCGGCCTCCTCGAAATAGGCTGGGGGCTGGGGGCTGGAGGCGAGGGGCCCGTTAAGAGAACGTTACCTCTTAACCGGCCCCTCGCCTCCAGCCCCGGCCTCTCGTTCGCAGCCCCTGGACTCTATTTCCCGCTTTCCGCCTTGACAGGGCGTCGCCCGGCTGTGTAAATTGCTGCCCTACCTGGCAGAATAGCGAGGTGATTGGCGGATCACGCGGGTGATCCACGGGCGTGTGAAAAACTGAAACTTCGGTTTACTTCTTTTTCTTTTTCAACGGCTCGCATCTCCCGCCTCAATCCTCCGGAATCCGTCAATCGCCCCAAGCTACTCTCGGCAGAACTTCGGCGCACGCCCGCGGGCGACCCCGCTCACTTTCGTGCGCGCCCCGTTTTGTCGCCGGGCAGGCGCGGGAGGGAGCCCGACGCTCGCGCCAGACTAATCCAGCAGGAGTCCGACAGGAGTTCATGTCAACCGAAAACGAGACGCCCACCAACGGCGAGAACACCAGCGAACAGCCCGCGGCCACTTCCTCAGTAGATGCCGGCGAGCGCGGCGAGGGGGCGGCGAGCGCCTCCGCGGCCTCGGCCTCGGCTTCGTCCGAGCAGACGGCGGCGGCCACGGGACAGGCAGTCGAGGCGCCGGCGCCGCAGCCCGCACAGGCTCCGGCGGCCCCGCAGGCTTCCGCGGCCGCGGCCGGCGGCGACGAGGACGACGACGAGGACGAGGGGGGCCGCGGCGGCGGCGACGCCTTCGACTTCGGCGCGATGCTCGACCAGTACGAGCAGGAGCAGGCGCAGTACCAGGAGGGCTCCGTCGTCCGCGGTACGGTCGTCGGCGTCACCGAGCGCTCGGTCGTCATCGACTTCGGCTTCAAGTCCGAAGGCGCCGTCCCCATCGAAGAGTTCCAGGAGGCCGGCGAACTCACCGTCAAGCGCGGCGACGAGGTCGAGGTGCTCATCAAGAGCATGGAGTCCTCCGAGGGCGTGCCGATTCTGTCGCGCGCCGACGCCGTGCGCATGCGCGCGTGGGACGTGCTTGAGCAGGCGTACCGCGAGGGCACGCCCGTCAAGGGGCGGATCGCCGAGCGCGTCAAGGGCGGCCTCCGCGTTGACGTGGACGGCGTCGCGGCCTTCCTGCCCGGCTCGCAGGTGGACATCCGCCCCATCCGCAACCTCGAAAGCCTGCGCGGCCAGGAGATCGAGGCCCGGGTCATCAAGCTCAACCGCAAGCGCTCGAACGTCGTGCTCTCGCGCAAGGCGATTCTCGAACAGGAGAACGAGGGCCTGAAGGGCAAGACGCTCAACAACCTCGAAGAGGGCATCATCGTCGAGGGGCAGATCAAGAACCTGACCGACTACGGCGCCTTCGTCGACCTCGGCGGCATCGACGGCCTCCTGCACGTCACCGACATGTCGTGGGGGCGGCTGCTCAACCCCGGCGAGATGTTCCGTGTCGGCGAGTCCGTGCAGGTCAAGGTGCTGAAGTTTGACAAGGATCGCGAGCGCGTCAGCCTCGGCTTCAAGCAGCTCCTGCCCGACCCGTGGGAGTCCGTGGCCGAGCGCTTCCCGACGGGGCAGCGCATGACGGGCAAGATCGCTTCCGTCACCGACTACGGCGCGTTCATCGAGCTGGAGCCCGGCGTCGAGGGGCTCGTCCACGTCTCCGAGATGACGTGGTCGAAGCGGATGAAGCACCCCTCGAAGCTCGTCAACGTCGGCGACACGGTCGAGGTCGAAGTCCTCGGCGTCGACCCGAAGAACCGCCGCATCAGCCTCGGCATGAAGCAGACGCAGCCGAACCCTTGGGAGACTCTGCCCGAGCGCTTCCACATCGGCGACCGCGTGCGGGGCCGGGTGCGGAACCTGACGGACTTCGGCGCCTTCGTCGAGGTCGAGGACGGCGTCGACGGCCTCGTCCACGTCTCGGACATCTCCTGGAACAAGCGCATCAAGCACCCGGGCGAAGTCTTGAAGAAGGGGCAGGAGATCGAGGCGGTCATCACGAACATCGACATCGACAACCGCCGGCTCTCGCTCTCCATCAAGGACACCGAGCCGAGCGCGTGGGAGAAGTTCATCAACGAGCACCGCCCCGGCGACATCGTCCGCGGCAAGGTGACGCGCTTCGCCAACTTCGGCGCTTTCGTCGAGCTGGCCGAGGGGCTCGAAGGCTTGTGCCACGTCTCGGAGCTTTCGGACGACCGCGTCGAGCGCCCCGAGGACGCGGCGCAGATCGGGCAGGAGTTGGACTTCCGCATCCTTCGCATCGAGCCCGAGTCGAAGAAGATAGGGCTCTCGCACCGCGCGGCCAAGCACGACGAGCCGGTGGTGGACGTGAAGAGCTACACGACCGATGCCGGCGGCGGCATGGCCTCCCTGGGCGAGCTGGCCGACTTCTTCAACAAGCGCGGCGGCGGCCCCGAGGAAGAGAACCGCTAACCGCTCACATAACTGAGACTGAAAAGCCCCGCGCGGAATCGTTCGGCTCCGCGCGGGGCTTTCCGTTCCCGCCGCCCCCTTCTGTTCGCTAAAGCACTAACCGCGAAGGTCTGCACGAAGGCCACGAAGAAAACTTCGGCTCTTTGTGATGGCCTGCGTGCCCCCTGCGGTTAACTCGCGGGCGCGCTAACTTGTTGGCTGCGTGAAGTTTTACCCTTGTCAGGCGTTCCCCGTATCTGCTAAGTTACAGCCCGGTTCTTGTTCCCCTTACTCTGAAGACTAGCCAGATTTTTGCGGCGGAAGCTTTCACCGAGAGGCCGGAGAGGTGGAGACCATGACGAAAGCAGAACTGGTTGAAGACGTGGCCCGGGCGGCCGAGCTGACGAAGAAGGACGCCGAGCGGCTCGTCGAAATCGTCTTCGAGAGCATCATCGAGACGCTCAATCAGGGCGAGAAGATAGAGCTGCGCGGCTTCGGCTCCTTCCGCGTGCGCGAGCGCGGCGCGCGCCGCGGCCGCAACCCGAAGACCGGCGACCCCGTGGACATCCCCGCCAAGCGCGTGCCCTACTTCAAGCCCGGCAAGGAGTTGAAGGAACTCATCAACGAGGACGGCGCGGGCGCGGCCGGAGACGCGAGGCCGACCGACCCGCCCAGCCCCGACGCGCGGCCGGCCGACCAGCCGCAACTCGACGCGCGCGAGGGCTCGGGCGCGTCGGCCGAGGGCGGCGACACGGGCGGGGGGCAGACGCCGCCTCTGATGTGAGCGCGTCGCGCGGGTGCTCCCGGGTTGCGAGGGGAAATTTTGGACAGGCTCTACACACCCTGGCGCTTCGACTACATCAAGGGGGCGAGCGGCGAGAAGACCGGCCGCGGCGACGTCTGCGTCTTCTGCGCGCTCCCCGCGCGCGGCGACGACGAGGGCTGCTTCATCCTCCACCGCGCGCGTTTCAACTTCGTCGTCCTCAACATCTACCCCTACACGAGCGGCCACCTGATGGTCGTCCCCTACGAGCACACGGCCGACCTGCCGGCGTTGGCGCGCGAGACGGCCGACGAGATGTTCGGGCTCTCCCGTCGCGCCGTCGCCGCGCTCGGCGAGACCTACAGGCCGCACGGCTTCAACCTCGGGATGAACCTCGGGCAGGCGGCGGGCGCGGGCGTCTCCGACCACCTGCACCTGCACGTCTTGCCGCGCTGGTCGGGCGACGCCAACTTCATGACCACCGTCGGCGAGACCCGCGTCATCCCCGAAGACCTCCGCTCCACCTACGAAAAGCTCCGCGGCCGTTTCAGTTTTTAGAAGGCTTCTCGTCCCTCACGACCCGGCCGCCCTTCATCACGAACACGACGCGCTCGACCGAGCCGATGTCCTTCGTCGGGTCGCCCCGGACGGCGACGAGGTCCGCGAAGGCGCCGGGCTTTATCTCGCCGACCTTGCCCTCCAGACCCAGAAGGCTCGCCGCGTCGAGCGTCGCCGCGCGCAGGGCCTCCGTGGGCGTGAGTCCCGCCTTGACGAGCCAGACGGCCTCGCGCGGGTTGTGGCCGTGCAGGCCGGCGACCGCGTCCGAGCCGGCGACAATCCACACGCCGCCCTTCTTGGCGCGCGCCGCGTTGGCGAGGTTGCCCGAGCGCAGCCGCTCGAAGAAGCCCCAGGTGAAGGGGTCGAAGCTGACGAAGCGCTCCCTGTGTTCGAGGTAGTGCGTCGGCAGGTAGAGCGTCGGGACGAGCGCGACGTGCCGCTTCGCCAACTCCCGCACGGCCTCGTCGTCGAGGAAGGAGCCGTGCTCGACCGACGCGCAGCCGCCGCGCACGGCGGCCTTCACCGCCGCGGCCTCGTGCGCGTGGACGGCGACGCGCAGCCCCGCCCGCGCGGCCTCCTCGACGGCCGCCGCCACCTCCTGCACGCCGAAGAGCGGCGCGCCCGTCTCGTCCACGCCCTCGAAAATCTTGATGACGTCCACGCCCTCCGCGACGCGCGCGCGGACGAACTGGCGCGCGCGCGCCACGCGCTCGCCGCGATCCTCGCCCGCTCCGCGCAGCACCGCGGCCGTTAGCGGCTCGCCCGAGACGAGGAGGCGCGGCCCCTCCGCCTCGCCGCGGTTGATGCGGTCGCGCAGGCGCGTGACGACGCGCGAGTCGCCGCCGAGGTCGCGCGCGGTCGTGACGCCGGCCAGCAGCGTCGCCCGCGCGTTCTCCTCGGCGTACGCGAGCGTCTGTTCGGGGCCCGTGTCCCAGGAGAGGCCGAAGCGCCCCGTCCGGTCGAAGTGGTAGGTGACGTGCGTGTGCGCGTCGATGAGGCCGGGCATCAGCGTCACGTCGCCGAGGTCGATGACGCGCGCGCCCTGCGGGACGGCCAGCCCCGACCCGGC
This sequence comes from Pyrinomonadaceae bacterium, assembly GCA_036389815.1. Classification (GTDB taxonomy): domain Bacteria; phylum Acidobacteriota; class Blastocatellia; order Pyrinomonadales; family Pyrinomonadaceae; genus QHXN01. Next base: position 10,470 of record DASVWB010000309.1, on the reverse strand, counting down.
CGCCGCGACGCGCTCGCCCTCGACGACCACGACGGCGTCCGCCAGCACCCTCCCCTCGCGCACGTCGAGCATCCGCGCCGCGCGCAGCACGACGACCCCGCCCGAAGGCTTCGGGGGCGACTCCTGGTTGCGCGTGCAGGTCGGGAAGGTGAGGACGAGCAGCGGGGCCAATAAGAGATTAATGTGACGCCGGCAAATTGCGGACAGCATCGCTTTCGTCAAAACCCCCTTGGTCTTTCGTCCGGCGCGGCCGGTCAGCCCTTCGACTCGGCGGGCAGCGCCTCGTCTTCCACCTCGCCGCCCTTGCTGATGGGGACTTCGATGGGGCGGCGGTAGCCGGCGCCGCGCTCCTCGCTGTCGAACTCGGCGCGCGGCAGGGAGGGTTGCGCGGGGTCGAGCGAGGGCGGGTTGAAGCCGGGGTAGTCGATGCGCGCGTGGTGGATGGCGACGAGCGAGGCGGCGATTGTCTCGCGTATCTTCGTCAGCTCGCGCAGTGAGAGGTCGCACTCGTCGAGCTGGCCGTCGCTGACGATGGCGTCGAAGATTTTGTTGACGATGGTGCGGACGTTCTCGGGGTCGGGGCGCGCGAGTGAGCGCGCCGCGGCCTCGCAGGAGTCCGCGAGCATCATGATGGCCGCCTCTTTGAACTGCGGCTTGGGGCCGGGGTAGCGGAACTCCCGCTCGTCCACGGCCTCGCCTTCGGGCGCCTGCGCCTGCGCCTTGCGCAGGAAGAAGTGGAGCGTGCGCGTGCCGTGGTGCTGCGGGATGAAGTCGGCGATCTGGCGGGGGAGCCCGATCTCGCGCGCGAGCTTGAGGCCGTAGGTGACGTGGCTCGTGATGATGCGCGCGCTCTGCTGCGGGCGCAGGCGGTCGTGCGGGTTGTCGCCCGTCTGGTTCTCGACGAAGAACTCGGGCGCGGCCAGCTTGCCGATGTCGTGGTAGAGCGCGCCGATGCGCGTGAGCAGGGAGTTGGCGCCGACGGCGCGCGCCGCGTCCTCGGCGAGCCGGCCGACGGCGTGCGAGTGCTGATTCGTCCCCGGCGCGCGCAGCGCCAACTGCCCGAGCACGGGCAGGTCCGCGTTCGACAGTTCGAGCAGGCGCACGTCCGTGAGTATCCCGAACAGTGACTCGCCGACGGGCAGCATCCCCGCCGTGAAGATGGCCGTCAGGAGGCCGCCGCCGAGCCCGCACGCGACCGCCAGCGCGACGGCGTTTAAGGTCAGGGGCCTCTGCGACGTGAGCATCACGGCGACGGCGAGTCCGGCGTTGACCGCGCCGACCATCAGCCCCGCCTTCGTCACCGACTGGCGCTCGCGGTAGCGGCCGATGCCGTAGATGGCCGACGAGGAGGAGACGAGCGCGAAGCAGGCCGTCAAGACCCCGCCCGGCGCGAGCAGGCCGGCGAAGACGGCCGCCAGCACCGCCGTTATCAACGCGAGCTGCGTGTCCACGAGCATCGTCACCAGCAGCGCCGACGCCGCGTAAGGGATGGCGAACGTCCAGAGGCTCACGTCGTTCGTCGGCGCGTGCGTGGACTGCGAGGCGATGCCCTCGGCCAGCGCGAAGCCCGCGCGCATCAGTCCCAGCCCGGCGAGCACGGAGAGCCCGACGAGCGCGAAGCCGCGCGGCGCCGAGAGCGGGAGCGCCGTGATCGTCGCGCGGTACTCGGTGAACCGCCACGCGCCCCAGTAGAGTGCGCAGGCGAAGATGAAGAGCCCTACGTAGAGCTGCGGGCGGCGCTCGGTGTGGCTGTAGAAGCGTATGGCGGCGAACTGCGCGAGCATCTGCGGCGTGACGGTGTCGCCCTCGCGCGCGACCGTCTGGTTGCGCTTGAGCACGACGAGCGCGGGGCCGACGGCGCGCGCGGCCGCGGCGCGCGCCGCCTCTGTCGCCGCGCTGTTGTAGGCGACGTTCGGGCCGACGAGCGGCGCGAGCGCCGACGCCAGCAGCTCGCGCTCCGGCTGCCTCCACCCCGCAAGCTCGGAGACGCGCCCTCGCAACTGCTCGCGCGCGGCCGTGGCGGGGACGAAGCGCGCGCGCTCCGCGCTCAAGACCCCGGACGTGCCGCCGCGCACGTCCGACACGCGCACCTCCGGCCGCAGCTCCGCCGCGTCGCGCTCGTCGTAGACGTAGCCGCCGCCCGCGTCGCGCATCACGTGCGAGAGGAGTTCGAGCGCGCCCGCGTCGAAGTTGTGCGCGGCGACGGCGCGCGCGAGCGCCTGCTTGTCCGCGGCCTCGCCGGGCCAGGATAGTTCCGCGCGCCCGCCGGAGGCGTTCGAGTTGGCGGCGTTGCCGTTGGCCGCGCCGCGCGCCTCCGATTGCTGTTTGAGCGCGAGCCAGGCGGAGCGGAAGCCCTGCACGGCGGCCTCGATGCGCGCAGGGTCGTAGTCCCAGACGGGCGGGGTGCCCAGCCGCGCGGCCTCGCGGCGCGCGTCGGTCTGCCGCGGGTCTTCGGCCGTGATGTCGGCGGGCGAGACCACATCGGCGCGCACCACGTCGCCCTCCTGATAGACCTCGGCCGAGGTGAGCGCCGAGCGCGTGCGCGCGAGCAGGAGCGTCGTCAGCACGGCGAGCGCGAAGAAGCCGACGAGGAAGCGCGTCGTCGGGCGCAGCCGCCGCAGGGGGCGCGTGGCCGTGCGCAGCGCGCGGTCTCGCGCCTCCGAGAGCGGGGTGGTGAAGCGGGGGCGGCGTCCGTGTCTCTTCATCGGTTTCGTGGGCCTAGCTCGCGACGGCTTCGGACGCGTGTTCGGCGTCGTCCGGGTCGGCGGCTTCCGCCTCGGCCTCGTGCTGGGCGTCGCCCTTATCGCGTCCGTCGCGCGTCAGGTCGCGCGCGAGGATGGCCCCGGCGCGTTCGAGCAGCGGGCGCAGGGTCTCGGCCTTGAGCGCGGAGACGGCGATGCACTCGCGCCCGCCGGCGGCGCACGCCTGCCTGAGGAGCGCGTCGAGGTCTTCGGGGGCGAGCAGGTCGGCCTTGTTGAAGGCGACGACGCGCGGGATGTCCGTGTGGCCCAGCTCGCCGAGGATGCGCTCGACCGATTCGAGCTGCTGCTGCAAGCGCGGGTTAGAGGCGTCGAGGAGGTGTATGAGGAGGTCGCTGTCGTCGATCTCTTCGAGCGTGGCGCGGAAGGCGGCGATGAGGTCGGGCGGCAGGTCGCGGATGAAGCCGACCGTGTCGTTGACGATCACCTCCTGCTCGCGCGGCAGCCGGAGCCGCCGCGAGGTCGGGTCGAGCGTGGCGAACATGCGCTGCTCGGCGAGCACCTCGGAGGAGGTGAGCGTGTTGAGGAGCGTGGACTTGCCCGCGTTCGTGTAGCCGACGATGGAGATGATGGGCAGTCCGCGCCGCGTGCGCTCCTTGCGGCGCTGCTGGCGCCGGAGGCGCTGGTTCTCGATCTCCTTTTCGAGCCGGTTGATGCGGTCGCGCACGCGGCGGCGGTCGGTCTCAAGCTTCGTCTCGCCGGGGCCGCGGCCGCCGATGCCGCCCGCGAGGCGGGAGAAGGCCGAGTCGTGGCCGGCGATGAGGCGCGGCAGCATGTAGCGCAACTGCGCCAGCTCGACCTGAATCTTGCCCTCGCTCGTCTGCGCGCGCTGGGCGAAGATGTCGAGGATGAGCTGCGCGCGGTCAATGACCTTGAGGTCAGTGGCCTCGGAGACGGCGCGCACCTGCGCCGGGGAAAGCTCGCGGTCGAAGACGAGGAGGTCGGCGCCGAGCCGGAGCGCGCGGACTATCAACTCGTCGAGCTTGCCACGGCCTAACACGGTGCGCGGGTCGATGGCCTGCCGGCGCTGGATGGTCTCGTTCATGACGACGATGCCGGCCGAGGTCGCAAGCTCTCTGAGTTCCGCCATGGACTCTTCGGCCTCGCCGACCGAGCCGGTGGTGACGCCGACGAGGATGGCGCGGTCGCGCGCCGCCGCGCGGCGCCCGGCGCGGCGGTTGCGCGCCATCTCCTCTTCGAGCGACTCGATCAGCTCGATGAAGTCCACGTCGAGCTGCGAGGCGGCCGGGGCCTCGAAGAAGGTGTAGGCGGCGGCCGCCTCCTCCGGCGGCGCGTCGTCGCCCACCTGTTCGGCCGTGGTCGGCAGCAGGTGCGCGCCGCGCACCTTGCCGGGCAGCCCCGTGCGCTCGTCCACGTCCACGGCGACCATCAGGTCGAGCCGGAGGAGCGCGAGGTCGTTGAGGTCGTCCTGCGTCAGCTCCTCGCCGCGCAGGTGCGTGTGGACGGCGCGCAGGCCGCGGAAGCGCCCCTCGCCGACGCGCGTGCGCTTGAGGTCGGGCCACTCGATGCGGCGCGCGTCGCCGACGACGACGGCCTCGACGTAGCCCTTGCGGTCGATGAGCGCGCCTATCTGGCGGCGCGTCTCGTGCGAGAGCTCGGAGAGTTGGCGCGCGAACTCGGGCGTGACGACCTGCTGCGGCGCGATGCGGCGCGAGTAGAGCTTCTCGATGCGCCGGAGCTGGTTCGGCTTTAAGCCTTGCGTGTTCCCCTGTACGTTGCTGATGACGCCTCCTCCGCTCTGTCCCGTCGCCGCCCGCCCGCAAAAGCCGAGACGCACCGCGCGGGCTGTCCGCGGGTGCGTCTACAGTGTCGGCCTCAAGTTAGAGAGATAGCGGGGCGAGCGGGGAGTGACGGACGCTGCCTAAGCCCTTCGGTTTTTGTTCCTCGCGCAAACACTTCGGTGTGAGCGCCCGCGGCCCCGACCCCGTCGGAAAACATCGCGACAAAAAAACATGCCGCGATTTTGAGGCCGCAGCAGATGTCTCCTTTAACTGCCGCGGAGTATAGCACAAACCGCGCGGAGCAAGCAGTAAATTGATTCGTCGGTTCATAGGTCATTGACTGATTGAGGAGCGGGACGCACCCCTTCAACGAATCAATGACCCGATGAACCGATGAATCAATCATTAGACAGTCAGCGGCGGGCGTCGTATGATGAAGTCAACTTTTGCCCGGGTAGTTTTTTCGAGCGGGGGTCGGGGCTTCGGGGCTTCCGGCGGGCGGGCCGCTGCCCGCGGCCGGTTGAGGGTCGGTCGGAGAGTCGAGATGTCGAGCGAACAGAGCGTGCGAGTCGAGCCTGCGGCGGCGATACCGGGCGGCGAGGTGTCGGTCGAGTGCGAGGCGTACGACACGAGCAACCTGCGGGAGTGCCGCGTGACGTTCGGCGGCGCGGAGGGGCGCATGGTCGGCGCCGCGCCCTGGCGCGTGCTGGCGACGGTGCCCGAGACGCTCGAAGAAGGCGGCGAGGTCGAACTCGTCCTCGAAAGCCGCGACGGCGGGCGGAGCGAACCGGCGCGGCTCGTCGTCGGGCGCAAGCTGGCGGACGACCTGCACATGGTCGCCAACCCGGCCGTAGACCCGGACGACGGCTCGGTCTACGTGACGCGCTCGGGCTCGCGCGGGCAGAAGATGCCGACCTCGCTCTTCCGCATCGACCCGGGCGGCGACCTCGCCGGGATAACGGGCGAGATCACGAACCCCACGGGCATCGCCTTCGACAGCCTCGGGCAGATGTACGTCACCTCGCGCATGGACGGGACGGTCTACCGCGTGACGCCCTTCCACGAGGTCGTGCCGTTCGCGCGCGACCTCGGCGTGGCGACGGGCCTCGCCTTCGACCGCGCGGGGCGGATGTACGTCGGCGACCGCACGGGTACGATTCACCGCGTCAACGGCCGGGGCGAGTCCGAGGTGTGGGCGCTGCTCGAATCGTCCGTGGCGGCATACCACCTCGCGTTCGGGCCGGACGAACACCTCTACGTGACGGGCCCGACGGTGTGGAGCAGCGAGACCGTCCAGCGCATAGACCGCGACGGCCGCGCGTCGGTCTTCTTCAAGGGGCTCGGCCGCCCGAACGGGCTGGCCTTCGACGCGGACGGGAACCTCTACGTCGCCGCCTCCTACCGCGGCCGCCGCGGCGTCGTGCGCGTCACGCCCGACGGGCGCGACGCCTCGCTCGCCGTCGCCGGCATGAACGTCGTCGGCCTCTGCTTCGACGCCGCCGGCAACATGATCGTCGCCACGAACGAGGCGGTCTACTCGCTCGCGCTCGGCGTGAAGGGGGCGCTGGTGAAGTAGGCAGTAGACAGTAGACAGTAGTCAGTAGACAGTAGCGCTCCGCGCGGCGGCAGTTGACGCAGGGTCTCGAACGCTTCGACGGCGAAAAGGTTTTTCTACTGACTACTGCCTACTGACTACTGCGTACTCGCCTTTTGACTCCCCCAACCCCGCGTGCTACTTTTTCCCACTCCGCGCCGGGCGTTTTTCGACTGTGAGACGTGATGCCGAGTGACCTCGTCGGACAGCTAATCATCTACATCGTCGTGCTGCTGCTGGCCATCTCGGCGCACGAGGCGGCGCACGCCTGGATGTCCTACAGGTTCGGCGACGACACGGCCTACCTGCTCGGGCGCGTGACGCTCAACCCGGTCGCGCACACAGACCCCATCGGGACGCTGCTCATCCCCATCGTCAACTTCATCGGGGCGGTCGGGATGGGGGTGTTCGTGCCGCTCATCGGGTGGGGCAAGCCGACGCCGGTCAACCCGCTGCGCTGGCGCAACAAGGATTTGGCGAACGTGATGGTCTCGCTGGCGGGCATCATGGCGAACCTGCTGCTGGCCGCCGTCGGCTTCGTGGCGCTCAAGGTCTGCCTGCACACGGGGCTCATCGGGCTCGGCGTCGTCGGCGGGTTCGGCTCGTTCGAGGAGCCGGCATACCTCCTGCTCAACAGCGTGCTGATGATGAACCTCTCGCTCGCCATCTTTAACCTCCTGCCGGTGCCGCCGCTCGACGGCAGCAAGGTGCTCTACACCTTCCTGCCCGCGAGCGCGCAGCCGAGCCTGGAGGCCCTGGAGCGGTTCAGCTTCATCATCCTCATCGGGCTGATGTACTTCGGCGTCGTCGGCGCCATCATGGCGCCCGTTCGGCGGCTCGTCGTGTTCCTCCTCCTCGCCGGGCTGCGCGTGTGACGGGGGCGCGGTTCTAACAGAGATGGCAAAACGAATCTTCAGCGGCGCGCAGCCGACCGGCAACCTCCACATCGGGAACTACCTCGGCGCGCTGCGCAACTGGGTGGCGTTCCAGCACGACTACGACAGCTTCTACTGCGTCGTAGACCTGCACGCCATCACCGTCGCGCAGGACCCGAAGCGGCTGGCGGCCAAGACCCGCGAGGTCGCGCGCATCTACCTCGCCGCGGGCGTCGACCCCGCGGTCTCGACCATCTTCGTCCAGTCGGACGTGAAGGAGCACTCGGAGCTGGCGTGGGTGCTCAACTGCGTCGCGCGCATCTCGGAGCTTGAGCGCATGACGCAGTTCAAGGACAAGTCGAAGAAGCAGCGCGAGAACGTCTCCGTCGGGCTGCTGACCTACCCGACGCTGATGGCCGCCGACATCCTGCTCTACCAGACCGACCTCGTGCCCGTCGGCCAGGACCAGAAGCAGCACCTTGAGCTGACGCGCGACCTGGCGGCGCGCTTCAACCGCGACTTCGGCGAGACGTTCCGCGTCCCGGACGCCTACATCCCCAAGGTCGGCGCCAAGATTCTGGCGCTCGACGACCCGGCGAAGAAGATGTCGAAGTCGGACGAGAACGTGAACGGCAGCATCATGCTCATGGACGACGCCGACACCATCCGCCGCAAGTTCAAGCGCGCCGTCACCGACTCCGGCACCGAGGTGCGCTTCGACGAGTCGCGCCCGGCCGTCAACAACCTGCTGACGATCTACCAGATACTCACCGGCCGGACGCCCGAGGAGATCGAGGCGCACTTCGCCGGGAAGGGCTACGCGCAGCTCAAGGCGGACGTGGCCGAGGCGACCGTCGAGTTCCTGCGCCCGTTCCAGGAGCGCGTGCGCGGCATCTCCGACGAGGAGCTGAGCCGGATACTTCGCGGCGGCGCCGAGAAGGCGCGCGCCATCGCCGAGGCGACGGTGCGCGCCGTCAAAGAGCGCGCCGGGCTTGTGGGGGCTTAAAAGTTGTCGAGCGAGCAGACAGAGCAGCAGCAGCAGAGGACGGCGGAGGAGACGACGGTCGCGTCCGCGGCCGAGGGGCAGTCCATCAACGTCGCGGGCGCGAAGCCCGAGATCAGCGCCGCGAGCAGCGGCGAGGAGCTGAAGCTCGTCCTCGGCGAGTTCGCGGGGCCGATGGACCTCCTGCTCTACCTCATCAGGCAGGAGCAGGTCAGCATCTACGACATCCCCATCGCGCGCATCACGGACGAATACCTCCGCTACCTGCGCCTGATGGGGGGCATGGACATCACGGTCGCCAGCGACTTCCTCGTCATGGCCGCGACGCTCATCGAGATCAAGTCGCGGATGCTGCTGCCGCGCGACCCGACCGTGAGCGAGGAGGAGCTTGCCGAGGACGACCCGCGCCGCGAGCTGGTCGAGCGCCTGCTCGAACACCAGAAGTACAAGGCGGCGGCCGAGATGCTCTGGTCGCGCGCGACCGTCGAGCAGGCAGTCTACACGCGCGCGCCGCTGGAGACCGACAAGGAGAACCCGGAGGTCTCGGCCGGCGCCTTCGACCTGCTGCGCGTCTTCCAGCAGATTCTCGCGCGCCGCAAGGAAGAGGTCATGATGGAGATCGAGCGCGACGAGGTCACGATGGCCGAGATGCTCGAACGACTCCGCAACATGATCTTCTCGGCCGGCGAGCTGAACATGCGCGACTTCTTCGAGCGCGCCGAGACGCGCCGCGAGTTGGTGCTCGCCTTCCTCTCCGTGCTGGAACTCGTCCGCACGACCCAGATCAAGCTCTTCCAGAGCCAGACCTTCGGCGACATCGTCGCGCGCGTCGCCGCGTAGAATTTCCCTTGAGTATGAGCAAACGCAGAAGCAGGAACAGTGTTGCAGAGGCGGCCGTCGCGGGCGGCGTGCCCCGGCCGGACGCGGCCGACGCCGTGGAGGAGCTGGACGAGGCGCTCGACGCCCTGCCCGACCCCGGCGTGGACGAGGCCGCCGACGAAGGGTCGCACGACAACCCGCTCGCGCGCATCGACGTGAGCGGCGAGACCTCCTTCGACTCGGCCGAGTTCGAGGAAGAGGATGACGAGGAGGCCGACGACGAAGACGAGGCCGAAGAGGACGACGGCGGCGACGTGACCGACGACGAGGCTTCGGACGACGAGAAGGCCGAGGCCGACTTCCGTATCCACGACGCCGACGCCGAAGACCTCGCGGAGGCTTTCGAGCGTATGCGCGCCGGGTCGGCCGCCGCCGCGGCACAGCCCGAGTCCGCGGACGACGAGGTCGCGCCGGGCGGCGCGCCGCGCGAGCTGGCCGAGCTGGTCGCCGTCTGCGAGGCGCTCATCTTCGTCTCGGAAGACCCCCTGCCGGTCAAGAACATCGCCGACCTCATCAAGGAAGACAAGGGCTGGGTGCAGGTCGCCGTGGACGAGTTGGCCAGGGAGTTCAACGAGCGCAACGGCGGGCTGATGCTGCGCGAGGTGGCGGGCGGCTGGCAGTTCGCCACGCGCCCCGAGCACCACGAGCACGTCCGCGCCTACCTCAAGTCGAAGCCGAGCGCCAAGCTCTCGCTCGCCGCCCTTGAGACGCTGGCCGTCATCGCCTACAAGCAGCCCGTCACCGTCCCGGAGATTCTTGAGATACGCGGCGTGCAGTCGTCGTCGGCCATCAAGACGCTCCTCGACAAGCGGCTCATCGTCGCCAAGGGGCGCAAGGAGACGGTCGGGCGGCCCATGATGTACGGCACCTCGAAAGACTTCCTCCTCCAGTTCGGCCTCAGAGACCTCAGCGAGCTTCCGAACGTCGAGGACTTCGAAGACCTTTCGGGCGGCGGCGAGGTCTGACGGCGGGCGCGCCCCCGGAGGAGACTTAAAGCGCGTGGGACTCTCAATCTGCGTCGGCCTGCCGGCGGAAGTCCGCGAGGGCGACCCGGAATACCTGGAGTATTTCGACGGGCAAGTCGAGGCCGTCAACGGCGTCCTCGACGCCTTCGGGCTGCCCGAGTACCGGGAGCCGTTCGACATCGAGGACGGGCGCACCTTCGAGTGCGAGGTGTACGGGGACTCGGGTCTCCACTGCCTCCGCCGTCTCGCCGCGCACCTCGCGCTCAGGGGCGAGCTGCCGCCGCCGGGCGACGAGGACGCGGCGGACGACCCGGTCCTCGCCGACTACAACAAAATTTTCGAGGCGGCCTTCGCGCAGGGGCAGGCCGCGGAGATGCCCTTCCAGCACCTCATCGTCCACGGCGACGCCGAAGGGTACTACCTGCCCGTCGAGTTCGAGGACGTGCTCATCCCCGACGCCTCGCTCGAAATAGCGGGCGGGATGATCGGCTCGTCGCAGGCACTCCTCGGCGAGTGCCGCGAGCTGGCCGCCGCGCTCGAAATCCCCGAAGGGCTCACGTTCGACGACGAGGCCGTCCTCGACGCCGCCGACGCGCAGGGCGAAGAAGAAGGTGACGATGATGACGAGGGCGGGCCGAAGTGGCGGCGTTACG
>DASVWB010000308.1:0-22712 GCA_036389815.1 Pyrinomonadaceae bacterium | reverse complement strand
GTCGCCGGCGGTTGCCCGCGCCGGGTCGCTCCCTCAAGATGACACTCTTTTATCGGCGGGCCGGCCCCGCATGTGCCGCCCGCGCCCGACGAATCTTTAGAGGAGAACCTTCACGCAATGATCCAGACCGTCGAGTGGACGGACGAGGGCGTCCGCATGATCGACCAGCGCCTGCTCCCGACCGAGGAGAAGTACCTCACCTTCCGCTCCTGCGAGGAGGTGGCCGAGGCCATCAAGGTGATGGTCGTGCGCGGCGCGCCGGCCATCGGCGTGGCGGCCGCGATGGGGCTCGCGCTCGGCACGATGCAGGCCGTCGGCACCTCCGTCGCCGACCTCGAAGACGACTTCAACTACTTCTGCGAACTGATGTCGCAGACGCGCCCGACGGCCGTCAACCTCTTCTGGGCCATCGAGCGCATGCGCGGGCGCTTCCGCCGCTCGCAGGCCGAGGGCGCCGACGCCGAGCGCATCAAGAAGGATTTGATAGAGGAGGCGCGGAGGATTTTCGCCGACGACATCGAGTCGAACCGCGCCCTGGGCCGCTTCGGCGGGGAACTCCTGCCCGACGGCGCGACCGTGCTCACGCACTGCAACGCGGGCGCGCTCGCCACGGCCGGCGACTACGGCACGGCGCTCGGCGTGGTGCGCGGGGCGCGCGACGCCGGCAAGCGCGTCGCCGTCATCGCCGACGAGACGCGCCCCTTCCTACAGGGCGCGCGCCTCACGGCCTGGGAGCTTCAGAAGGACGAGATACCCGTCACCGTCATCACCGACAACATGGCCGGGCACGTGATGAAGCAGGGCAAGATAGACTGCGTCGTCGTCGGCGCCGACCGCATCGCCGCCAACGGCGACACGGCCAACAAGATCGGCACCTACATGGTGGCCGTCCTGGCCCGCCAGCACGGCATCCCCTTCTACGTCGCCGCGCCCGTCTCGACCGTAGACCTCACGCTCGCCACCGGCGACGAGATACCCATCGAGGAGCGCGACCCCCGCGAGGTCACGCACATCCGCGAGCAGCGCCTCGCCCCCGAGGGAGTCCCGGTCGAGAACCCCGCCTTCGACGTCACCCCCAACGAACTCGTCGCCGCCATCATCACCGACCGCGGCGTCGCCCGACAGCCCTACACGGAGAGCCTGCGGAAGCTGGCCGAAGGGTAAGTCAAAAGTAAAAAGGGGGAACGAGGAGGGCGTGCCTCTCGTCATCAACTTGATGAGAGGCACGCCCTTCTTCGTCCTAACTTTTGCCTTTTTACTTTTGACTTACGCCGCGGCGTAGCGGCTCCGCTTCCACCAGTCGAGCGTCTTGCGCAGTCCCTCTTCGAGGCCGACCTGCGGCTCGTAGCCGAGCAGCTCGCGCGCCAGCGTGATGTCGGCGAGGCTGTGCCGCACGTCGCCGACGCGCGGCTCGCGGTACTCGGCCTCGACCTCCGCCCGGCCCGTTATCTTCTTCAAGGTGTCGAGCAGCTCGTTGAGCGTCGCCCGCCGACCCGTCGCGAGGTTGACGACGCGGCCCACCGCCCCCGCGCTCTCGGCCGCGCGCAGGTTCCCGTCCACCACGTTCGAGACGTAGGTGAAGTCGCGCGACTGCTCGCCGTCGCCGTAGATGACGGGGCGCTCCCCCGAGGCCAGCGCCGAGATGAAGCGCGAGATGACGCCCGAGTACTGCGAGCTGGGGTCCTGGCGCGGGCCGAAGACGTTGAAGTAGCGCAAGGAGACGGTCTCGAAGCCGTAGACGCGCGTCCAGACCTGGCAGTAATACTCGCCGACGAGCTTGGCCGCGGCGTAAGGGCTCAGGGGCTCGGGGCGCATGTCCTCGACCTTCGGCATCGTGGGCTGGTCGCCGTAGGCGGAGCTTGACGCGGCGTAGACGACGCGCCGCACGCCCGCCGCGCGCGCCGCGACGAGCAGCGCGAAGGTGCCCTCGACGCACGCCCTGTGCGTCACCTCGGGCGTCTCGACCGAGCGCGGCACGGACGGAATCGCGGCCTCGTGGAAGACGACCTCGACGCCTTCGAGCGCGCGCCGCAGCGCCCCCTCGTCGGTCAGGCCGCCGCGCACGAGCTCGACGTGGCCGCCGACCTCTTCGAGGTTCTCGGGGTAGCCGGTCGAGAGGTCGTCGAGCACGCGCACGCGCGCCCCCGCTCCCGAGAGCGCCGCCGCGATGTGCGAGCCGATGAAGCCCGCCCCGCCCGTGACCAGATACGTTCCAGAGAGAGACATGGTGATTTTTGATTTTTGATTTTTGATTTCTGATTCGCGAGCGGCGGCGAAGCGCATTCTCCGACTTCGGGCCGAATCGCAAATCAAAAATCTGAAATCAAAAATTCTTCTAGCGCCCGACCCCGGCGTACTGGAAGCCGAGGCGGCGCATGGCCTCGGGGTCGAGGATGTTGCGCAGGTCCGCGATGCGCGGCGCGCCCATCAGCTCCTTCACGCGCTGCATGTCGAGCGCGCGGAACTGGTTCCACTCCGTCATCAGGACGAGGCAGTCCGCGCCCGCGACGGCCGAGAACTCGTCCTCGGCGTACTCGACGCCGTCCAGCACCTTCTTCGCCTGCTCCACCGCGACGGGGTCGTAGGCCCTGACCTTCGCCCCCCTGGCGAGCAGCTCCTTGACGATGTCCACGGACGGCGCCTCGCGCATGTCGTCCGTCTCGGGCTTGAAGGAGAGCCCGAGCACGGCCAGCCGCTTCCCCGCCGGGTCGCCGACCAGCCGCACGATCTTCTCGACCATCCGCGCGCGCTGGCGCCGGTTGACCTCGACGACGGCCTCGACGATGAGGCTGTCCGTGCCGTACTCCTTCGCCACCGAGAGGAGCGCGGTCGTGTCCTTGGGGAAGCACGAGCCGCCGTAGCCGGGCCCCGGGTGCAGGAAGTAACGGCCGATGCGGTTGTCCATCCCCATCGCGCGCGCCACGTCGTGCACGTCGCAGCCGATCTCGTCACAGAGGTTGGCGACCTCGTTGATGAATGAAATCTTCGTCGCGAGGAAGGCGTTCGAGGCGTACTTGGTCAGCTCGGCCGCTTCGAGCGAGGTGATGACGACCGGCGTCTCTATCAGGTAGAGCGGGCGGTAGAGGTCGCGCATGATGGCGACGGCCGCCTCGTCGCGCGAGCCGATGACGACGCGGTTCGGGCGCATGAAGTCGTCGATGGCCGCGCCCTCGCGCAGGAACTCGGGGTTGGAGACCACCCCGAAGTCGAACCCCGTCTGGTGCTCGCGTATCAGCCGGCGCAGGCGCTCGCCCGTGCCGACGGGGACGGTCGACTTCGTCACGACCACCTTGTAGCCGTTCATGTGGCGCGCCACGTCGCGCGCGGCCCCCTCGATGTAGGAGAGGTCGGCGGAGCCGTCCTCGCGCGGGGGCGTGCCGACGGCGAGGAAGATGACGAGCGCCTGCTCGACGGCCGCCTTGACGTCCGTCGTGAAGTTGAGGCGGCCGGCCTGCACGTTCTTCGCTACGAGCTGGTCGAGCCCCGGCTCGTAGATCGGTATCTCGCCCCGCTTCAGGCGCTCGATCTTCTCCGCGTCCACGTCCACGCAGGTGACCGACGTGCCGAACTCTGCGAAACAGGCGCCCGTCACAAGCCCGACGTAGCCCGTCCCGATGACCGCGATGTGCATCTTTCGTGAAAAAACCTTTCCGGCGGCGGGTTCTAACTCCAGCGGGCTGATTATCTCAGACAAAAGGTTGCGGGTCACGCGGCGCGAGACGCGCGTGACCCGCAAAAGTGTGGGGTCGAAACTAAACCGCTGTCAGTTCAGCACAACCGGAGCCCTGAGCCGCGAAACCTCGGGGGTTCTTTAGCGCGAGGGGCTGATGACGATCGGCGTGCCGCCGAAGTTGAAGTCGTTGTCCTGGGTGGCCGCGATGATGGCCGCCGCCACCGCGCCGCCCGCCGCGAGCAGGAGCGCCGCCAGCGCGCCGCCCGAGAGGCCGCGCATTTCGGGCTGCTGGAAGCGTGTGCAGCGGGTGCCCGGGGTGGCCTGGCCCGCCGCGTCCTGACCGCCAGCCGCGATCTGCTTCACGGTGCTGCCGGCGCGCAGCTCGACGCGCCCCGACTGCGTGGAGACGACCGTGTTGCCGCACTCGACGTCGACCATGAAGACGTTCGGCTGGTTGGCGTCGGCGACGGCCGCGCCGTCCTTGGTGGTGACCGTGGCGGCGACGCCCGAAGAGGACGAGACGCGCACGCGCCCCGACTCGAGCATGCTGCTGACGCCCGTCTCGTTGAAGCTGAGCTTCAGGCTTGAGTTCGGCAGAACCTCGACGCGGCCGAGCTTGCCGAGGCTGACGACGGCGCTGGAGTTCTGCGCGGTCGTGATCGTGCTGTCGGAGAATACCGTCGCGCCCGAGATGGCGCTCGTGCCGTTAACGGAGACCTCACCGACGACCGAAAGGTCTCCAGTCGGGCCAGTCTGCCCCTGCTGCGGCGCCGCGAATCCGACCATCGAGTATGTGCACAGGATGGCGATCGCCAGGGCGAGCGAGATGGGCGTACGGCTCCAAGTTCTGCTAGTCATTACTTCTCCTCCCGTAGGTGAAACTGTCAATTTTTTTGAGAGAGCGCGCTGCGTGTCTTTGGGTCAAAGACTCGCTGGAGACGGTATTGTGGTTATTTTTCTCGCCAATCCGTCCCAGGACCAGCCCGCGCGGTATCTCATAAAAGCAGGCATGAGAGCCACTGTGGGCTTCAAAAGACCCGCTTTTTTTACACGAAACGGGCGCGCGTGTCAACAAAGAATTCCGTGAATTCAACGTTTTTTCAACAATTTGCGGCAAGAGGGCGGCTTTGTCAGCCCTTATTTGCCGGCGCTTCATGGGCTGCGTCCGACGCCTCCCGCGGGCGGCAGCGCCGCGCGCTAGTCTTTGTAAATCGCCACGTGCGGCAGCCCGTCCGTCCCTACCCACCCGCGGTACATGCCCGAGGTGTTGAAGGGCGTCGCGAAATTGCCGTGGCGGTCGAGGGCGATCAGGCCGCCCGTGCCGCCGATTTTGCCCACTTTTTCCAGGGCGGCGGCGGCCGCCTCCGCGACCGGCCTCCCGGCGAAACCCATCATGGCCGAGACGTTGTGGGCGACGACCGTGCGGATGAAATACTCGCCGTCGCCCGTGCAGGAGACGGCGCAAGTCTCGTTCTCGGCGTAGGTTCCGGCCCCGATGATGGGCGAGTCGCCGACGCGGCCGAACCGCTTGTTGGTCATCCCGCCGGTCGAAGTCCCCGCGCCGAGGTTCCCGGCGCGGTCGAGGGCGACCGCGCCGACCGTCCCGAACTTGTGCTCGTCGAAGGGCGGAGTCCCCTTTTCGAGCCGCGAACGCTTGGGCGGGGGGCTCTTCTCCGCCTCCTTCATCCGCTGGAGCTGCTGCCAGCGCTCTTCGGTGTAGAAGTATTTGGGGTCGACGAGTTCGACGCCCTTCTGCGCGGCGAAGGTCTCGGCGCCCTCGCCCGTCATCATGACGTGCGGCGACTGCTCCATCACGAGCCGCGCCAGCAGGATAGGGTTCTTGACGCGCTTGAGTCCGGCGACCGCGCCGGCCTTGAGCGTCCGGCCGTCCATGATGGAGGAGTCGAGTTCGTTCGTCCCCGCGCTCGTGAAGACGGCACCCTTGCCGGCGTTAAAGAGCGGCGAGTCCTCCATCAAAGTGATCGCCGCCGTCACGGCGTCGAGCGCGACGCCGCCCTTCCGGAGCACGTTGAAGCCGGCGAGGAGTGCCTCGGTGAGCTTATCCCTGTAAGCCTTCTCGCGCTCGGCCGTCATGCGGCCGCGCTCGATGGTGCCGGCGCCGCCGTGGATGACGAAGCCGAAGGGTTGCAGCGGGCCCGCCTTCTGCGCGCCCCTTCCCTTCGCAGAGGCTTTCGCGCCCGCCCCGCCCGCCACGTACGAGATGAGCGCCGCCGCGCCCACGCTGCCCAGGAATTTCCGGCGACCTCTGCCCGCAAACATGACGCGACTCACCGACCCCGCACCGAACTTAAAGATTTAAGTTGTAATGGGAAGGACACTGGCAATGTTAACAGAGGCGGCCGGCGCGCGTAAACAGCAAACCTCCCGGCGCGAAGGCTTTAGTCTCTCTTTTTCGTGTCGAGGAAGAAGGCGCGCGCCCGCTCGGCCACGGGGGCGGGGACGACGACGCGGAAGGGGTGCTTGGCGACGAAGGAGGGGACGCGGCGGACCTTCGCGCCGAGGTTCGCGAGCGCGGCGGCCGCCTCCTCGTCGCCCGGCTCCTCGACGCCGAAGGTCTCGGAGGCGCGCCGGAAGGCCCCGCGCAAACGGTCGAAGGGCAGGTCGCGCTCGGCCAGGACCTTTCCGCGCTCCTGGAACTCGCCGAGCGCGTAGAGCAGGAGGCGCTCCGTGCTGGCGCCTTTTGGCTCGCCCTCCTGCTCGAAGAATGTGGGCTGGCGCATCGCTCGTAAGGGGTGGCCGCGGGCGCGGCTTCAGGGCGCGCTGACGCGGCGCGGGCGGACGGGCGGCTCGGCCGCGGGCGGCTGTGCTGTCGCGGCGTGCCCGGCCGCGGGCTGCCGTGTCGCCTCGCCCTGCTTCCTCAGCTCGGCCTGCTCGTACGGGTCGAGCCTCTCGAAGAGGTAGAACTTCTCGCCGCGCGCGCTGACCATGCCGAGGAACCGGAGCTTGTATTCGAGCACGCCGCCCGCCTGAAGCTCCTCCGGCTTCGGCAGCGGCCCCTCGAAGAGCTGTTCGAACTCGCCCTGCGAGACGGCCTCCAGCTCTGGCAGGTAGTCGTTCCCGCTCTCTCGCGCGATGCGCAGGGCCATCTGGCGCAGGGCGTAGATGCGGTTCGAGTTGTGCACGTAGTAGTCGCGCCTTATCTCGCGGCGGCTCGCGCGGTCGTCAACGACCTCCTGCTCGTTGCGCAGGTAGCCGAGGTAGGCGCGCACGTTCGGGCCGAACTCCGAGGCGGCCGCGTCGGCGCGCTGCCGCCTCTGCGCGCCGGCCGGCGCGGCGGCGGTCAGAATCAACAGGCCGAGGCACAAAAGCCCGTGCAATCGTCTCTTACTTCTCATCGCTCTCTCGCCCCCGGAACCTTCGGCGGCCTTCGGGGACAGCCCGCGAGGCCGGCGCGTCGTCGGGTCTGCAAGGGGGGTTCTTACGGGGGCGTGCCGAATCTTATCACAAATTGCGCGCGCCGCACGCGCGGTGCTACATTCGGGCCGCCCTCGAAGGTTCATTATGCCCACTGAAGAGTCAAACGGGGCGGGCGCGGCGCCGGCGGCGGGGTTCGCGGGGCGGCGGGTGGCTCTCGGCGTCTCGGGCGGCATCGCGGCCTACAAGGCCGTGGAGGTGCTGCGGGGTTTGCAGCGCGCGGGCTGCGAGGTGCGCGTCGGGATGACGAAGCGCGCCTGCGAGTTCGTCACGCCGCTCACCTTCCGCGCGCTCTCCGGCTCGCACGTCGTCGTGGACGACTACGCGCCCGACAACCCCGACCCCATCGCGCACATCACCTTCTCGCAGACGGTCGAGCTCTTCGTCGTCGCGCCCGCGACGGCCAACATCATCGCCAAGTTCGCGGGCGGCGTCGCCGACGACTTTCTGACCTCGACCTACCTCGCCTCGAACGCGCCCGTGCTCGTCGCCCCGGCGATGAACACGACGATGCTCCTGCACCCGGCGACGCAGCGCAACCTCGCGCGCCTGCGCGCCGACGGCGTGCGCGTCGTCGAGCCCGACGCGGGCGAGATGGCCTGCGGCACGGTCGGGCCCGGGAGACTTTCCGAACCCGGCATCATCGTCGCCGCGGCCCTCGACATGCTGAAAGGGGTCGGACGGATAGGGGCGGGCGCCGGGCGCGCACAAGACCTGAGGGGCGAGCGCGTGCTCGTGACGACCGGCGCTACGCGGGAGGAGATTGACCCCGTGCGCTTCATCTCGAACCACTCGTCGGGGCGGATGGGCTTCGCCGTGGCCGAGGCCGCGCGCGCGCGCGGCGCGGAGGTGACGGTCGTCGCCGGCGCGACGACGGCGCCGGCCCCGGAAGGCGTGCGCGTCGTGCGCGCGCTCTCGGCCGCGGAGATGCGCGATGCCGTGATGCGCGAGGTCGGCGCCGCGACCGTCTTCGTCGCCGCGGCGGCGGTCGCCGACTACCGCCCCGCGGCGCGCGCCGGCGAGAAGATCAAGAAGTCAGACTCCGCGCTCACGCTCGCGCTCGAACCCACGCCCGACATCCTCGCCGAAGTCTCGGCCGCGCGCCGCGACGGCCTGCTCGTCGTCGGCTTCGCCGCCGAGACCGAGCGCGTCGTCGAGCACGCGCGCGCCAAGCTCGAACGCAAGAGGCTGGACGCCGTCGTCGCCAACGACCTGACGCAGGACGGCGCCGGCTTCGACAAAGAGACCAACGTCATCACCCTGCTCACACGCGACCGCGAGCAGCCCGCCCCGCTCCCCCTCATGTCGAAGCTCGACGCCGCACACCGCGTCCTCGACGAAGTCGTCCGACTGCGAAGGAACAGCAGGCAGTAGGCAGTTGGAAGACAATAGCCGGTAGAAAACCTTTTTCCGCCGAGCCGCCAGTCTGTCAGCAGCAACGTGCGCAGAGCGGAGCCTACTGTCTACTGTCTACCGTCTACTCGTCTCAACTGCCTACTGCCATCTGCCTACTGCATACCCACCGTTCAGAACGAACGTATCGCGTGCATGACGCGGCCCCAGACCTCGAAGTCCATGCTCTCGATGACCTCGATGGGCTGGAAGCGGTCGTTCTCGGGCATGAGCCAGATGCGGCCGTGGCGCACGCGCAGCCGCTTGACGCACAGCTCGTCGTTGATGCGCGCGATGACGATGTCGCCGTCCTCGGCCTCGACCGCGCGGTCGACGACGAGGATGGAGCCGGGGTGGATGCCCGCGCCCGTCATCGAGTCGCCGGCGACGCGGACGTAGAAGGTCGCCACCGGGTGCTTGATGAGGTAGCGGTTGAGGTCGAGCCGCCCCTCGATGTAGCTCTCGGCCGGGCTCGGGAAGCCCGCGGAGACCGAGGCCATGAACAGCGGACGCGCCCAGCGAGTCGAGCGGTCGGGGCTCATCACCGAATCAACGTTCTCGTAAGAGGGCATTTTTGTCTCACCCGCGAAAGAATGTCCAACCGCCGGGATGATACACGGAAGCCCCAACCGTTACAAGATTTTTGTTCTCGCGGGCACGTGAGGTGAAGGCGGGGCGCGTGCGGCGCGCCCGCATAAGGCCGGCGGGGGCCGGCCCCGCCGCTCAGGACGGCCCCGGCCGTCCGCGCCGCTAGATGCGCCCGAGCAGCAGCAGGATGATGATGATGAGCAGCACGAGGCCGAGGCCGCCGCTCGGGTAGTAACCCCAGTTACGGCTGTAAGGCCACGACGGGAAAGCCCCCACGAGCAGGAGAATCAGGATGATGAGCAGAATCAGGCCGACACTCATACCGCCCCTCCTTCTTCCGACCTATGCAGGATTCGTCTGCCTGAAGTTTTAGACCCGCCCGCCGCCGCTGTCAACAACTATTCTCCCCGACCCGCGCCCGCGCCCCGCCCAAAAAAAGGAAGAGGGCCGGCGGCCCTCTTCCTCACCCCAACCGTCTAAGCTCCCGGCAAGACTTGAACTTGCGACCCCTCGCTTAGGAGGCGAGTGCTCTATCCACTGAGCTACGGGAGCGGACGCGGTAGAAGTTAGCAGACGGAATCCGCGGGCGTCCAGTTGGCGCTCAGGACTGGTATTTGAGGAGCGAGCGCACGTCGTGGCCGGCGAGGCGCTGGCGGCCGGGGAGGAATTCGAGCTCGACGACGAAGGCGAGGCCGACCACCTCCCCGCCCAGCTCTTCGACGAGGCGGACGACGGCCGCGGCCGTGCCGCCCGTGGCGAGCAGGTCGTCGGCGATGACGACGCGGTGGCCCGCGCCGACGGCGTCGCGGTGCATCTGGAGCGCGTCCTGCCCGTACTCAAGGTCGTACGAGACGGTGGCGCACTCCGAGGGGAGCTTGCCCGGCTTGCGCGCGGGGACGAAGCCCGCGCCGAGCTGGTAGGCCATCGCGGGGGCGAAGATGAAGCCGCGCGCCTCGATGCCGATGACCGTGTCCACCTGCTGCCCCTTGAACTCGGCCGAGAGCGCGTCGATGACCTGCCGGAACCCCTCGGGGTGCTTCAGGAGCGTCGTGATGTCGTAGAAGTTGATGCCCGGCTTCGGGAAGTCCGGCACCTCGCGGATGAGTGATTTGAGATGATCCATTGTTGGAGTAGACGGTAGACAGTAGACAGTAGACAGTAGACAGTAGAAAAACCCTTACCAAGTTCTCAGTCAGCCCGCCGGCCTCAACGGGCGCAAGGCGGAGCCCTACTGTCTACTGTCTACTGTCTACTGTCTACTTCCCTTTCACCTTTCGATTCTGAACGTCGGGTACCGCCCCGTGGGCTCGACGGAGACCTCTTCGACCTGCTCGACGCGCGCGTGCTGCGGGCCGGCGGCGAGGTCGTGTTTGAAGCCCTCGACGCCCTCGGGGCTCCCCTCGGCGTGGACTTCGACGCGGCCGTCCGCGAGGTTGCGGACGTAGCCGACGACCTGGTGGCGCGCGGCGACGCGCTGCGTGAAGAAGCGGAACCCCACGCCCTGCACGTCGCCGCTGACGAGGTAGTGCCGCGCGACCCTCATAAGACTTCCCCCTTGAAACCGTCGTCCGTCGGGCCCGTAGGACGTGCCATCCTAAAAGATGTTTTCCGGCGATTGCAATCTACGGCAGCAGCTCGACGACGCGCACGCCGCCCGGGGGGACTGTGATGCTGACCGAGTTCCCCTGCCCGACTTCGAGGGTCGCGCCGGTCGTCCACTCCGACGCGCGTCTGAAGGCGGCGCCGTTCGGCTCAAGGGTGACTTCGGCCGACTCGGCGCGGTTGACCTGCGCGAGCCCCTGCTGCGGCTTGTAGACGCCGCGGTTGTTGATGAGCGTGACGACCCAGCCGCGCGTGTTGCGGTTGACGAGGTATTCGACCTCGCCGCGGACGCGAACGGGCGCGGCGTCCGCGAGGAGGTGCGCGAGCGTGTGCGCGGCCGCCGGCACGAGGCGCTCGTCGAGGCCGAGCAGGTCGGGCACGGCGCAGTAGACGACGCGCCCGCGGCCGACGCGGTTGACGGTGACGAGGGGGTCGCCCGAAGGCGTCTTTATCAAGACCTCCGCGCCGCGCGGCTCGACGCGCTCGTAGGCGTAGACCTGCCCGGCGAGGTCGGCCTTCGGCTCGCCCGGCGCGAGGCACGCGGCGTCGTCGGCCTCGGCCGTCGCACCGAGGTTCCTGACGCCGGTCAAATCCTGCGGGAGCCCCTTCACCTGCGCCGCGTTGAGCAGGACGGTGCCGCCCTTCTCCGCGTAAGCCTTCAGGCGCCGGCCCCAGGCGTCTGACCACTCGACCCGGCCGCCGACGACGAGCGCGCGGTAGGCGTCCGCGGCGTCGGCCCCCTGTTCGGAGGCGACGATCACGTCGAAGATGTCGCCGAAGGGGGCGGAGGTGAACGCCTGCCGGTCGGCGGTCGCCGGCTCGCCCTCGTCAACGGCCGCCGGGTAGTAGGCGGCGAGGAACAGCTCGCGCAGCGCGCGGTCGTGGCGGCCGATGGGCGAGACGCCGAGCGGGAGGTGCGGGTAGTCGGTCATGTCCCAGCCGTGGCCGGGGTCGAGCAGGAAGGCGACGGGCGTGTAGGGCGTGCCGCGGTCGGGGTGCTCGCCGGCGAAGCGCACGAACTCTTCCGTGATGCGCCCGACGGGGTTGAGCTGGAAGGGGTGCTCGCCCGGCCCCGGCTTGAAGAACTGGTCGAAGCCCTGTTCGAGGTAGATGGCAGAGGCCCCCGACATGTAGTAGAGGTAGTAGTTCTTCCTGTACCAGGAGAGCGAGGGGCCCATCGTCGCGCCGTAGCGCGAGTGGTAGAAGTTGTCGGGGCCGGCGTAGCTCTGCTGCTGCGTGAAGATGGTGGCCGTGTCGCCGAAGTTGGGCGCGTGGTAGTAGAGGAAGTTGGCGCCGTGCTGCCGCGCCGCGCCGCGCGTGAAGGCGACGCGCATCGCCGTCACGGGCTGCACGGCCGCCGTCTCCATGCCGAGCGTGCGCACGCCCCAAGAGCCGAGCGCGTGGGCGAACGAGGTGCTCGACGTCGACTGCGCCGGGATGAGCGTCTCCCACATCGGGCCCGCCGGGGCCTTGAACGTGGCGGCCCACTTCTCTTCGAGCGCGCGCGCGTAGGCGGCGCGGTAGGCTTCGAGCATGGCGCGGCGCGGCATCTCGGGCGTGAGCGTCAGGCCCGGCGCGACCTTCTCGTAGACGTGGCCGATGCTCTCGCCCGAAATCCAGCCGACGAACTGGCCGCGCAACTCGCCCGTGAGGAGCTTCAGCGCGGCGCGCCCGTCCTCTTCGGTGAAGTCGGCCGCGCCGTAGTTGATGAGGATGGCGAAGGGCGCGCGCGTCTCCCGGAGGTAGTTGAGGAAGGCGCTCCCCTCCTTGAGGTGCTTCGGCAGGTAGTTGATGTAGACGACGGGCACGACGAGCGGCGAGGAGAAGATGGGCACGTCGCGCGCGCCCTTGTACTTCTGGACGAAGGCGTCTACCGGCTCGGCGTTGAACGGGTAGAGCGGGCGCTCGGCGGGAGGCTGTGGGTACAGCTCCCAGAACTTCTCGTTGATGTTCCAGGGCATGAGGAAGTCGCGCCCGGCAATCGGCGGCCTGCGCCAGCGCGCGGGCGTCTCTGGAGGGGGCGGCGCGGCGTCGAGCAGCGGCGCGAGCGGCGGCCTCCGCTCGGCCCACTCGCGCAGGACTCTCTGCGCGGCGAAGGGCGGCTTCCGCCGGCCGTCGGGGCGGAAGCCGGGGTCGTCCGTGACCAGCAGGCAGTCCACCTGTCGGTGCGCGCCGGCCGCCTTCTCTATCTCGACGGAGAGCCGCGCGGGGCCCTTCTTGAGTTGCGCCGCGTCCGAGCCGCCCCACGCGAAGGCCCAGCCCCAGTACATGCTGACCTCGTCGTGCGGGTCTAACAGGTCGCGCGCGCCGAACTCGTGGCGGAAGACTTCGCGCCCCTGTTGCGTGAGGCGCACGGTGAAGTTCTCGGCCTTGCCGGCCCAGTCCGCGTAGCGCGCCCAGAAGCGGTAGGCGCCGTCGCGGGGGATTTCGAGGTCCTGGAAGAGCGCGGCGCGCGTCTCGTCGGGCGAGGCGGCGACGGAGTTCCACTCGCTCTCGCCGCCCTGCGACCACTCGGCCGAGACGCCCGGCCCGTTGATGCCCCAGCCCGGCGCCTTCTCGCGCGGGAGTTCCAGCCAGACGGGGTTCGCCCGCGGCTCGTTGCGCGCGTCGAGCGAGAGGCCGCGCATGTTCTCGGCCTCGTACCAGAGGTATTCGTAGTGGCGCGCGGCGGCGGCGGGCGCCTGCGCCTGCGCGAAGACGTGCGTTAGCAGAAAGGAGGACGAGAGCAGGGCCGTTAAGAATGTGGACGGGAGCCGTCGGAACTCTTTACGCATGCGCTGATAATCGCCGATTGGAAGTCGCCGCGCAAAGGCGCGCTGCGGAAGCGCGGCGACTTGAGATTGAAGATTTGAGATTTCAAATCTCAAATCTCAAATCTCAAATCCTGCACTCCCCGCCTTACCCCCGGCATTCTCCGGCCGGGCGCGTTGAATCGCCCTGCCCTTAATCCTCAACCCGTCGTAAAAAAGAGAAGGGAGGGCGCACGCGCCCTCCCCTGCTAATGCCATCTGTCTGAGAGTCTCAGCCCAGCTCGTCCAGACATTCCGCGAGCGGGAGCTGGCGGCAGGTGTACATCGGCGTGTCGCGCAGCGTGTAGCGGCTGGCCTTCGACTCGCGCAGCTCCTGCACGAGGTCGAGGAAGTCCGTCGGGTAGTCCGTCTCGAAGGCGACGACGAACTCCTGGTCGTCGAGGCCGAACGAGTAGGTCGTGTGGAGCTTGACCGAGCGGTACTTCGAGCCGACGCGGATGTGCTCGTCCATCATCTCCTGCCGCTGCTCGACGGGCAGGCCGTACCACTCGCGCGTCTTCACGAACGGGTAGACGAAGAGATACTTCGACTGGCCGGGCACGATGTGGAGGCGGTCTTCGACGTGCTCGGGGTTGTCCTTGTCGATGTACATCGAGCGCTTGGTCATCGAGAGGAAGCTCTGCGTCACGTCGAGGTAGCGGCCGAGCGCCGTGCCGTTCAGCCGCGCCGACATCTCCTGGAACGGGTCGAGCGTGTAGCCGATGCGCCAGACCATGAAGTCCACGTTCGAGCGCAGGCCGACGATGGAGTAGGTGTGCAGCAGCAGGCCGCGCCGGTACGTGTCGAAGACCTCGACGAACTCGCGCCTGGCCGCGAGCTTGGCCTGCGCGTCGAGCATGCGCCACTCGGGGCGCGCCTTGTAGAAGGTGAAGGTGACGAACTGGCGCGCGATCTTCGCCTTCTCCTCCTGCCCGCCCTTCTCCGCCCCGCGCTCGGCCTTGTCGGCCAGCCGCAGCGTGTGACGGCCCGCGCCTGTCTGCTCTTGTTCCGAACTCATTTTGTTCACTTCCTCAGGTTCAAAAGGGGTTATGAAGGGGGTTGACTCTCCTGAGCGAGCGCCGTAGGCCGGCGAGCATGAGTGCCTGTTCGGGCGGGGAGTATTTTGCTTCGCGCGGCGCCGGATTGCAAACGGCCGCGCCCCGTTTCTCGCGCGCCCCGCCGGCCTTCAAAGCGGGCGCCGGTTTCGGTTATACTCCCGCCGCAATCTCGAACCTGAAACGCGCAGCATCCCGAGCATGAAGACTCTTAAGATTTGTCTCGCGTCCGCCGCGACGCTCCTCTTCGCCGCCGCCTGCAACACCAACCAGACCGCGCCGAACGCGAACACGCCGCCGGCCGCCACGCCGCGCGCCGCCGCCACGCCCGCCGCCACGCCCGACGAGCTGGCCTCGGCCGCCGCCGACTACTCGCAGTTCTGCATCAAGTGCCACAAGGCCGACGGCACAGGCGGCACGGTCGAGATGGACGAGGGCGAGAAGATGAAGGTGCCGAACCTGCGCGAGCACGGGATGAAGGACCCCGACTCGCACCTCGCCAAGCAGATCGCCGAGGGCGGCGACGAGATGCCCGCCTTCAAGAAGCGCCTCGACCAGCAGCGCATAGACAACCTCGTCCGCTACATCCGCCGCGAGTTCCACGGGCGCACCACGCCGGCCGCCGCCCCCGCAGGCCCCGCCGGCTCGGCCACGCCCGCGCAGCCCGCGCACTAACAAGGCGCGGCGCGCCCGTGCTATCCTCGCACCGCCGCGCCGCCCACAGACGCACCCGTAGCTCAGTTGGATAGAGCGTCGGCCTTCGAAGCCGCAGGTCGCAGGTTCGAGCCCTGCCGGGTGCATCACTGCCAGTAAAGATTCAGGGGAGGCGTGCCGCCTCCCTTTCGAGTCTTCGGCCGAAACCAACGAACGGAACAGGCGTACGAAACCGCGGACGGGCGTGCGTAATTCCGGGGGAAACTCCCCCCGCCCGCCCGGCCGGCCGAAACAAAACTGCGCCGCGCTGCGTTAAAGCATCGAGCTTCAGTCTTTCGCGCCCGCGGCCACTCGCGTGCCATCTCTTTCTTCCTCGGAGCCTTTGAACATGCACAGAATCGTCTTCGCACTCGCCCTCCTGCTCTGCCTCTGCGCCTCGTCCGCCGCGCAGACGGGCGGGCCGCTCCTGCTTCGCAGCCCGTCGGTGAGCCGCGACCTCGTCGCCTTCGTCTTCGCCGGCGACATCTGGGTCGTCGGGCGCGACGGCGGCGACGCGCGCCGCCTGACGACGGGGCCGGGCACGGAGACCCTGCCCTACTTCTCGCCCGACGGGAAATGGATCGCCTTCACGGGCGAGTACGACGGCAACGCCGACGTCTACGTCGTCGAGGCTTCGGGCGGCGTGCCGCGCCGCCTGACCTACCACCCGGGCGTGGACGTGGCGCAGGGGTGGACGCCCGACGGCTCGGCCGTCCTGTTCCGCACGGGGCGCGACAGTTACAACTTCGCGCCGCGCCTCTTCACGATGCCGCTCGACGGCGCGAACCCGGCCGAGGTGCCGCTGCCGCAGGCGTCCGAGGGCAGCTACTCGCCGGACGGCCGCCGCCTCGCCTACGTCCCGCTGCTGCGCGCCTTCCAGCAGTGGAAGCACTACCGCGGCGGGCGGACGACGCCCATCTGGGTCGCAGACCTCTCGGACTCGTCGGTCGAGAAGCTCCCGCGCGAGAACTCGAACGACTTCAACCCGATGTGGGTCGGGGACAAAATCTACTTCCTCTCCGACCGCGGCGGCCCCGTCTCCATCTACTCCTACGACACGCGCACGAAGCGCGTCGAGCAGGCGCTCAAGAACACGGGGCTCGACGTGAAGTCGGCCGCGGCCGGCGACGGCCGCATCGTCTACGAGCAGTTCGGCTCGCTCCACTCGCTCGACCTCGGCTCCGGCAGGAGCACGGAGATTCCGGTGCGCGTGGCGGGCGACCTGCCCTCTGTGCGGCCGCGCTTCGCGCGCGTCGCGCCGATGCTGCGCAACCCCTCGCTCTCGCCCTCGGGCGCGCGCGCTCTCTTCGAGGCGCGCGGCGAAATCCTGACCGTCCCGGCCGAGAAGGGCGACGCGCGCAACCTGACTAACACCTCGGGCGTCGCCGAGCGCGACCCCGCCTGGTCGCCCGACGGCAAGTGGGTCGCCTACTTCTCCGACGAGTCGGGCGAGTACGCGCTGCACCTGCGCGCGCAGAGCGGCATGGGCGAGGTGAAGAAGATCAACCTCGGCAACCCGCCCTCCTACTTCTACTCGCCCGTCTGGTCGCCCGACTCGAAGAAGGTCGCCTACACGGACAAGCGCTTGAACCTCTGGTACGTGGACGTTGACAAGGGCTCCGCCCCCGTCCGCGTGGACGCGAACACCTACGACAACCCGTTCCGCGTGATGGACCCCTCGTGGTCGCCCGACTCGCGCTTCATCACCTACACCAAGCAGATGAAGAACCGCCTCGGCACCGTCTTCATCTACTCGCTCGAAGAGAACAAGACGCGGCAGGTGACGGACAACATGAGCGACGCGCGCTTCGCGCGCTTCGACCGCGACGGCAAGCACCTCTACTTCACCGCCTCGACCAACGCCGGCCCCTCCTCGGGCTGGCTCGACATGTCGAGCTTCGACCGCCCCGTGACGCGCTCGGTCTACGTCGTCGTCCTGCGCAAAGACCTCCCCTCCCCGCTCGCGCCCGAATCCGACGAGGAGAAGGTGGCCACCGAGGAGCAGAAGAGCAACAACCCCGACGACAAGGGCGAGCCCAAGCCCGGCCCGCCCCAGCCCACGCCCGCGCCGCTCCGGCAGTCCGAAGACGCCTTCGCCGCCGCCCCCGAGGCCGAGGCCGAGCCGGCCGCCGACGCGCAGGAGCCCCCCGCGGGCGCCGCCGGCGCCGGCCCGCAGGGTCGCCCCGGCGCCGCGAAGAAGCCCGAGCCCGTCCGCATCGACTTCGACGGCATAGACCAGCGCGTGCTCGCGCTCCCCATCCCGGCGCGCGACTTCTCGGGCCTCTACGCGGGCAAGGCCGGCACCGTCTTCCTGCTCGAAGACGTTTCCGGCCCCGAGGTGACGGGGCGCGTCCTCTACCGCTTCGACATGTCGAAGCGCAAGGTCGAGCGCGTGACCGAGGGCGTCAACTCCTTCGACCTCTCGGCCAACGGCGAGAAGATGCTCCTGCAACTCGGGCCCCTCGGCCCGACCGGCGGCCGCTGGCTCATCGTCCCGGCGATGCAGCCCTTGAAGCCGGGCGAGGGCGCCATCAACGTCGCCGCGCTCGAAGTGCGCGTCGACCCGAAGGAGGAGTGGCGGCAGATGTACCACGAGGCGTGGCGCATCCAGCGCGACTTCTTCTACGACCCGAACTACCACGGGCT
This sequence comes from Pyrinomonadaceae bacterium, assembly GCA_036389815.1. GTDB lineage: Bacteria > Acidobacteriota > Blastocatellia > Pyrinomonadales > Pyrinomonadaceae > QHXN01. The sequence goes on along the minus strand of DASVWB010000308.1, from coordinate 4,839 downwards.
CGACATCAGGGCCACCGAGAAGCGCTACGAGCCCTTCCTCGGCCAGCTCGCCAGCCGCGCCGACCTCAACTACCTCTTCCAGGAGTCTCTGGGGAACATGACGGTCGGCCACCACAACGCGGGCGGCGGCGACACGCCGCAGACGCAGACCGTGCAGGGCGGCCTGCTCGGCGCCGACTACCGCATCGAGCAGGGCCGCTACCGCTTCGCCCGCGTCTTCAACGGCGAGAACTGGAACCCCTCGACGCGCGCGCCGCTCACGCAGCCCGGCGTCAACGTCAAGGAGGGCGAGTACCTGCTCGCCGTCAACGGCCGCGAGCTGCGCTCGACCGACAACATCTACTCCTTCTTCGAGGGGACGGCCGGCAAGCAGACCGTCATCAAGGTCGGGCCCAACCCTTCGGGCGCGGGCGCGCGCGAGGTGACGGTCGTCCCCGTCGGCAGCGAGGCGGGCCTGCGCAACCTCGCCTGGATCGAGGGCAACCGGCGGAAGGTCTCTGAGCTGAGCGGCGGGCGCGTCGCCTACGTCTACCTGCCGAACACGTCGGGCGCCGGCTACACGAACTTCAACCGCTACTTCTTCGCGCAGATAGACAAGGACGCGGCCGTCATCGACGAGCGCTTCAACGGCGGCGGCACCGCGGCCGACTACTTCATCGACTACATGCGGCGCCCCTTGATGAACTACTGGATGACGCGCGAGGGCGCGGACTTCACGACGCCGGTCGGCGCCATCTACGGCCCGAAGGCGATGCTCATCGACGAGTACGCCGGCTCGGGCGGGGACGCCCTGCCGTGGTACTTCCGCCGCGCGAAGATCGGGCAGCTCATCGGCAAGCGCACGTGGGGCGGGCTCGTCGGCATCTACGACTACCCCGTGCTCATCGACGGCGGCCAGGTCACGGCGCCGCGCGTCGCCTTCTACAGCCCCGAGGGCGGCTGGGAGGTCGAGAACGCCGGCGTCGCGCCCGACATCGAGGTCGAACTCGACCCGCGCGCATGGCGCCAGGGTCACGACCTGCAACTGGAGAAGGCCGTCGAGGTCGTCATGCAGGAGCTGGCCAAGAGCCCCCGCCCCGCGCCGAAGCGGCCCGCCTTCCCCAACTACTACAAGGGCGCGGGACGTTAAAACACCGTCGCCCCCGTAAGCGTGCAAGGGGAAGGGGCCCGGGGAATGAACTTCCCCGGGCCCCTTCTTTTTTCAACGGCCTTTCCGGCCTTTTTTCTACTCCGTTCGGGCCTTACCCCGCGCCGTTCAGGAGCCTGACCGCCTGCCCGACCGCGAGGCGGCCGGGGCGCAGGACGCGCGCGTAGAGGCGCGAGTCGCCGGGGCGTGTCTTCTGCGAGATGCGTTTGAAGTCGCCATCCTTGAAGGAGGCGGCGATGATCTTGCAAGGCGTCGTGTAGCTCGACAGCTCGACCAACACCTCCTCGCCGAGCGCGAGCCGCGCGCCCGGCGCGAGGCCCGACCAGTCGAGCCCGACGACCGTCACGTTCTCGCCCACCGAGCCGGGGAAGACCGGGTGGCCTTCCTCCTGTAGCTCAAGCAGCCGTTCGAGCGCGTACAGGCACAGCGCGCGCTCCGGCCCGCCGTGGAAGCGCCTGTCCCTCTGCCTGTCGCCTTCGAGCCCCGTCGGCGTGAGCACGGCCTCGCGGACGGCCAGCTTCGGCACCCCGCCGTCCGAGACGCTGAGCTGAAAGATTCTCCCTTCCGACATCTCCCTCCCCCATCTCTTTCATGACCTGCGCGCGTGCGCCGCCTCGATCTGCGAGACGAGCCGCGGGAGGCCCTCGCGCGTGTAGACGGGAATCGCGGGCGCGGCCTCCGCAAGCCCCGAGTCACGCCACCACCCCTCGAAGAGCGCGCGGCTCGAAGGGTCTACGCCGCGCCCGTCGTCCGAGAGGTAGAGCGCGGAGGCTTTGCCGAGGACGCGGCGCGCCGTGGGCTTTATCTTCAACACGTCCGCGCGCGCGACGAGCACCGCGAAGTCCGCCTCGGCGGAGCGCAGAAAACTGTTCCCCTCGACGACGACGCCCGGCGCGCGCACGCGCGCCAGCGCCGCGCGGAAGCCCCGCTCGACCTGCGCCTCGGTCACGACCGCCCAGTGCACCTCGGCCGCGCCCGCGTCCCAGTAGCGCCCCGTGTCCTTGCCCGGCGCGTACGTCTCGGCGCGCCCCGTGCGGACGACCGGCTCCGCGCCGAGCATGTGCGCGACGCAGCACGCCCCCGGGTCTTTGCCGCACGAGCGGTAGTGCCCGCGCGTCATCTTCAGCGCCCCCCAGCCCGGGAGAGCGCGCAGGAGTTCGCAGACGAGCGTCGTCTTCCCCGCGTTCGAGTTGAAGCCGCCGACGGCGACGATGGTCGGTCTCATGTCTGAAGCTGGCGCGGGCCGCGCGCCGCAAGTATCGCCCGCGCCACCGTTCCACACAAGGCGCGGGGCGGCCTCCGGGCCGCCGCCCCGCCCGCGCCACCCGGGCCGAAAAATCAGGAAGAAACGGCCGCATAAAAAAGTGCTTGACAATATAAAGTAGTCTGCTATATTCCCCACCGTCGCCCGCGCTGCGGGCCGACGACCGAGGAGAAGAGAGACGTTCAGATGACGACGCACTCGAACATACAAGGACGCGCGGCGATGACCGGGAGCCCGGCCGCCCGGCAGGCGTCCGCTCCGTATAGGGGCGCGGCCCTGCGGCGCGTCGTCTGTCCGAGCGCGCTACAGATTAATCGCGGCGGCCGACTCGGCCAGCGCCAGTCCTTCCGACCCGAAGGCGCGCTCGGCGCTGATCGCCACGTGTTACAGCTTTGATTTAGCGGGGGCGGGCCTCCCGCTCCCCAAATCTCTAAAAGTTCGTAGAGACTTGTCCGGAGCGGGCCTGCTTCCTGTAGGGAAGCGCGAAGGCCCGCTCTTTCTTTTGCTGTTTGACAACCGAATCACCTTGAGGCGATGAAGGCGGGGGCCGTCCCCCGCTCCCACGCGGGCGCGCCGGGACGCCCCGCCTTCATCAGTTTTTTTCCGAAGCAGACCGACAATTCACCCTGTCCGGGATCACGCATCAGACGCCGAAACGGATCGGCAGCGGCCTGTAAAGCTGTGGCTCTCAGAAGCGTGGGGGTTCGAATCCCTCCTGATGCATCACGCGGGGGCGTAAGCTCAAAAGACAAACTGGCGGATTCCAACCCCGCACTTCCCGGTTCAAACCCGGGCGCCCCCGCCAGACGTGGGAGGTTGGGCACAGGCAGGCCAAGCAGTCTCGAAAACTGTCGGAGCCCCGTCGGGCTTCTGCGGGTTCGACTCCCGCACCTTCCGCCTCTTTTCGGAGGCGCCGCACAAAAGGCAGTGCAGCGGCGTGCTAAGCCGCAGGGCGTCCGCGCCCCTGTGCGTTCGAGTCGCACCGCCTCCGCCTTCGGAACGATGGGTGATGGGTGATGGATGAAAAGCGCGCCGCCGCCAACTCATCACTCGTCGTTCGTCACTGCCCTTCGGACCCGTAGCTCAGACGGATTAGAGCGCAGGCTTGCGGAGCCTGAGGTCGCACGTTCGAGTCGTGCCGGGTTCGCTTCGGCCGGAGAAGTTTCGCTGGGGTGGCGTAATGGCAAACGCACGGCGCTGAGGTCGCCGGGGGCTTAACTGCCCGGTGAGGGTTCGATTCCCTCCTCCAGCATCCCTTGCGGGAGTGGTGCAAATGGCAGACACACCGTCCTCAGAAGGCGGCCCATGTGAGTTCGAATCTCACCTCCCGTATCAGATCCCAGACGCGCGCGTAGCCCAAGCAGGCAGAGGCGGCGTGCTTAAAACACGCAGGTTGAGAGTTCGAGTCTCTCCGCGCGCATCCCGCGGGGGTGTATGCAAATGGACAAAGCGGCCGGTCCTTCAAACCGGCGCCCGAGAGGCTTTGCGGGTTCGAGCCCCGCCGCCCCTGCCAGACCCTTTCACGCGGACACTTTCACGTTGACCGTGGCCCGACGGCAGGGCGCTGCGCCGTGAACGCAGAAGTTGCGGGTTCGAGTCCCGCCGGTCAACCCTTTTCAACGCGGGGCGTTAGCCAAGCCCGGTAAGGCACGCGACTCTCTATCGCGCACGCGCGGGTTCGAATCCCGCACGCCCTGTCAGACACACGGAACGGTGGCCGAGTGGCTTAGGCACTGGATTGTCGATCCAGACCACGCGAGTTCGAGTCTCGTCCGTTCCGCCTTCGGTCGTGCCGCAAGCTCAAACGGCAGAGCGCCCGTCTCTTAAACGGGAAGGTGCGGGTTCGACTCCCGCGCGGCGCATCAACTTTCGGAGTGTAGCCTAGTGAGTATAAAGGCACTCGCCTTGGGAGCGAGACGACGTGAGTTCGATTCTCACCACTCCGACCAGCACACGTGGACGTAGCTTAGCCCGGCTAAAGCACCGGCCCGCCACGCCGGGGACGCGGGTTCAAATCCCGCCGTTCACTTACCCCCTTCCGGGCGGTTAGCTTAACGGAACAAAAAAGCGGGCCGCTTCGAACGGCTCAGATGCGGGTTCGATTCCTGCACCGCCCTTCCGACTTCCGCGGGAGTGATGTAACGGCCAACATTCGAGTCTTCCAAACTCGCACTGAGGGTTCGACTCCCTCCTCCCGCATCGCCCGCGCAGGCGGGCGCCGCAGCGCCGGCAGGGTAAGCCTGCGGACGGCACGCGGCGCGGGCAAGTTTCTCCGCCGCACGCACGCGTGGCCGAGTGGCTCAGGCGGCGGTCTGCAAAGCCGCAGAGGTCGGTTCGAATCCGACCGCGTGCTCTCCAAGCGGCGCACGGACGCGCGTGCGCCTAAACCTTCGACCGGCGCGCTTAACAAGACTGCGGGCGGGTCGCG
>DASVWB010000307.1:0-3228 GCA_036389815.1 Pyrinomonadaceae bacterium | reverse complement strand
GCCCGCCGCGCCTCGCTCGAAAGCGACCCCGCGGGGTCTTTAAGCCCGCACGCCCTCCACGATGGAGAAGGGCGAGCGGGTCGGGACGATGCGCGAGAGCCGGAGGCCGGCCGCCGCCAGCAGCTCGGCGTACTCGCCCGCCGTGCGTTCGACGCCGCCGGGCGAGACGAGCATCTCCAGGTCGAGCAGCTTGCTGTAGTGCGGCTCGTTCCCCTCGGGGACGACCGACTCGACGACGAGGACGCGTGCCCCGGCGCCCATCGCCGCGTTGATGTTGCGCAGGATGCGGACGGCGCGCTCGTCGTCCCAGTCGTGGATGATGTGCTTCAAGACGTAGGCGTCGGCGCGCGGCACTTCGCGGAAGAAGTCGCCCGCGACCGCGCGGACGCGCGACGCCACGCCCTCCCGCTCCAGCAGCGCCGCCGCGCCCCCTATCACCTGCGGCACGTCGAAGAGCAGCCCCGACAGCCCCGGGTTCGCCTTCAGAATCTGCGCGAGCAGGTAGCCGTGCCCGCCCGCGATGTCGGCCAGCGTGGCGAAGCCGGAGAAGTCGTAGGCCTCGACGACGGCGGGCGCGGTGGCCGCGCTCATGTCGGTCATCGCGCCGTTGAAGATTTCGGCCTGCTCGGGGTTGGCCGCGAAGTACTCGAAGACCTCCGCGCCGTGCGTGTGCCCCCAGGCCGGCGCCCCCGTGCGCACGCTGTGCATCAGGTTGCCCCAGACCTGGAAGTGCCAGCGCTCGCCCATGAAGATGAGGCCGTTGCGCATCGAGCCGGGCGTGTCGGCGCGCAGGGGCTCGGCGAGCGGCGTCAGGGTGAAGACCCCCGGCCCCGTCTCGCGGAAGACGCCCGCGCCCGCGAGCGAGCGCAGGACGCGGTAGAGCGAGCGCTCGTGCGCGCCCGTCTCGGCGGCCAGCTCCGCGACCGTCCGCGCGCCCGCGGCGAGCAGGTCCGCGACGCCGAGCTTCGCCGCGACGTAGAGCGCCTGCGTCACCAGCGCCCCGAAGGCCATCTGCGTCAACACCGCCTCGGGCGGCGGGCCCGCCTGCGCCGTCATCCCGCGGGCGGCGGCCCCGGCCTGCGCCTCGGGCGGAAGCGGCCGTGCGGCCGCGGAATCTGTCTGCGTGCTCATCTGTCCTCCCCTTCGGACGTGTCCGTATCTCTCGGAAGAGTCTTACGCGCGTTCGCGCGGGGGCGGATTCCCCGCCCGCCCCACACCGTTAACGCGCAGGGCGGGGCCGAAAAGTATCAGCGCGGGGCCGTGGCGTTCGGCGGGGCGCGGCAGTATAATCCGTGCCGCTTCATCCCCCGATCCACTGGTTGCCGAAGGCTGAGCCCGACGAGTCCTTCTTATGTCCTTCGATAAGACCCGTAAGCCCGAGCCGGAAGGCGGGGACGACGCCCTGTGGGGGGCGGGCATCCGGAGCCCGGAGGCGGCCCCCTACTGGCTCTCCGCCATCATCGAGTCGGCCGACGACGCCATCATCACCAAGACGCTCGAAGGGGTCATCACGAGCTGGAACCCGGGCGCCCGGCGCATCTTCGGCTACACGGCCGACGAGGCGATAGGCCGCCCCGTCACCATGCTCATCCCCGAAGAGCGCCCCGACGAGGAGCCGGCCATCCTCGCGCGGCTCGTCCGCGGCGAGCGCATCGAGCACTACGAGACCGTCCGCGTGCGCAAGGACGGCTCGCGCGTGGACATCTCGCTCACCGTCTCGCCCATCCGCGGGCCGGACGGCGAGATAGTCGGCGCCTCGAAGATCGCGCGCGACATCTCGGCCCGCAAGCGCGCCGAGGAGGCGCTCCGGCGCAGCGAGCGCGAGCTGAGCGACTTCTTCGAGAACGCCGTGGTCGGGCTCCACTGGGTCGGGCCCGACGGCCGCATCCTGCGCGCCAACCGCGCCGAGCTGGAGATGCTCGGCTACGAGGCGGAGGAGTACCTGGGCCACAACATCACCGAGTTCCACGCCGACCGCGCGGCCATCCAGGACATACTCGCGCGCCTCTCACGGGGCGAGGTGCTGCACGAGTACGAGGCGCGGCTGCGGTGCAAGGACGGCTCCATCCGCCACGTGCTCATAGACTCCAGCGTGATGTGGGACGACGAGGAGTTCGTCCACACGCGCTGCTTCACGCGCGACATCACCGAGCGCAAGCGCGCCGAGCAGGAGCGCGAGCTGCTGCTGGAGCGCGAGCGCGAGGCGCGGCGCGAGGCCGAGCAGGCCCGGCGCGAGGCCGAGGAGGCTTCGCGCCTGAAGGACGAGTTCTTAGCCACCGTCTCGCACGAGCTGAGGACTCCGCTGACGGCAATACTCGGCTGGGCGCACATGCTCCGCACGGGTCAGATGAGCGGGGCCGAGACGGATAGCGTCTACGAGACGATAGAGCGCAACGCCCGCGCGCAGTCGCAGCTCATCGACGACCTGCTCGACGTGTCGCGCATCATCACGGGCAAGCTCCGCATCGACGCACGCCCGGTTAACCCTGTCACGTTCATCGACGCGGCGGTCGAGTCCGTCCGCCCGGCGGCCGAGGCACGGGGCGTGCGCCTCCAGAAGGTCGTAGACACCGGCGTGGTCACCGTCTCGGGCGACCCCGTGCGGCTCCAGCAGGTGGTCTGGAACCTGCTCTCGAACGCCATCAAGTTCACGCCGCGCGGCGGCCGCGTGCAGGTTCGGATGGAGCGCGTCGACTCGCAGGTCGAGATTTCGGTGAGCGACACGGGCGCGGGCATCCCCGCGGAGTTTTTGCCGCACGTCTTCGACCGGTTCCGGCAGGCCGACCAGAAGACGACGCGGCGGCACGGGGGGCTGGGGCTGGGGCTCGCCATCGTGCGGCACCTCGTCGAGCTGCACGGCGGGACGGTGCGCGCCGAGAGCGAGGGCGAGGACAAGGGCGCGACCTTCAAGGTGCTGCTGCCGGCCGCGCCTTTGCAGTCCCGCGTGGGCGGCGGCGCGGCGCGCGCCCCCTCCGCGGGCGCGCCGTCGCCGCACTCCTACGGCAGCCCGGAGCGGCTCGACGGGCTGAAGGTGCTGGTCGTGGACGACGAGAGGGACACGCTCGACATGCTGCGCGCGGGGCTCTCGCTGTGCGGCGCGGAGGTCACGGCCGCCGCCTCCGCGGCCGAAGCGCTCGCCGCCCTCGAAGGCGGCCGCTTCGACCTGCTCGTCAGCGACATCGGCATGCCGGGCGAGGACGGCTACGAACTGCTCCGCAAGGTGAGGGC
>DASVWB010000306.1:0-3194 GCA_036389815.1 Pyrinomonadaceae bacterium | reverse complement strand
CCCCCCCCCCCCCCCGCGTCCGTTCAGGTTGATGTCGGCCTAGCGGATGACGCGGAAGACGCCCCACATGCCGCCGTCGAAGAGCGTCGAGGGCTGGCTGCGGTATAGGTAGTCCCCCGGCACCGCGAACCTCCCGCCCGCCCCGTTCTTGAGCAGGAGGTCGAAGTGGCTGCCCGCGCCGATGCCGTACTGCGCGCCCTTCCACTCCGAGAGCGGGTTCGAGCCGAGCGCCGTCGAGTTGTTGACGTAGGGCTCCTCCTCCCAGATGTGGCCGTGCAGGTTGAAGACGCTGTTGCGCCCGTGCCCGCCCGGCATGACGAGGCGGAACCTGACGGGCTGCCCCGCCGCCGCAGTGAAGACCGGCGTCACCGGCTGCCCGCCGACCTGAGAGTTCGAAAGGGCGTTGGTGAAGTCGAAGGCGCGCGTCTGCTCGAGCGGCGTGTCCGGCTCGAAGCCCATCCGCTTCCACAGCGGCTCCGAGCGGTAGTTGAACGCCTTCTGCCCGGAGTCCTCAGGGTCTTCCGCCTCGGCCGTGTTCGGCACCGGCAGGGCGCGCCCCTGCGCGTCGAGCCTCGCGCCGAAGCGCATGTTCACGTCGTTCTGGAAGACGAGGACGAACTCGCGGAAGCTTGTGCCGTCGGGCTTGGTGACGGTGGCCTGCGCCCGCGAGGTGGCGTCCTCCGTCCAGAGCGCGCCCTGCGGCTCGATGACGAGCGCGCCGACCGCGCCCTTGCCCGGGTGCTTGACGGGGTCGGACGGCTGGAGGTTGACGGCGCCGAACTCGATGGGGGTGGCGGTGCCGACGCCGGTCGTCGAATCGACCACCACCTCGCCCGCGTACCACTGGTATGTGGCCTTCAGGCCGGAGCGGGCCGTCTGCACGGGGTTCATGCCGACGTTGACGCCGTCGCTCTTCGTCACGTCGAAGTGGAGCATCTGCGCATGCAGCCCCACGTCCGTCGAGGGCGCGAGCTGGTTGTTGTTGAACTTCTCCACGATCATCGGGAGCGCGCTGTAGCCGTCGAGGTCGGGCGCCAGCCCGGGCAGACGGTTGTTGAGCGTGACCTGGATGCAGTCGCCCGCGTTGGCGCGCAGCACCAGCGGCTCGACCGGCACGTCCGGCTTGAGCTTGCCGGTGACGGGGTCGAGGTCTGACGTGCGGAAGAACATGATGGCCGTCGGGTCGTGCAGCTTGCCGCCGAGGTTGGTGCGCGGGTTGTAGACCAGCGTGCCGCCCGGCAGCGCGTCCTGCGCCGTCGCCGCCGTCACGTCGAAGGTCTTGACCGGCGCGGCCTTCGGGCAGACCCCGTTGAAGTCGCCGACGTTCGAGACGGCCGGGCCGAAGCCGTTCGGGTTGTTCGGCAGCGTTTGCAGGTTGTTCTGCTTCGAGTTGTACGCGCGCATGATGCCCCACAGGCCGTTCCAGAGGTCGTCCGTAGACTCGCCCGGCTGGTAGAGGTAGTCCTGCGCGCCGATGGAGTTCTTGGCCATCTTCGGGATGACGAACTCGTAGTGCTCGCTGATGCCCATCATCTGGTTGCCGCGGTTGCCCGAGTTCGGGTCGTCCGGCTCGAACTTCCACTTGATGCCGTGGACGCCGAAGTTATGACCCTCCTCGAACCCGCCGACGAGGACGCGTATCTGCACGCGGTCGTTCTCGTAGCCGCGGAGCAGCGGCGTGTAGGGGTCGCCCCCCTGTAGCCCGCCCGTCAGCGCCGGGTAGAAGCCGGGCTGGGTGTTGAAGGCCGTGTCCGCGCGCGTCACGTTCGAGCGGAAGGCGTGCGAGAGGTCGCCCGCCTCGCCCGCCGCCTGCGTGTTCGTCCGCGGGTCGCGCACGCGCAGCGCTACGGGCTCGTTGCGGTAGTTGACGCTCATCGTGCCGGGGTCGTCTGCAGAGACGGCCTCGGGGCAGGGGCGCGGCACGCCGCCCGGGCACTGCGGGGCGAGTTCGAGCAGCCAGTTGCCGGCCGCCAGCGGCACCTCCTTCTTCGCCGGAGGGTTGACGGGCGTGCCGTCGGCGCGGTAGGCGAGCTGGAAGTCCGAGAACTCCAGCAGGAACTCGCGGTAGCTGTCGGCCGCGTTGGGCGTGCTGACGACGGCCTGCCAACTGGTCGGGCCGCCGTCGGCGCGCGTGCCGAAGACCGTGCCCGTCTCGTTGTGCTTCCAGGTCGAGCCCTGCGGCTCGACGACGAGGCCGGCGTAGAGCCCGACCTGCTGGTGCGTGGAGGGGCCGAAGTGGTCGTGCGTGAAGACCGTGCGGAGCGTCCTGTCCTGCCCCGCGTTGTTGAGCGTGTTGTCGGCGTACCAGCGCTGGACGGTCGTCTGCGCGCCGAGCCAGTCGTCAACGCCGTTGCCGTCCTCGTCGCGCCCCGCGAGGCCGAAGAAGGGGTGCGCCTTGAGCGTGAGCGGCGACTTCGTGCCGGCGGCGGTCGTCATGCCGCCGGCCGCGTTGATGGCGGCGACGCGCTCCTGCACCTCGCCGGGGGCGAAGGTGCCGTCCTCGTAGTTCCACCCGTTGCCCGACCCGTCGGAGGAGGTCACGTCGAACTTCACGAGGTGGATGTGCTGACCCATGATGTCGGTCGGCGTCCTCACCTGGAAGTCGTCCTGCCCGTAGACGTGCGGGACGAGGTTCGTGTGGTGGAACTCGATGCAGTCGTTCGTGTTGGCGCGGAAGAAGAGCGGCTCGGGCGGGCGCGTGCCGGCGCGCGTCGCCGCCACGTCCTCCCAGAGCACGGATATCCTCTGCTGCGGCGAGTGCCAGCCCGCCTTGTTCAGCTTCACGTCGATCTGGAGGTTGGCCGACTTGTAGAGGCGGCGGTTGCCGACCGCGTTGCCCTTCTCGTCAACGCAGGGGTCGGCGAAGGGCGCGCCGGGCAGCGAGCCGAGACCCGTCGCCGCGTCCTTGCGCGGCTGGCCGTTGGTGATGAAGTCGGCGGCGACGTTCCCCGGCGTGTAGCTCGTGTGCGTGCGCAGGCCGTGGAACTTCATCGCCTCGATCTCCTCGGGCGTCCCCGCCTCGGGGATGGCCTTCGCAAGGGCCGTCAGGAGCTTCTTGTCGAAGTCGAGGCGCGTGTGGTGCTCCTCGTACGTGCCGCCCGTGACGACGTGGCGGGGGAGCCCGCCGTCGTCGATGGTGTCGAGCGGCGGGTGCGGCGGCCGGTGGCCGGCGACGCCGGGGACGTAGAACGGGT
>DASVWB010000305.1:0-8609 GCA_036389815.1 Pyrinomonadaceae bacterium | reverse complement strand
CTTCACGTCCGCCTCCGACTTCGCGCGCTTCGCCGTCGCCTTCATGAACGGCGGGAGGCTTGAAGGCGCCGAGGGGCTGCCCGCCGCCCTGCCCGCGAAGCTCTCGACGCCCTACGCAGAGGTGCCCGGCGGCGACACGGCCGAGCGCCCGCGCCACGGCTACGGGCTGGTCGTGCGCGACTACCGCGGCTTCCGCGTGCTCCAGCACGGCGGCTCGAAGCTCGGCTTCGGCTCGCTCGTGCGCATGGTGCCGGAGCGCCGCTTCGCCGTCGTCATCCTGACGAACAGGACAGGCGGGCTGCTGACGAAGACGTTGGAGAAGGCCACGGAGATGTTCGTCCCAGTGCGGCCGAAGGAGGCGCCGCCGCGGCGCGGCGCGGTGGCGATGACCGGGGCGGAGATGCGCCTCTACGCCGGAGCTTACCAAAACGCCCCGGACTATTTAAGATTGGAGCTGCTCGTAGAGGGCGGGAAACTCTTCCTGAGGCAAACGGGTCAGGGCGAGAAGAGCGAGGTCGTCAAGGTGGGCGCGAACCTCTTCAGCGCCGGCGGCCAGGAGTTCGTCCTGATTCCCGGCGCGGGCGGCAGGCCGAAGTTCATGTTCATCGCCTCGCACGCGCTGAGGAGGATGTAAGAGGGGCGCGCGGCCGGCGCGCCGCGCGGCGTGCTAGAATCGGCCGCCAGAGAATTCAACAGCGGCGGTGCCGCCACAACGCCGGGGAGTAAAAAGATGGCGACTGAAGTCTTGGAGCAGGCGAACGAAGAACGCCTCATCCGCCGTCGAGCGCCCATCGAAGAGTTCTGGGCGCTCCCCGAGTCCGTTCTTCCCACCGAGTACATCGACGGGGAGATCATCATGGCACCCACGCCGACCGTTCGGCATCAGACTGTTCTGGGGAATATGTTCATCACGCTACACGCCTTCGTGAAGGCTAACGCCCTGGGCAGGGTTTATCTCTCGCCGCTGGACGTAGTCCTGCCGACGGGCGAGGTGGTACAGCCGGACATCTTCTTCCTCGACCCCGGGCAGGCGGAGCGCGCCTCGGCCGCGAAGAGGGTCGAAGCAGTCCCGCCGTTTCTCGTGGAGATTCTCTCGCCCGGCTCGGCGAGGCACGACGCCGTCAGGAAGCGCGAGCTGTACGAGAAGAACGGCGTACGCGAGTACTGGATAGTAGACGCGAAGGAGCGTGCCGTCTCGCAGCTCGTGCTCAGGAAGAAGCATTACGCGCTGACGGAGCTGCGCGAGTCGGACACGATCAAGGCCGCGGTGCTGGCCGGCTTCGAGACGGCGGTCGGCGAGTTGATGGACGCTTGATCGTCAAGATCGTCAACCAGAGGACGGGGGTGCTGCCGGGGCGATGCTGAAGGACGGAAGGCTGCGCGTCGTCACGTATAACGTTCACAAGTGCGTCGGGCTCGACCGGCGCGAGCGCCCCGGGCGCATCGCGGCCGTGCTGCGCGAAGTGAACGCCGACGTGGCGGCCTTGCAGGAGGTCGTGAGCGTCGAGTCCGACTCGTCGCGCGAGGCGCACCAGGCGCGCTTCATCGCCGAGGAGCTGGGCTGCCGCTTCCACCTCGGCGAGAACCGCAGGCACCGCGGCGGCGCCTACGGCAACGTCGTGCTGACGCGGCTGCCCGTCACGCACTGCCACAACTACGACATCACCTGGCGGCATCAGGAGCCGCGCGGCGCGCTCCGCGTAGACCTCGCGCTTGAGGAGCAGGGCGCGCCCGTCCTCCACTTCTTCAACGTCCACCTCGGCACCGCCTTCGTCGAGCGCCGCCACCAGGGGCGCAAGCTGTGCAGCGAGTCCGTCCTGCGCGACCCGGGGCTCACGGGCCCGCGCGTCGTGCTCGGCGACTTCAACGAGTGGACGCACGGGCTGGCCTCGCGCCTGCTCGGGCACGAGCTGCGCAGCGCCGACCTCCGCCAGCACCTGCGCACGCGCCGCACCTACCCCGGCCCGCTGCCGTTCATGCACCTCGACCACATCTACTACGAGCACACGCTCGAACTCGAACGGCTCACGCTCCACCGCAGCCGCCTCTCGCTCGTCGCCTCCGACCACCTGCCGCTCGTCGCGGATTTTAAAATCAGTAGACAGTAGACAGTAGGTGAAGACGACTGCGGACGCGCTCCGCGCGCGGGACTTCTATTTAACGCCCGCCCCCGCCCTTACTTTCGCCTTTCGCCTTTTTACTTTTGCCTTTCCCCACCGCGGCTGGTAATTTTTCGCCGGGATGAGTTTCCAGACGATAACGCCGAAGGAGTTCGGGGAGCGCGTGCGGGAAGGCCATGACCTGCTCCTCGTGGACGTGCGCGAGCCGGAGGAGTACGAGATGGCGCGCGTCGAGGGCGCGCGCCTCCTGCCCCTGAGCCTCTTCAACGACTGGGCGCCGTCGCTCGACCGCGAGCGCCCGACCGTCTTCGTCTGCCACCACGGCATACGCAGCGCGCAGGTCTGCGCCTTCCTCGCGCGCCAGGGCTTCGACAAGGTCTACAACCTCGCCGGCGGCATCGACCGCTGGTCGCTGGAGGTAGACCCTTCCGTCCCGCGGTACTGAAGCGGTGGGCGGTAGGCAGTTGAAAGCGCCGCCGTCAGAAATTCTGATTTAACTTTCAGCGTCCGCGACGCGGGGCGGCCGCCAACTGCCTACTGCCCACCGCACACTTTCAGACATGAACGACCCGGTAGCCGTCATCGCCGCTTTGGAGAACGCGCCGGCCGTCATCGTGCCGCTCGTGCGCGAGGTGCCGGCGGCGGTCTTGAAGCGCAGGCCCGCGCCCGGCCGCTGGTCGGCGCACGAGCACGCCTGCCACCTCGCCGACGTGCACGCGCTCTTCTTCGCGCGGCTCGAACAGTTCCTCTCGGAAGAGCGCCCGCGCATCGAGCCCTTCGACCCGGGCAGTCAGCGCCCCGACGGCGAGCTGCTCGCGGTGGATTTGGACGGCGCGCTCGCGCGCTTCGCGGAAGACCGCCGCCGCCTCGTCGCGCGCCTGCGCGAACTCCCCGCCGACCTCTGGCGGCGCGCCGCAGACCACGCCGAGTACGCGCACTACTCCCCGCTCGTCATGTTCCGCCACCTCGCCCTACACGACTTCCTCCACGCCTACCGCATCGAGGAGCTGCTGCTGAAGAAGGACTGGGAGGAGGAGAAAGGATGAGGGCGGAAGGATGAAGGGTGAAAGAGGCGCCGAACGGCCTTTCCCTCGTCCTCCATCCTTCCGCCTTCGTCCGTCCGCCATGAACGACTACACCGAGGAGCATGCGGCGGCCTACCCGGCGGAGTATTTGGCGGGCGTAGACCTCTACAACGCGGGCGAGTTCCACGCGGCGCACGACGCGTGGGAGGAGCGCTGGCGCGACGACTGCGGGCCGCGCGAGAAGCTCTTCCTACAGGCGCTCATCCAGTCGGCCGTCGTCTTCCACCACATCGAGATCGGGCGGCGCGGCGCCGCGCGGCGCATGTACCGGATGGCGCTGGAGAAGTTCGACCGCCTCGGCGCCGCGCGCTTCATGTCGCTCGACGTCCGCGAATACCTCGCGCAGCTCGCGCGCTCCCTCTCCTGGCTCCGGGCGGCGGAAGACCCGCGCGACGCCGCCCAACCCGAAGACCTCGCGCCTCCGCGCATCCGCCTCCTGCCGGGCGTGGACGAGTACGACTGAGCCGCGCGCGCCGCCGCTAGGCCGCCGCGCCGTTGTGATTTAGAATCGGCGCTAAGCTTTCCAACAGACGGCCGGGAGGGGACGATGTCTCAAGTGGAGATACTTGAAGGCGCCGAGGACTGGCGCGACCGCTACGCGCGCTGGAAGCAGATCAACGAGCTGCGCGGCGACGACGTGGGCGCGCACTACCCCTGGGTCGAGAACCGCCGCGCGCCCTTCCGCCCCGCGCGCCGCGCGCTCCCGATGCTCAACCTCGCGCTCGTCACCTCGGCCGGCGCATACCTCGACGGCACCGAACCCTTCGACACGCAGACCTTCGGCGGCGACGCCTCCTTCCGCGAAATCCCCGTGGACGTGACGCACGAAGATTTGCGCTGGACGCCGCGCGGCTACGACCCCGCGCACGTCGAAGAGGACATGAACTCTCAGGTGCCCATCGACCGGCTCAAGGAGTTCGAGGGCAACGGCATCATCGGCCGCCTCAACCCCGTCTTCTGGAGCCTCTGCGGCTTCGTCCCCAACGCCGCGCGCTTCGCCGCGACGGGGCTTCAGGAACTCGTCGGGCGCGTCCGCCGCTACGAGGTGCAGGCCGTCCTGCTCGTCCCGGCCTCGCGCCTCTGCCACCAGACGATGTCGCTGGCCGCGCGCGCCATCGAGGCCGCGGGCGTGCCGACGATGATGCTCGCCGTAGACCGCGCGGCGGTCGAGCGCGCACGCCCGCCGCGCGCCGCCTACTACGCCGGCGAGCTAGGCTGCGTCGTCGGCAAGCCGGGCTGGCCCGAGCACCAGCGCCGCGTCCTCGACGAAGCGCTCCGCCTCATGGAGCCCATCGACCAGCCCAGCGTCCGCAACCTCGTCGTCGCCCTCGAAACCGAAGTCGAGATGCAGCGCGGCGAGAGGTGAGACGGGGGAAGTAGACAGTAGACAGTAGACAGTAGACAGTAGGTAAGAGAAGGCGGCGCGCCTCGGGTAAGAGCCGGGCGCGCCGCCTGTTTCATCTACTGTCTACTGTCTACTGTCTACTGTCTACTGTCTACTGCTCCCGCCTCTCACCCCCCGAACTGCGTCAAGACCTCCTCCACCTGCGCGAAGTCGAAGGGCTTGCCGATGACGGTGTCGGCGGGGGCGTCGCCTTGCGTGCGGGCGGCGTCGCGGCCGTAGCCGGTGACGACGGCGATGCGCGTGCGGGGCGAGCGGCGGCGCACGGCGCGCGCCACCTCCCAGCCGTCCATCTCGGGCATCGAGAGGTCTGTGAAGACGAGGTCGAACTCCCCCTCGGCCAGGGCGGAGAGGGCGGACGGGCCGCCGTCGGCGCGGCGGACGTTGTGGCCGAACGCCTCGACCATCTCGGCCAGCGTCTCGCGCACGTGCTCCTCGTCGTCCACGACGAGGACGGAGAGCCGGCGCGCGGGCGCCTCCTGCTGCTGCGGCGGCGTCTCGCCCGCGCCGCGCTCGGCGGCCGGCGCGGCCGGCGCGGCGAGCGGCAGGTCTATCTGGAGCGTCGCGCCGCGCCCGGGCTGCGAGGCCGCCGAAATCTGGCCGCCGTGGCGCTCGACGATGCCGTAGGAGACGAAGAGCCCGAGCCCCGTCCCGTGCACGCCCTTCGTCGTGAAGAAGGGCTCGAAGATGCGCGCGCGCACCTCCTCGGCCATCCCCGCGCCGGTGTCGGAGAAGAGCAGGCGCAGGCGCTCGCCGCGGCGGCGGCAGCTCACGTCGAGGCGGCCGCCCCCGGGCATCGCGTCGATGGCGTTGACGACGAGGTTGACGAAGACCTCGCGCAGCTCCGAGGCGTTGCCGCGCGCCTGGAGCGACTCGTCGCCCTCGACCGTCACCTCGTAGCGCAGGCCGCGCGCGCGCGCGTCGTTCTCCCAGCGCGTGCGCGTGATCTCGACGGCGTCGCGCACCAGCTCCAGCACGCGCACCTCCGCGTGCCCCTCGCCCGGGAGCTGGCGCGCGAAGGAGCGTATGCGGCGCACGGTGGCGGCCGCGTCCTCGGCGGCCGTGAGGATGATGTCGAGCCCGCGCGTGAGCCGGTCGTCGTCGGCGCCGACGGTGTGGCGCAGGAGCTGCGCGCGGCCGAGGATGGCGGCGAGCGCGTTGTTGAAGTCGTGCGCCACGCCCGAGGCGAGCTGGCCGAGCGCGCGCAGCTTGTCGGCCTGCGCGGCGCGCTCGCGCTCCAGCCTCTGCTCGGTCACGTCGCGCGTGATGGAGAGCACGCCGGTCGTGCGGCCGTCGATGACGAGCGGCGTCGAGTCGGTCACGACGTAGCGCAGCCCGCCGTCGGGCCTCGCCAGCCGCAGCTCGACCGTCTGCGGCTCGCCGGCCAGCGTGCGGCGGAAGCGCTCCAGCGCCGCGTCGCGGTCGGACTCCTCGACCAGCTCGCTGAAGTGCCGCCCGATGACCGACTCCTTCCCGTAGCCGCACATCTCGGCGCCCGCGCTGTTGATCCAGAGCATGCGCCCCTCGGGGTCTACGGCCGCGATGTTCTCTCGCGCGCTCTCCAGGACGTGCTCCAGGAGCGACTGGCGCTCGCGGGCGACGGCCTCGATCTGGCGCAGCTCCGAGAGGTCGCGCACGGTGCAGACGGTGCCGAGCGTCCCGGACTCTTCGACGACCGGCTCGGCCGTGACGAGCAGCGTGCGCCCCAGCGCCTCGGGCGTGTATTCGAGCGTGACCGGGCGCCCTTCGGCCGTCGCGCGCTCGACGACGCAGGCCGACGCGCCGCGCCCCGAGCGCAGGATGTCGCAGCAGCGCCGCCCCAGAAGCTCCTGCGGCTCGGCCGCCTCCAGCCCGGCGCCCGCGCGGTTGACCCTCATCAGCCGCCGGTCGTTCGAGAAGATGAAGATGCCGTCCGACATCGCGTCGAAGGTCGTCTCCCAGGTGCGCTTGGCGCGCTCGACCATGTGGAACAGCTCGGCCTGGCGCACGGCGATGCCGGTCTGGTCGGCGACGGCGCGCGCGAGCGTCACGTCCTCGGGGCGCCAGCGCCGCGTCTCCCCCACGGTCGAGATGACGAAGCAGCCGGGCAGCTCGTCGCCCACGCGTATCGCCACGAACATGACCGAGCGCGTGCCCAGGTGTCTGAGGATGTGCTCGTAGACCTGGCGCGCGCCCGGCTCGCGCTCCACGTCCTCGAACGCGATGACGCCGTCGCCGCGTATCTTTTCGACGAGGGCGGCGATGAGCGCGACCGGGTACTCGCGCGCGGCCGGCCTGACGCCGGGCGCGGTGTACTCGGCGGCGGCGCGCGCGACCCCCGCGCGGTCGTCGAGCATGTAGACGCCGCAGCGGTCGGCGCCGAGCTGCCGGCCCAGCTCGCGCGTGGCGGCGCGGAAGACCTCGTCGGCGTCGAGCGACTGGCGGACGGCGCGCGTGATGCGGTTGATGAGCGCCTCGCGCTCGGCCTGCGCGGCCAGCTTCTCGGCGTCGCGCTGGCGCGTGACGAGCTGCGCGGTCTGGCGCGCGAAGGCGACGGCCGGCAGCACGCTCCGCCGGTCGGGCACGGCGCCCGAGCGCGGGTCGTCGAGCGCGATGAGGCCGACGAACTCGCCGTCGTGCGCGACGAGCGGGACGAACAGCTCGTCGCCGTCGTGCCAGGCGTCGGCGCCGCCGAAGGGCACGGGGCGCGCGAGCCCCGACTTGAAGCGGCGCACGGCGAAGGCGTCGAGCAGGTGGTAGTGGCTCGGCGGGTAGTAGGCGGCGAAGCCCAGCTCGCCGACCTCGATGCGGACGCCGCGCGTGACGAGGCGCGCGATCTCCTCGCGCGGGTAGTCGCGCGCGCCCGACTCGGCGAGGTACTCGCGGGGGATGTTCGAGGAGTGTGAAAGTATGCGGCGGCCGCGCCCGTCCTCGTTGAAGAGGACGACGAGGCAGGAGCGGTAGTCGGTCAGGCGCGTGATGGTGTCGGCGAGCCCGGCGAAGAGTTCTTCGAGCGCGCGCCCCTCGCGCGGGGCTGCGGCCAGCGCCGTCAGGGCTTCGAGCTGCCGGACGGACGCGCTCAGGTACTCTTCGGCCGCGGGGCGCTCGGCGGGGTAGGTCTCGGACAGGGGCATGACTTTTCCTCGTCGAAGGAGTTGAGGAAAACCGCACAGCGTCCCGTGTCCCGGACGCGCTCACGTCGTGGCGGCGGCGCTGCTGAAGGTTTCGAGAGGCGGGGCAAGCGGGGTCTGAAAACCCGCGTGAGGCTGACGACCTCCCTTTGACTCGTTCGAGGCCCCCGGCCGCCCCACACGGGGCGGCGCTGACCGGGGCAAGTTCAATATAACAAAGCTTTAGCGGCCTTGTCATCAGGAAAGAAGTAGACAGTAGACAGTAGACAGTAGACAGTAGACAGTAGAAAACATCGGCGGGCGCCGCGCATTCAAACGCGACGCCCGCCGTAGTCGTCTTCACCTACTGTCTACTGTCTACTGTCTACTGTCTACTTGTCCTACCCCCTACTTCCCCCTCGGCCGCGCGTCCACGGCGCTGCGGGCGAAGTAGCCCTGGCGGTAGGTGAGCCGGAGGTTCTGCTTCTTCAGCTCCGGGTTGACGACTTCGAGCGAGACCTTGCGGAACGAGCCGTCCTTCGACTTGTTCGAGGGCGAGTAGGCGAGGAGGTACTGCGAGCGCAGCTCCTCCTGAATCTGCGCGACGGCCGAGCGCAGGTCGTCCTCGCTGCGCGGGAAGTAGGCGCGCCCGCCCGTGCGCTCGGAGATTTTGCGGAGCGACCCTTCGTCCACGCCGTCGAAGCTGAAGCTGTCGCCGATGCCGACGGAGTAGATGATGGCGTCGGCCTTCAGCGCCGAGTCGACGGCCTCGTTGAGCTTGAGGCGGCTGCTGGTGTCCACGCCGTCGGTCAGGAGGATGATGGCGCGCCGCGTCTTGTCGGAGCTTTCGCCGAGCACCTCGCGCGAGGTGACCCAGACGGCGTCCCAGATGGCGGTCGTGCCCTCGCGCGAG
>DASVWB010000304.1:0-4275 GCA_036389815.1 Pyrinomonadaceae bacterium | reverse complement strand
AAGGAGTTCCTCGGCACGTCAGTCAGGCGCGTGCTCTTTGTCCCCTTCGCCGCGGTCACGCGCACGGAGGATGAGTACGCGGCGCGCGTGCGCAAACACTTCGGCCCTTTGGGCTACGAGGTCGCGTCGCTCCACGAGGCGGCGGACGCGCGCGCGGCCGTCGAGGCGGCGGACGCCGTCGCGGTCGGCGGCGGGAACACCTTTAAGCTTCTGCGCGGGCTCTACGAGGCGGGCGTGGTCGAACTCATCCGCGAGCGCGTCGCGGGCGGGCTCCCTTACGTCGGCTGGAGCGCCGGCTCGAACGTCGCCTGCCCGACCATCCGGACGACGAACGACATGCCCATCGTCGAGCCGCCCAGTTTCGACGCCCTGAACCTCGTCCCCTTCCAGATCAACCCGCACTACACCGACTACCACCCGCCCGGCCACATGGGCGAGACGCGCGACGAGCGGCTGGGCGAGTTCGTCCACGCCAACCCGTGCGTCCGCGTCGTCGGCCTCCGCGAGGGGACGATGCTCAGGGTCGAGGGCGACGAGATTAAACTCCTCGGCCCCAGGCCCGCGCGCTACTTTATCAAGGGCGAGCAGCCGCGCGACGTCGCGCCCGGAGAGTCGTTCGCTTTCCTCTTAGGCCGATGAGACAGTACCAGGAACTTCTCAGAACCGTCCTCGAGCGCGGGAGCGAGCACGACGACCGGACGGGCGTCGGCACCGTCTCGTACTTCGGACACCAGACGCGCTACGACCTGCGCGAGGGCTTCCCCATCGTCACCACCAAGCGCGTCCCCTTCCGCTGGGTGGCCGAGGAGCTTTTCTGGTTCCTCTCGGGCGACACGAACGAGGCGACGCTGCGCGCGGCGGGCGTGGACATCTGGAAGGAGTGGGCCGACCTCGAACACACCCGACGCTTCGGGCGCGAGGAGGGCGACCTCGGGCCCGTCTACGGCTACCTCTGGCGCAGCTTCGGCGGCCACTACCCGGCGCGCGACGGCGTAGACCAGATAGCGCGCCTCGTCGAAGAGATCGGGCGCAACCCGAACTCGCGCCGCCTCGTCGTCACGGGCTGGGACCCGCGCGTGGCCGACGACGTTGACCTGCCGCCGTGCCACACGCTCTTCCAGTTCAAGGTCGAGAGCGGGCGCGTGCTCCACTGCCAGCTCTACCAGCGCTCGGCCGACGCCTTCCTCGGCGTCCCCTTCAACATCAGCTCCTACGCGCTGCTGACGCACATGCTGGCGCACGTCTGCGGGCTGGAGGCCGGCGAGTTCGTGCACACCTTCGGCGACCTGCACGTCTACCGCAACCACATGGCGCAGGTCGAGGAACTCCTCTCGCGCGAGCCGCTCGCGCTCCCGCGGCTTGAGATACGCGACGAGGCCGGCGCCCTGCGCGGGCTGGAGGGTCTGCTCGCCTTCCGCTACGAACATTTGAACCTCGTCGGCTACAAGTCGCACGGCAAGATAGAGGCGCCCGTCGCCGTCTAGACGGCGGACGGCCGCGGGCGGACAACGGTTCTAAAGAGTATGACGATCACGGGCATCGTGGCTGTGGACAGGAACGGCGCCATCGGCAAGGGGGGGCGGCTGCCGTGGCACTACCCGGCCGACCTGCGCTTCTTCAGGGAGCAGACGACCGGCAACGCGTGCGTGATGGGCTACAAGACCTGGCTCACGCTGAAGAAGCCGCTCCCCGACAGGCTGAACGTGGTGCTGACGCGGCGCGCCGAACCGGAGCCGCGCGAGTCAGTCGTGTGGGTGAGGGACAGGCCGTCCGTCCTCGCGCTCAAGGACTACCTGCGGTGCGACCTCTTCGTCATCGGCGGCGCGCAAGTCTTCGAGATGTTCCGCGGGGAGATCGACCGCTGGCTCGTCACCGAGGTCCCGCTCGCGGTCGAGGGCGCCGACACCTTCATGCCGGCCGACTTCCTACGCGGCTTCCGCCCCTACGACGCGCGCGACCTCGGCGAAGGGCTGAAGGTGACTTTCTACGAGCGCGAGGTCTGAACCCCGGGAGGGGTGTGCGGCCCTCACCTGCGCCTGATGGCCGCGTAAGCCAGCGGGCCGTCCTCGGCGAGTGTGCGGATAATGTAGTCGGCCGAAAGCGGCTCGACGTCCTCGCGGCGGAGGATGATTCTCTGCTCCGACGCGCCCGCCACGTCCGCCAGGCTCTCGAAGTTGACGTAGCGCCTCGCGTCTTCGCCCGCCGGCCTCTCCTTCACGTAAGCCTGCCGCACGGGGCGGTCGCTGTAGAAGAGCGGCACCTGCGCCTGAATCGGCTCGACGCCGTGGAGCACGACGAGCGGGTCGCGGTCGCCGGGGCCCCGGCTGCGCGCGAGGCGCGAGAGCCTGACGGCGGGCTCCTCCGGCCTGCGGTTGAGGTTGAGCGAGGCGACGCAGTACACGCCGCCGACGACTGCGAGGGCGGCGCACGCCGCGGCCAGAAGCCTCCGGCGGGCCGGGCGCGCGTGCTGCCCCCGAAAGAGTTTGACGGCGAAGGCCGCGACGAGCACCGCCAGCGCCGGGTAGAGCGGGAGGACGTACCACGGCCGCCTCGTCGGGATGAGCGTGTACGCGCCGAAGACCAGCGCGCAGAGGGTCGGGAGCACCCAGGAGCGCGCGCGGTCTCTCAGACTCCCCCTGACGGCCGAGACGAGCGCGAACGGCGCCGGCAGGCACCAGGGGAAGAACCCGTCCAAGAGCACCCCGACGTAATAGAGGTAGCCCGAAGGGTGCCCCTCCAGCGCCCGCGTCGTCCGCGCGACGACGTGGTAGCCGATGTACTCTTCGAGGAAGCCGCGCCCGTACCGGACGGACATCAGGACGTGCCACGGCGCGGCCACCAGCAGCCCGAGCGCGACGCCGCGCCAGAAGCCGCCCGACCGCACGGCGGCGCCGAGCCTGCGGTCGAACGCGAGCGCCAGCACGACCGCCCCCGGCGCGACGAGCCCGCCCGCGCCCTTGACCATCAGCGCCAGCCCGCACGAAGCCCAGACCAGATACCACCACCTCCCGCCCCCGCCCTCCGAACGCAGGTACGCGTAGACGGCGACGTAGGTGAACAGCGCGAGCATCACGTCGGTCGTGCCGAAGCGCGAGAAGGAGAGGAAGTGGTAGCAGGTCAGCAGGACGGCCCCCGCCAGCAGCCCCGCGAGGCGCCCGCAGGTCTGTTTGCCGACGAGGTAGGTCACGCCGACGAGCGCGACGCCGGAGAGCGCCGAGGGCGCGCGCGCAGAGAACTCGCCGACGCCGAACAGGCGGTAAAGGAGCGCCGTGACCCAGACGAACAGCGGCGGCTTCTCGAACCAGGGCCGGTAGCCCCAATGCGGCGTGAGCCAGTCGCCCGACAGCGCCGCCTCCTTCGAGACCTGCGCGTAGATGGCCTCGTCCCACGCCGCGAGGCTCCCCGCGCCCAGCCGCCACAGGAGCGCGAAGGCCGCCGCGAGTAACAAAAACACTACGGGGAAGTCTGAGGACGCACGCCCCGGCCCATGCGGCCGCGTTCGGGTCATCGGGCACCGCTCACTTCGCTCGGAGATTTCTGACGGGACTACCTGAAGTCGTCAGACACCGCCGCGCGCGAAAATGTTCCGCCCCCGCCTACAGCTTTCAACGCCGCACGTCCCGCTTCTCCTCGTCCCTCAAAACCCTTTCGAGCGGCGTCCGTTCCTTCGCGTCGAGCTGCGCGACCGGCGGCCTCCGCCCCGGCGCACCCTCACACGGCTCGTCCGCGCCCCCCTCCCCGCCCGCGCGGCGCAGGTATCTGCGGCCGCCCGCGACGGTGACTAACGCGTCCAGCACGACGGCCGCGCCGAAGGCCGCGTAGAGCGTCGCAGAGAGGTTCGGGTAAAGGAACTGCAACGCCGCGGCGGCGAAGGAGAGGGCGGCGAGCAGAAACATATTCGCCCCGGCCCAGCCCGCGAGCCCGTCGGTGTCGCGCACCTTGCCCGCGTCGAGGCCGGAGAGCAGGTCAACCCTGAGCCGCACCTTGAAGGCGTAGCCTAGGTAGGTGAAGAAGAGCCCGAGCAGGGCGAGCAGAAGCACGTCCTTGTTCATGTGAGCCTCCGGCGCCCGCGCGCGGCGTCAGTGCTTGAACCGGACGCCGTGCTTGCGGCCTACGTCTTCGAGCTGCGCCGGGGTGAGCGCGCGCGGCGGGGCCTCCGCGGGCGGCTCGCTCTGCGTCGGCGCGCCGCCGGCCAGAACGGCCGCCGCCACGAGGCCGAACAGAATCGGCAGGCTCGACATTCGTCTCAGACGGTTTCGCATCACTACTTCCTCC
>DASVWB010000303.1:0-11983 GCA_036389815.1 Pyrinomonadaceae bacterium | reverse complement strand
CACGCCCGCCGACTTCGCGGCCGCCGGGTAGGCCGGGGCGGGCTTGCTGACCGCCTTGCCGTTGAGTATGCCGCCCTGGACGGCGACGACCGTGCGCCGGTAGGCGTCGCACGCCCTGGGCGGCGGGGGCGGCGGCAGTTCCGACTGCGGCACGAGGAAGGGCGCGGGCGCGCGCGAGACGGCGACGCGCCGCTCACAACTGACGGGCTCGCCTGAGCCGAGCAGCCAACTGGCCGCGACGCCGAAGCCGAAGGTGACGAGTGCGACGAGGAGACGAAGGCCGTGGACGTACATTTAATTCCTCCTTCCGAGAACTGAACGGGCCGGGGAGCACATTTGAAGAGAGTCTAGGCAAGGAGGGCCGGCGGAGTCAAACTTTTCGCCGGCCCCGCGCGAAGTGCTCGAAGCCGCCGGGGCGCAGCAGGCGTGCGCGCACGCCGCCGACGAGGCGGACTTTGCCGCGCTCTTTCGTCACCTCGCCGATGCGCGCGGCGGGCACCCCGCCGACCTCGCGCGGGACTTTCGCGGCCCCGCGCGGGTCTGCGGTGAAGAGCATCTCGAAGTCTTCGCCGCCGTCGAGCGCCAGCGCCAGCGCCTCGTCGCCGACGAAGCCGGCGCTTTCGAGGAGCGGCTCGACCGGGAGCAGCCCCGACTCGACGCGCGCGCCGACGCCGCTCTCGCGGCAGACGTGCGCGAGGTCGGACGAGAGCCCGTCGCTCAAATCTATCAGCGAGGTCGCCAGCCCCTTTTCGCAGAGGAGCGCGCCCCACTCGACGCGCGGCTCGGGGCGCGTCTGCCGGCGGACGAGCGCACCCTCCGCGCTCGTGAGTCGGGATGCCCGACCCCGCCCGGCGCGCGACGCCCGCGCACGACGCCCCTCAAGAATCTTCAGCCCGGCCGCGGCGCCGCCCAGCGCGCCGGTGACGAATATCTGGTCGCCCGGCCGCGCGCCCCCGCGCGTCAGAGCGCGCCCCCGCCGCACCTCGCCCAGCACGACCGAGTCCACCACGACCGTCCCCGGCGTGCGCGAAGTGTCGCCGCCGATGATGCGGACGCCGTGCCGCCGCGCCAGCGCGCGCACGCCCTCGTAGAACTCGTCCGGAAACCCGCCGCGCCAGCGCGCGCGCGGCACGCCGACCGAGAGCAGGCAGAAGAGCGGCCGCGCGCCCATCGCCGCCGCGTCCGACAGCGAGACGGCCAGCGCCTTGTGCCCGAGGTCGCGCGGCGAAGCCCAGCCGGCTTCGAGCCGGAAGTCCACGCCCTCCACGAGCAGGTCGGCCGTGACGACGAGGTCGAAGCCCGCGCGCGCCCGCAGGACGGCGGCGTCGTCCCCGATGCCTCGAATGAGTGACGAGTGACGAGTGACGAGTGACGAGCGTTCGCCCTTGGCGAATGGTTCGAGTTCGCGGCGGCGCAGGCGCTCGATGAAGTCGAACTCGCCGCCCGTCAACTCGTCATTCATCACTCATCACTTCTTAAAGATTACGGCGGAGGGAGTCGAGCCCGGCCCGGATGGTCTCGGGCGAGGTCGAGAAGGAGAAGCGCAGGTGCCCCTCGCCGTGCCCGCCGAAGACGACGCCGGGGACGGTCGCCACCTGCGCGCGCTCCAGCAGGGTGTCGGCGGCGGCGCGGCTGTCGGGGTTGATGCTCGACACGTCGGGGAAGGCGTAGAAGGCCCCGGCCGGCGGGTCGCACCCGAGCCCCAGCTCGTTCAGCCCCGAGACGAGCAGGTCGCGGCGCTCGCGGTACGCGCGGCGGATGCCTTCGTAGAAATCGGCCGGCAGGCCGAAGGCCGCCAGCGCCGCCCACTGCGACGGCGTCGAGACGCCGTTCGTCGTGTAGAGCAGACACTTCCGGATGCCCGTCATCCACGGCTCGGCCGCCGCGGCGTAGCCGACCCTCCAGCCCGTCATCGAGTAGGACTTCGAGAGCGTGAAGCAGGTGACGGTGCGCTCCCACATCCCCGGGAGCGACGCGATGGAGACGTGCTCGCCGTCGTAGACGAGGTCTTCGTAAGCCTCGTCGGAGAGGACGACGAGGTCGCGCTCGCGCGCGAAGGCGGCGACCGCCTCGGCCTCCTCGCGCGTGAAGACGAGCCCCGTCGGGTTCTGCGGCGTGTTGAAGTAGAGGGCGCGCGCCCGCTTGGTCGCGTAGCGCGCGAGCGTCTCGCGGAAGCCCTCGCGGCGCGCCTCGGCGCTCGGGACGAGGACGGTCGTGCCCTCGCAGTGGGCGATGAGGTCGCGGATGGGCGTCCAGAAGGGCGAGAAGACGAGCACCTCGTCGCCCGGGTCTATGACCGACTGGAAGGCCGCGAAAAGTCCCTGCATGCCGCCGTTGAGGACGATCACGTCCTCGTCGCGCGCGGGGAGGCGGTTGCGCTCGCGCAGCTTGGCGGCCGCGGCCGCGCGCAGCTCCGCGATGCCGGACGAGGGGGCGTAGCGCGTCTTGTTCTCGGCGAGGGCTCGCGCCATCGCCTCCTTGATGGGCTCGGGGGTGTTGAGGAACGGCTCGCCGCCCTCGAACTGGTAGACGGGCTCGCCGCGTTCGCGCAGCTCCATCACCTTGTTGCGAATCTTGACGATGTCGGAGAACCCGACGCCCTCAAGCCGCTTCGACAGGCGAAAGACAGACGGAGACGTTGACACGGCGCGCGGCGTACCTCCAGGAATGTTTTTGAGCAAGGGCGGATTATAGCCCGTGCGCCGACGAAGCGTCCAACCCGTCCCGGCCCGAAGGGCGCCCGGCCGGCCGTTGAGGAAATCGTCAACGCGCGGCCCCATTTCGTGTACGGCGGAGACGAGAGTACGAATGAAGGACGCCCGCCTGTCTTACATTTTGACGACAAAACGGTTGCGGCGCGGCGGAAAAGAGCACACAGCGCGAGAAGTTTGCTAGATTGTCGGGGAGGCTCGCGCGGCGCGTTTCAGAGGAACGGCAGTTGCCACTCTCCCCGGTGTGTACGCTCATCACGTGCGTCCTAAAATTTTAAAAGCAGACCTGAGGAGACACTGACCCATGACGACGAACAAGATTCTACCCGTGGCGCTCGTGGCGGCACTGCTCGGCGGCACCGTCGGCGCGTTCGTGATGCGTCCGAGCAACAACAACGCGCCCGAGGTGGCGAAGGCCGAGGCGCCGAAGACCAACCTCGTCGCGGGCGAGACGGCGGTCAACCCGGCCGACGAGCAGAAGAGCACGCTCGACGCGGAGATCGCCGACGAGACCAAGAACATGACCGACGAGGAGCGCGCCGCGTACCGCGACGGCTTCATGGAGGGCGTCGAGGCGGCGCGCGGCTCGAACCTGACGAGGTCGGCCGCGGCGGCCCCGGCCACGACCCGCGTCGTCACGCGCACCGCGCCGACCCGCACGCGCTACGTCGCGCGCAACACCGCGCCGCGCCGCGTCTACTACGACTACGGGCAGCGCAGCGGCCGCTCCTTCTGGCAGAAGCACCGCGACAAGCTGACGGTGGCGATGGGCACGGGCGGCGGCGCCCTCATCGGCGGCCTCATCGGCGGCAAGAAGGGCGCGGCCATCGGCGCGCTCTCCGGCGCGGGCGGCTCGGCGCTCTACACCTACAAGCTGCGCAAGCGCAACCGCAACTACTAAAGGGCGACGCCGATGCGTGGAAGTCTGAAGACGGCCCTCGCGGGCGTGACTTCGGCTCTTCTCCTGGCGCTGCTACTCATCGGGCGGGCGGTTCCGGCGACGGCCGGGGCCGCCCGCTTCGTGCTTGAAGGGGGGCGCGCCGCCGGCCGTCCCTCCGCACGGGGCGTCGTCGGGCAGAGCGCCGAGCCGGGGCGGGGTACTTCGACGCCCGCGCCCGTCGGCTTCCGCGAGTCGGGCAGCCGCGGCCTGCTCGTCAGGGCGTGGGTCAACGGCGCGGGCCCCTTCGACTTCGTCATCGACACGGGTGCCGGCGCGACCCTCATCTCGCAGCGTGCGGCCGGGGCGGCGCGCGTCGAGGTCGAGGAGGGCGGGCGCGGCATACGCCTCGGCGGCCTGAGCGGTGCGAGCGCGGGCGGCGCGCAGAAGGCTTTCGTGCGAACGCTCGCACTCGGCTCGCGCGAGAACGTCACGCCGGCGCGCGGGCTCTTCGTCGTCGCGCCCGGTCTTCCCTCGGGGATCGACGGCGTGCTCGACCCCTCGGAAGCCTTCGGCACGCTCGGCTTCCGCATAGACATCCCGGCGGGCGAGTTGAGCTTCTTCGACCCGCGCGCGCAACCCCTCAGGGTCGCCGACACGCCGCGCGACGGGGCCGTCGTGCCTTGGCTGACCGAGGGCGGGGCGCGCCGTCCATTCGTCATGCTCACCGAAGGCCGGCGCGCGCTGCTCGACACCGGCTCTGGCTTCGGCCTGGCCCTGGACGAGGCGGCTGCGCGCTCGCTCGGCGTACTCGTGACCGAGGGGCGACACAGGCGCGGCGCGCGCGACATCGCGGGCGGTGAAGTCCCCGCGCGGCGCGTGCGCGCGGCCACGGTCAGCGTCGGCCCGCTCGTGCTGCGCGGCGTGCCGACGGACCTGCTCCTGCGCGCCGAGAAGGGCGCGCCCGTCATCCTCGGGCGCGACGCTCTGCGCTCCTTCCGCCTCAGCTTCGACCCCGTAAACCGCCTCATCATGCTCGACCCCCGCGGCGAGTAACCCGCGCCCGCGCGCTAACAATAACGTTGACAGGGGTTTGAGGCGCGGTTAACATTGTGGCCGCTGGCCCCTCCCCGCTTCCCCCTTCGGGCGGCGGGCCGTCAACGGCTCAATACTGCAAGCGCGACGCGGCGGGCGCGACACAGGCGTCGAGAGTAGGACTCCCTTCGAGATGAACCGAGCGGCCGTCTCCATCCCCGAGAAGCTCTTCTTCAAGATAGGGGAGGTGTGCGACATCACAGGGATTCAGGCGCACGTGCTGCGCTACTGGGAGTCGGAGTTCCCGATGCTCGCCCCGCAGAAGAATCGGGCCGGCCAGCGCACCTACCGCAAGCGCGACGTGGAGATGGTCTTGCGCATCAAGGAACTGCTCTACGAAGACCAGTACACCATCGCCGGCGCCAAGAAGCGCCTGACGAACGAACTGCGCGGCGCGAGCAAGCTCAAAGTCGTCACCCCGGACATGACCGCGCCGCCGGCCGCGCCGCAGTTCGTCCCCACGCACGACGCGGAAGAGCCGCCGCCGCCGCACGCCTTCGCCGAAGTGCGCGCGACCCCCGAGCGCGCCGACGACGCGCCGAGCCTCCGCCGCGGCGGCGACGCCGAGCCGCCCGTCTCCGAAGAGAGCCGCGCCGCCCTCCGCCGCCTCCGCGAGCAACTGCGCGACATCATGCTCCTCCTCGAAGCCGGCGACCCGCGCACAGACCCCCGCCGCCGCTGAAGCCTCCCGCGCCTCATTTGACCAAACGGAAATTTCTGGCGATACTAAACGCCGTCACGGGATGTGGCGCAGCCTGGTAGCGCGCTCGCTTGGGGTGCGAGAGGTCGCTGGTTCGAATCCAGTCATCCCGATCAACCCGCTCAACCACTTACGGCCGCCCGCCCGGGCGGCCGTTTCGCCTCTGGGGCATATTTGGGGCAGGGAAGTCATTTCTGCATCGAGACGACCTTCCCCACCGCATGCCCCGCGCCCCGAGTCCTCGGCCTCGTCGCCTCTACCGCCGCGTGCTTCGCGCGGTCGGTCGCGTGCGTGTAGCGGCGGGTCGTCTTCGGGTCCGTGTGCCCCATCAGCTCCGCGATCGTCGCCTCCGAGCACCCGGCCTCGGCCAGCCGGGTCCCGAACGTGTGGCGCAGGTCGTGCCACCTCAGCCCCTCGATCCCCGCCGCGCCGCAGGCCGCGTTGAACGCTCTCAATCACGCTTCTACGCTCTCGGTTTGGTAGGGGAACCCCTCAGAATATCCTGGGCGGCCTGCTCCACGGCCCTATCAGCTTTGGTCACGTAACGTCTGCCGGTCATAGGGGCTTTGCCTAACAATTCAGAAAAGAGTGCATA
This sequence comes from Pyrinomonadaceae bacterium, assembly GCA_036389815.1. Lineage (GTDB taxonomy): Bacteria > Acidobacteriota > Blastocatellia > Pyrinomonadales > Pyrinomonadaceae > QHXN01. The sequence continues at coordinate 6,005 of DASVWB010000303.1, read as the reverse complement.
AAGGATCGTAATTACTCATTCATGCACCAGTTATGCAGCATTTAATGAATTGTTAGGCAAAGCCGCCGCGGCTGAAGCTCCGGTATTCACTTCGGTGAGGACTTACAGTATACTGCGCGCGCCATCCCGACAAGCGACACTCGCCGCCTTGGCCCCCGGTTAACCTCGCACCGCAGCAAAGCCCGACGGCTGCGCCACCAAGACACGCCTGCGCGCCCGGCGTAGGCGTTCGAACGGAGGACAACCTCATGTCCAGGCGCTCATACGTCTACGCATCGGAACTCGCCGTCTGCGACCTCGACCCCGTCACCCGCGCCAGGATCGGCGGCGGGCTCCCCACGAATAACCAAGCCGCGATCCAGGCCGCGATCCTGAGCGCGACCCCTTCCGACCCGGTGACGCTCATCGTCGACCGGCACTTCGCCACCTCGACCGTACTGCTCCCCGCGTCCGGGTACGTGACCGTCCGTGGGGAGACGCCGGGCGCACGCATCATGGCCGTGCCCGGCACCAACGGGCACGTCTTCCGCTCCGTGACCGCGCCGCAGCGGCCGTACGACACGGGGCCCGGCGTCTGGAAGGTCGTCGGCGCCGCCGACTTCGACGGTGACGGGCTCCCCGACCTGGTCTGGAGGCGGGAAGACAATATCGGCGGGCTCATCGTCTGGTTGCTCGACGGAACGGGTCGGGTGAAACGTGCCCTGGGCATCCCTGAGGCGGAAGCCGGGTGGAAGACGGCGACGGCCCTTGGTTCAACTGCCTCGACCTGGCCTACCTCGACGTGGTCGAGCTGAAGGACGTGCAGATTTTCGACGCCCCGACCTTCGGCGCGAGGTTCAACCACTGCCGCCGCGTCTCCATCAACGGCGGCGGCGTCACCTCGCCGCTGCGCACCGAGGCCGACGCCACGAACCGTAACACGGACAGGTACCATTTCGACGGCGACTGCATCGACGTGGTCATCAGCGACGTCGTCATGTCCACGGGCGACGACGCCATCGCCATCAACACCGGCGAGGGCGTCGCCTCGGACTCCGCCCGGTTCGCCGTCAGCAACGTCGTCTTCGACGACTGCAACACCGGCGTCCGCGTCTACGGCCCGCTGGTCAACACGCGTCAGGTGACCGTCTCGAACGTCACGGGGACGGTTCATTACGCCCTGCTGGTATACGGGAACCAGGGCGTAGGACTCAACAGTAGGTACGCAGACGCGACCAACCACTCGGTCACGCTCAGCCACGCCGACGTGCAGATCCTGGAGCCGAACGCGGAGGTGGTGTGGTGCGGCTCCTCCGGCGGCACCCTGACGCTGAACGACGTGAAGCAGACCGAGCCTGCGCACGCGACGCCCTTCCTGCTCTTCGGTGGAGGCTACGCCCGCCCGGAGGAGAAGTGGCGCTTCAACGTCTTCGACGTGGCCCTCAACGACTGCGCCATTTACAGAAGCCCTACGGGCGCGGGCGCCGCCTACGTCCTGAAGATGTACTTCGGAAGCATCGGCACGCTGACGTTGAATAACTTCCGGGTGGTCGAGCAGGTGGGCCCGACTTACGGTGAGATCGAGTGCCTCCTGGTGATAGACGATGGCGCCTCCATAGACACGTTGATCGTTGACGGGGGGAACTACACGGGGGTGAAGAAGTTCCTTAACAACACGACCCCGGTCGAGCACTTCGGGGGCACCGGGCTCGTCGCCACGGGACTCCAAATCCCGGCGGCCAAGACGCTGCCGGGCGCACAGTTCCTCAACGCCGACGACGGGGGCCGCCTGTACGAGAACGTTGGCGGGGGCGTCTACGTGAGGCTGGGTTAGAGGGAAAGGGCACCCGCTGTCGCACGTCGGGCAGGCCGAGGAGACACGCTTTCGTCTGTCGGCGAGGGGTGAGTCTGGGAGCGTCGCATTCCTGCGCGCACCGCGGACACGCCATCACCTTATAGCTCTCGACGCGCGTGTTGGAGCCACGACTAATTGTGGCCGGACGCGCCTTTTCAAAAAGGCCGTGAAACGCTTCTCACGACCCTGAATTGCACACCTCGCCAGCCTACATCTTGTGGTTAGAGTCTCACTCGGCCGACGTTACACGTTATCGCTACTGATAAGGGGCATTATAGTCTTACGCGACCTTAACGCTAGCCGGCTAAGGGTACGCACATTTCCTATTGCTTTCCAATATGGAACGTGCTATACACCTATGCCTTTCCAATAGGAGGTGGCGTCGGTGAGTGACAAGGCGGACATCTGGCAGGGGACGCTGGCGCTGATGGTGCTCAAGACGTTGGAGGCGATGGGCCCGCAGCACGGCTACGGCATCGCGCGGCGCATCGAGCAGACGAGCGGCGACGCCCTCTCGGTCAACTACGGGACGCTCTACCCGGCGCTCCTCAAGCTGGAGCAGGAGGGCTACGTCTCCTCCGAGTGGGGGGTCTCGGACAACAACCGCAGGGCGAAGTTCTACAAGCTGACCCGCGCGGGGCGGCGGCAACTCGCCGAAGAGTCCCGCGAGTGGGAGAGGACGACCGCCATCCTGGCGCGGTTCTTCACGCAGGCGGAGGAGCCCTGATGTATTTCAGACGAATGCGCTCAGTGCTCGCGCGCTTGGCCAACCTCCCCCGCCGTGACGAGAGCGATAGGGAGTTGGCGGAGGAACTCGAAACACACCTTCAGATGCAGATCGAAGAGAACCTGCGCGCGGGGATGAGTCCGCACGAGGCGCGGCGGCGGGCGCTCGTTAAGCTGGGCGGCGTGGCGCAGGCGAAAGAGGAGTGCCACCGACGGAGAGGATTCCCGATGCTCGAAGACCTTGGGCGAGACCTGCGCTACGGCCTGCGCGTACTTCTAAAGAAACCCGGCTTCACTTCCATCGCCGTACTTACGCTGGCGCTCGGGATCGGAGCCAACGCGGCCATCTTCGGCCTCGTCAACGCCCTTTTGCTCAGGCCGGTCGAGGGCGTGGAAGCACCCGAACGCCTCGTCTCCATCTACACGAGCGACTTCAGCAGCGGCCTTTACGGCGGCTCCTCATACCCGGATTATCTCGATTTTCGTGACCAGGCGGACGCCTTCAACGCGATGGCGGCCTTCGAGGATGCGATAGCGAATCTGAACTTCGGGGGCGAGGCCGAGCGGCTGAGGGGGCAGGCTGTGACCGGCAACTACTTCTCCGTCCTGGGTGTGAGACCTGCCGCGGGCCGGACGCTGCTGCCGGCGGACGACGCCGGCGGGGCACCCCGGGTCGTCGTCATCAGTCACAGCCTTTGGCGCCGGCGCTTCAACTCTGACCGCGGCCTGATCGGCACCGGCTTGATGTTGGACGGGCGCGCGTACACGCTGGTCGGCGTGGCTGCCGAGAACTTCAGAGGTACGAGGCTGGGCACGAGCAGCCCGGACTTCTGGGTGCAGCTCGCGCGGCCCGACACGGCTTCGCCTGACGCACGCGGCGACCGCGGCATAGACATTGTCGGACGCCTCAGAGACGGCGTGACGCTCGAACAGGCGCAGGGGCAAATCTCGGCCGTCGCGGCGAGGCTCGCGCGGGAGTATCCAGAGACTAATATGGGTACGCTCGACCGCCCCGGCGAGCCGCGCCCGGTGACGGTCGTGCCGGAGACGCGCCTCGGCCCGGAGCGGCAGAAGGCGGTCTGGACGGTCTCCGCCGTGCTGCTGGTCGTCGTCGCCTTCGTGCTTGTGATCGCGTGTGCCAACGTCGCCAACCTGATGCTGGTGCGCGCCTCGACCCGCGGCCGCGAGATGGCCGTCCGTCTCGCGCTCGGGGCCGGCCGTCTCCGCCTCGTGCGGCAACTCCTGACCGAGAGCCTCTGCCTCGCCCTCGCCGGCGGGGTCGGGGGGGTGCTCATCGCACGCTGGACGGCCGACCTCCTACCGATCTTCTTCCCGCGCGATGACACGGCCGCGCTCGACTTCAGTCTGGATTGGCGCGTCATCGCCTTCACCGCCTCCGTCTCACTCCTGAGCGGCGCGCTCTTCGGCCTCACCCCGGCCCTCCGGGCGACCCGCCCCGACTTAGTCCCGGCCCTGAAGGACGCTGGGGGCGCGCCGGTGGGCGGCCGCAGGCGGCTGAGCCTGACCAACGCGCTGGTCGTCGCTCAGGTGGCGCTGTCACTCATACTGCTCGTCGGCGCCGGCCTCTTCATGCGCAGTCTGCGCAAGGCGGCCTCGGCCGACCTCAGCTTCAGGACTGAGAACGTGCTCGTCGCGCGTCTAGAGTTGCGAGGGGAGGAGGCGAAGGCCGACAGGGGGCAAGTCTTCTACCGGGAACTTCAGGAGCGCGTCGGCGCCCTGCCCGGCGTGCGCTCGGTCGGCTTGGCCCGGCTCGTGCCCTTGAGCGGCGGCGGGATGCGCCGCAACACCACGGTCGAGGGGTACGAGCCGAGGCCCGGCGAGGACATCGAGATCAACATGAATGTCGTCTCGCCGGGTTACTTCAGCGCCCTCGGCATCCCGCTCGCCGCGGGGCGTGATTTCGGGGCGCAGGACGTGAAGGGCGGGCCTGGGGTTGTGATCGTAAACGAGGAGTTCGCGCGCCGCTACTTCTCGAACCGGAGCCCGCTCGGCAAGCGCATGCGGATAGACTCCCAAGGCCCCTTCCTGGAAGTCGTCGGGGTCGCCCGCGACTCAAAGTACCGGAACCTGCGTGAAGACCCGCTGCCGTTCTTCTACGTCCCGCTCGCACAGAATTACGTGCCGGGCATGGCGCTCCTCGTGCGGACGGAGGTCACGCCAGCAGTGGCCGCGCCCCTGGTGCGCGCCGAGGTGCAAAGGCTCAACAAGGGTGTGCCGGTCTTCGGCGTCGGCACGCTCGACGAACAGCTCTCCGCCGCGCTCGCGACCGAACGTATGCTCGCCGTGTTGCTGAGCGTCTTCGGCGGGGCTGCGCTCGTGCTGGCGGCGGTCGGCATTTACGGCGTGATCAGCTACGCCGTCGTGCGGCGCACGCGCGAGATAGGTGTGCGCATGGCGCTCGGCGGGCAGGCGCGCGACATCCTGCGGATGGTCGTCGGGCAGGGGATGTCCGTCGTCTTCGTCGGCGGCGCATTAGGGTTAGTCCTCGCGCTCGCTTTAACGCGCGTCCTACGAAGCATGCTGTACGGCGTGAGCGCCACCGACCCGCTGACATTCGGCATGATCGCGGTGTTGTTGACGGCGGTAGCACTGCTGGCCTGCTACCTCCCGGCGCGACGCGCCACCCGCGTCGACCCCCTGACCGCACTCAGGCACGAATAGGAGTTCAGTCGCGCGATTAGACCATAAGGGCGGATAGTAGCCTGCCGGTGATAGGCGACCGGTAAGGTTCATTACGTCCAGAGTTAGACATTACAGGATAACGGCACGAGTGATATAAGCCGTCCCGGTAGCCTCGCGAGCGGAAATCGCACCCGCGAGGCGAAGAGGCCATCACACTCTCTGTAGCAAAAGAGCGCTCTCGGTCGGGTTGATGGTGATGCTCACGACCTGGCTGCGCCGGAAGGGCGCGCCCGAGTCCAAGCCTGTGGACGCGCCGCATAGCCAGACGGGCAAGGGTTAGACTGACACCCCTTCGGGCGGGAGGTCACGGCCAGACCTGGCCGCGCGCTCCCGCCCCGGCTCTTAACACATGCCCGTCTCCCCCCTCTGCCGTCTCGCAGGTCAGCGCCGCCGCGTCGCCGCGTGGCGGCGCGTGGTCTGCGGTTGCTGGCCCGGGTTGGCCGTGGGCGGGGTGACGCGGAAGAGGCCCCACAGTCCGCCGTCGAAGGTGAAGGACTGGAAGGCGCGGTAGAGGTAATCTCCGACGACGCGGAACTCCCCGCCTGCGCTCTTGAGCACCACGTCGAAGTGGTTTGTCGGCCCGTGCCCCCACTGCGCGCCGTGCCACGCCGACTTATCGTTGAAGCCGACGATGGTCGAGGCCGTCCCAGTCTTGTAAGGAATCTCCTGCCATATGTGGCCGTGCAGCATGAACGTGTTGTCGCGCGCGTGCCCTCCCGAATGGAGGACTCGGAAACGCACA
>DASVWB010000302.1:0-5726 GCA_036389815.1 Pyrinomonadaceae bacterium | reverse complement strand
CCCCCACGTGACTCCGCGGTGAAACGTCTGCGGCTACACGTCTACCGTCAGCGGCACTTAACTATCTCGCCCTCCGCGCCGCGCGTGAGCGTGTAGGTGCCGAGCGCCTTCTTCGTGCCGGCGCGCGTGACGGTGAGCTTCATCAGGCTCCCGCCGACGAGGCCCGACAGGCGGACGGGGTAGCCGCCCGCGTCCTCCTCCGCGCGCACGGGGCCGCCGTGCTCCTCGTAGTGGAGGCCGCCCACTGTAAAACGCCCGCGCGAGTCCACCGTAATCTTCCCCTCGACCGTCTCGTGCGCGCAGTCGAACTCGACGCGCGCGCCGCGCTCCGTGACCTCGAAGCGTATGCGCTCGCCGCCCCACACGCCCGGCAGGAGCGCCTCACCCGCGCCCCTCGCCTTAACGCCCTTCCCGCGCCGCTGAGCCATCGAAGCCCCCCACGCGTCGGCCGCGGCCGGCGCGCCTGCGACGCCGCGCGCGGTCAGGCCCGCCGGCACTTGCGCCGCGAAGAGTTGCAGCGCCGCCGCGGCGGCGATTGCGGTCAAAAGCCTTTTCTTCATGCGACCTCCCTCCTCTCGCCCGTGCGCGCGGCGAGTATAGAACAGAGAGCCGCCTCTGCGCGCGCGTCCGCCCCGGCTAAAAAAATCGGGGGCGGGCGTTTGATGCGCCCGCCCCCTTTACGGCGTCCGCCGCCGAGCGCCGCCTTACTGGCAGGTGCTCAGCTTGAACGAGTAGATGTAGGTGGCCCAGTTGAAGGTGCCGTTGGCCGGGATGTACTCGGTCGTGAAGACCATCGTGCAGCCGTCGTTGGGGTCAACGCTGATGGTGCTGTAGTCGCCCCAGCGCGCCAGCGTCGTGAGCTGCGAGCCGGTGCCGTCGAAGACGAAGCCCTCGCTGCCCATCGCGCCGAGCGGGTCGGCGGGGCCGCGCCCCGTGTAGCGGATGCTCGGCTTGAGGGCCGAGCTGGAGACGTTGTAGCCGATGGCGATGCCGCCGGTCTTGTCGAGCGCCGCGCTGCCCATCCAGCGGTAGGCCGAGGTGGGCGAGTAGGTGCCCTGCTGGAAGACGGTGGGCACGGCCGTGCCGAGCGACGCGCCCAGGGCGTTGCGCAGCTCGTACCAGCGGATGGCGCTCACGCCGCCCGTTGCCACGGGGTGGTTGATGACCATCGCCTCGTGCGTGACGAAGTTGCGGTAGCTGAGGCGGAAGTTGAGGCGGTCGCCGAGCGAGTCGAGCTGCTGCGTGGTGCCGACCTGCGGGATGCAGGTGCCGCCGCCGCAGGCGCGGCTGAAGGCCGCGACGCCGGGGACGACATTCGGCCCCGTCAGCGTCGCCGTGCCCGCAGCCCAGTTCACCTGGTAGCGCCACGCGTTGAGCGCCGTCGAGGAGATGCTGAGCATCGGGTTCGCGCTCCCGGCGGGCGGCAGCGTCGTGCCTTCGAGGTCGGCCGGCTCGATGCTGGCGCCGCCGGTCGTGATCGTGCAGATCTGGCGCGCCGCCGCGCCGACCAGCATCTTGTCGCGCTCGAAGGCGCAGACGTTCGTGCCGACGTAGCTGCGGCCGCTGCGGAACATGTTGTAGGTGATGTAGTAGCCGTCAGGCCAGACGCCCATCTTCGGGAAGTCGTTGAAGTCCTTGCCGAAGGAGTAGGAGTAGCGGAAGTAAGGGCCGTTCGGGTCGGGGCCCTGCGAGACCGCCACGCACTGCGTGTAGGGCTGGGCGGAGACGGCGAACTGCGTCAGCACCCAGCGGTCGGCGAGCTGGTCGTACTGCACGATGGGGTCGCCGTCGTTGTCCGTCTGGCAGCGCCCGCCGAAGCCCTGCCAGACGACGTTGCCCTGCTTGGGGTAGCCGGCCTGGAGCGCGAAGGCGCTGATCTGCCCTGCGGAGTCGCGGATAACGTCGTAGACGGCGAGACGGCTGTTGACCCACTGCACGTAGTGGTTGGGGCCGAGGTCGCCCGTCGTGTCGGGGGGCGCGACGCGGAAGTTGGGATCGACGCCGACGCCGGTCGAGCCGGCCTTAGGCTGCGGGTAGGCCGAGACGGAGGCGTTGTTGCGCTCGACGAGGGGGTCGACGCCGCCGGGGTTCGTGTGGCCGACGGGCTCCGGGCGCCCGGGCTCGAAGTCGCGGCCGCCGCGAGCGGCCTCCGGCCTGTTGCCGTTGTCGAACATCTCGCGCAGCGGGCGTGAGGAACGGTCGAAGTGATCCGGCCGAATCACCTTGGTGCTATTACCCTGGCCGAATACTACGGCCGGTAGTAGCAGCGCGCAAAAGAAGGTTGTGACCAGTAACGCGAAAGCTTTTCTCATTTTCCCTCCGAGACGGTTAGACCCGCCGGTTCATCTGCCCAGAGCAGCCAAGACTTCACAGACGTGAGGTTTCGTATGTACAAGCCGTGGGGCAATTTGCTTAAGTAGAAAGCCGAGAGTGAATCGAGTATGAATGCGAACCCCTGGTACAGAACTATCTGGAGGAAGGAGAGGGACGGGCCCCCGCCGGCCAATATAGATGCGCGAACTGTCTTAATGATTGCCTTGCGACGCCGAAAGAGATTCAGCCGCCGACCGGACGCCGAAGGGTGGTCTTCACTTCCGCCCGGCGGCTCATCTCCTGACTCGGCCGGGAGATATTAAGCGGAAACCCGCGCCGGGTCAAACGCCCACGCCGAAAAAGTTGTAGTCATGCCTAACTGTACCTTTCAGAACACTTGGGCTTAAAAAATTTTAGTAGGCGGCCGCGCGCCGGGCTCAAATCCGCGTCTGCCCGTAGTCGCAGTATTCGACGACGGGGCAGCGCTCGCAGAGGGGGTCGCGGGGGCGGCAGAGCCTGCGGCCGTGGCGGATGAGGTTGACGTGGAAGGAGTAGAACTTCCCCGAGGGCACGACGCGGTTCATCACGTCGTGCGCGAAGTGGTCGGAGCACTTCGGGGGGATGAGGCCGACGCGGCGCAGGACGCGGAAGATGTGCGTGTCGAGCGGGAAGAGGTCGAGGCCGCAGGCGAAGAGGAGCGTGCAGGCGGCCGTCTTCGGCCCGACGCCGCGGAAGGACGAGAGGTACTCGACCGCCTCCGCCGCCGGCACGCGGCGCAGGAACGAGAGGTCGAAGGAGCCGTGCCGCTCTTTGACCTGGCGCAGCAGGTCGCGTATCACCGCGGCCTTCTGGTTGGCGAGCCCGCCGAGCCGGATGGTCTCGACGAGCGTCGCCTCGCGCGCGCGCAGCACCGAGTCCCAGTCCGGGAACCTCTTCTTCAAGGCGTCGTAGGTGCGGTCGCTGTTGGCGTCGCTCGTGGCCTGCGAGAGGATAACGGCGACGAGCATGTCGAGCACGTCCCAGCCCGTCCACTTGTTTTCGGGGACGCCGTAGGCGCGCTCAAGGTTCTGGATGATGTAGCCGACCGGCTTCTCCTCGACGACCGCCGCGACCCACTCTTCGACGGCGGGCGAAGGGCGCGCGACGTTTCCCACACCGCGGCCCTCGTCCGTCGTCCCGGCTCCGGCGGCGCGCGGCGGGGCGGACGCCTCACTTCGTCGGGTTCTCGTTCGCCGCGGCGATGACGCGCTCATAGAATTCGATGTACTGCGGGATGACGAGGTCGGTGCTGTAGCGGCCGACGGCCGACTCGCGCGCCCGCCGCCCCATCTCGCCGCGCAGGCGCCCGTCCGCGAGCAGGCGCGCGGCGCACTCGCTCATCTTCTCAAGGTCGCCGACTTCGGCGAGGCAGCCCGTCGAGCCGTCGTCCACCACCTCCGGGATGCCGCCGACCCGCGACGCGATGACGGGCACCTCACACGCCAGGGCTTCGAGCGCGGCGAGCCCGAACGACTCCTGCTCCGACGGCAGGAGGAGCACGTCCGACACGGAGAGGTAGTCGGTGATGCGCGGCTGCTTGCCGACGAAGGAGCAGTGCCGCTCGACGCCGAGGCAGCGCGCGCGGTGCTCGGCGCGCGGGCGCTCGCTCCCGTCGCCGACCATCACGAGCCGCGCCCCGACGCCCTTCGCGCGCACGCGCGCCAGAATCTCGACGCAGTCCACGGGGCGCTTCACGGGCCGGAAGTTCGAGACGTGCACGAGCAGCGGCTCGCCCGCGGGCGAAAGCTCGCGCCGCAGCTCCTCGCGCGGCTTGCGGCTGTAGTCGGTCGCGCAGATGAAGTTGGGGATGACGGCGATGTGCTCGAACTGGAACGTCTCGGCCGTGGCCCGCTTGAGGTAGTGCGAGACGGCGGTGACGCCGTCCGACTGCGCGATGCCGTAGCGCGTGATGGGCAGGTACGAACGGTCTGCGCCGACGAGCGTGATGTCCGTGCCGTGGAGCGTCGTGATGACGGGGAGCGTGCGGTGCGGCTTCAGGGACTCGCGGGCGAGGATCGCGCTGATCGAGTGCGGGATGGCGTAGTGGACGTGCAGCAGGTCGAGGTCTTCCGTCTCGGCCACGTCGGCCATCTTCGTCGCCAGCGCCAGCGTGTAGGGCTGGTGCTCGAAGAGCGGGTAGGACATCATCTCGACCTCGTGGAAGCGCACGCGCTCGCCCAACTGGGTCAGACGAGTCGGCAGCGCCGACGAGATGAAGTGGACGGTGTGCCCGCGCTCGGCCAGCTCTTTGCCCAGCTCCGAGCCGACGATGCCGCTCCCGCCGTAGGTCGGGTAGACAGTGATTCCGATATTCATAGCTAGAGGCTAGAGACTAGAGGCTAGGGGCTGGTGAAGTCAATCAACCAGCCTCCGGTCTCTAATCTCTAGCCTCTAAAAATACCGAGAGGCAGCCGGCCCTCGCTACCGTCTGCCTCTCGTCTCAACTTGTCTCACCTGCGAAGGGGGGACAAGCGAGAGCCAGAACTATACGCCTACTTCGCCGTTTTGACAAATGATTTTTGCGCGCCGCGGGTGCGAATTGGCACCATGCCGGAACGCGCGTTAAATGGCACCGCGGTGGGGGCATTTTTCGACGCGTTTGCGCGCCAAACATGCGCGCCGGGCGCGGCCCCGGGACTGCGCCGCCCGCGGAAACCGGTTATAATGTCCGCGGGCGAAAATCGGACTTCAGGCCGAGAGTTTCGCGCGCGGCGCACGCCGCGCCGGCAATTATTCACGGAGAGTTTATGGAGAGTTTGTTAGGATGCCGAAGATAGACAACATCGAAGAGACGCCGAACCCGAACGCCGTCAAGTTCATACTCAAAGAGCCGGTCACGGCCGGCACGACGCGCTCCTTCCACAGCGCCTCGGAGGCTGCGGGCGACCCGCTGGCCGGGCCGCTCTTCGCCGTCGGCGAGGTCTCCTCCGTCTTCTACATGGACAGGATGATCACGGTCGAGAAGACGGACGACGCCGACTGGGACGACCTGCTGCCGCGCCTCGCCGTGCCCATCCGCGCGGCCGAGGGGGTAGGCGCCAACGGCGGCGCGGCCGAGCCCGCGCAGGCGCGCGGCGTCGGCGGGCACCTGGGCGCGCTGATGAGCGACGACCCGCGCCTCGCCGCCATCAACGAGATGCTCGACGAGAAGATACGCCCCTACCTCGCCTCCGACGGCGGCTGGCTCGACGTGCTCTCGCTCGAAGGCAACACGCTCACCATCCGCTACCAGGGCGCGTGCGGCAGTTGCCCCAGCTCGCTGACCGGCACGCTGATGGGCATCGAGAGCCTCATCCACAACGAGATAGACCCCGAGATCAGCGTCGTCGCCGTCTGAAAGGCGAAGGCGGGCGGGTAAGAGGCGGGGGGGGGGG
>DASVWB010000301.1:0-4139 GCA_036389815.1 Pyrinomonadaceae bacterium | reverse complement strand
CTCAATTCTTAAACGAGCCGACGAGCCGACGAGCCAATCTCACAATCTCAGAACGCTCGCGTCGTCCACGTCGAGCGACTCGCGGTTGCGGAAGATGGCGATGATGATGCCGAGGCCGACGGCCGCCTCGGCCGCCGCGACCGTCATCACGATGAAGACGAAGAGCTGCCCCGTCGTGTCGCCGAAGTAGCTGGAGAAGGCGACGAAGGTCAGGTTCACGGCGTTGAGCATCAGCTCGATGCACATGAACATCTGGATGGCGTTGCGCTTCGTGATGACGCCGACCACCCCGATGGTGAACAGCACGGCCGACAGCGCCAAGTACCAGGTTAAAGGAACCGCGTCAGTAAACATGTCGAATATCCCCCGCGCCCCTACCCGCCCTGATTGCCGTTGTCGATGTCGTCATCCGCCGCCCGCGCCGACCCGGAAGGCGCGGCCGCCTCGCCCGTCTCGATCTGGCGGCGCGCGAAGGCGCGCCCCGTCGCGGCCGTCTCGCCGGGCTTGAGCGCCAGCCCGCCCCGCTCGTCGAGCGCCGCCGGCTCCTCCGTCACGTTGCCCGGCGCGGCCAGAAGCGGCGTGCGCCCCTGCCGCGCCAGCGTGATGGCGCCGACGAGCGCCATCAGGATGAGCACCGAGGTCGCCTCGAACGGCAGCAGGTACTTCGTGAACATGCCGGCGCCGATGGCCGCCGTCAGCCCCACGTCGGAGCCGTCGGCCGGCAGCGGCACGACGCGCGCCCCGCCCCCGCCGAGCGAGAGCATGAAGGCCGCCTCGCCGACGAGCACCGCCGCCATCAGCACCCCGAGGGGGACGAGGTGTCGCAGGCGCAGCGGCCTCCGCACCTCCTCCTCGACGTTGAGGAGCATGATGACGAAGACGACGAGCACCATGATCGCTCCGGCGTAGACGATGACCTGGATGGCCGCGATGAACGGCGCCTGCAACATGACGTAGAGGCAGGCCAGCGAGACGAAGACGCCGACGAGCGAGATGGCGCTGTAGAGCGGGTTGCGCTGCGCCACCACGGCGACGCCGCAGCCGATGGCCATCGCGCCGAAGAGCACGAAGAGCAGTTGCGAAATGCTCGGGAGCGAGTGCATCACGAGTCAGCTCCAGCGGAGGAAGAGTATGGTGGCCGTCAGCACCACGTTCAAAATCGCCACGGGCAGCAGGAACTTCCAGCCGAAGCTCATCAACTGGTCGAAGCGGAACCGCGGCAGCGTCCCGCGCAGCCAGATGTAGAGGAACAGGAAGAAGGTCACCTTCAGCAGGAACCAGAGGATGCCGATCCACGGGAACACGTCCACGAAGGGCCCCTGCCAGCCGCCGAGGAAGAGCGTCGTGGCGAGCATCGAGACGGTGAACATGTTGACGTACTCGGCCATGAAGAAGAGCGCGAACTTCAAGGCCGAGTACTCCGTGTGGAAGCCCGCGACCAACTCCGTCTCCGCCTCGGGCAGGTCGAACGGCACGCGGTTCGTCTCGGCGATGGCGGAGATGAGATACGTCACGAAGCCGATGACCTGCGGCGCGCGGCTCACGTCCCAGAGGTTCCAGCGCAGGCCGTACCAGCCGCCCTGCTGCTCCACGATCGAGTAGAGGTCGAGCGTCCCCGACATCAGGACGACGCCGACGAGCGAGAGGCCGAGCGACAGCTCGTAAGAGATCATCTGCGCCGACGCGCGCAGGCCGCCCATCAGGCTGTACTTCGAGTTGGAAGACCACCCGGCCAAAGCCACGCCGTAGACGCCCACGGACGTGATGCCGAGCACGTAGAGCAGCGCGATGTCGAAGCGCGCGATGACGAGGTGGAACCTGCCGATGAAGGGGAGCGACACCTCGGGCCCGAACGGGTAGACGATGATGGGCATCAGCGCCGCCGTGATCGCGATGATGGGCGCGAGGAAGTAGACGAAGCGCGTCGAGGCCGAGGGCGTGATCTCCTCCTTGAAGATGAACTTCAGGAGGTCTGCGAAGGGCTGGAAGAGCCCGCCGGGGCCCACGCGGTTCGGCCCCAGCCGCCCCTGTATGAACCCCAGCACGCGCCGCTCGGCCAGCACCGTGTAGGCCACGATCATCAGCACCGCGACGAACCCGACGTTGATGCCGACGAACTGCCCCACGGCCCGCGCCCAGTCCGGCCCGATTGCGTTTGAAAGCCAGTCCATAAAGTTAGTGAATGGTGAATGGTGAATGGTGAATGGTGAATGGTCGTTGAGGGCCGCGCCGTAGAAGGCCACCCGCGCGGCCCGCCGACGCCCAACCACCATTCACCATTTACTATTTACCATTCACGCCCTTTTCAGTCTCCCGCGGCGGCCTCGCGCCGGAGCGCGGGGTCGAGTGTGATCTGGTAGAGCGGGGATATCAGGACGCTCTCGGGCTCGGGGTTGCCGGCGGCGAGCAGGTGGAACTGCGGCACCTTACCCGTCAGCACGCCGAGCTTGAAGAGTTCGTGCCCCACGGGGGGCGTGCCCCGCACCTTCTCGCCGGACTCCCCGAGCGCGGAGACCGCCTCGCGCAAGCGGCCGACGAGCGCCGCGCCGTCGCCGCCGCCCTGCGCCCGCGCGTGCTTCGCCTGCACCGGCTTCGTCTCGTCCTTGAGCACGGGGTAGCGCAGCCCCTCGTAGGGCGCGACGTTGCGCGCGATTTCGAGGAAGATGTTGCTCGAAGACATCTGGAAGCCGAGGTCGTGGCCGAGCGCCGCGGCGAGCTGCGCCGTGATGGCCCAGTCGGGCTTCGACTGGTGGACGGGCGGGATGGACTGGCGCACGCGCTGGACGAGCCCGCCGTTGTTCGTGAACGTCCCGTCCACCTCGGCGAACGAGGCGGCGGGGAAGACCACGTCCGCCGCGGCGGCCGTCTCGGTCAGGAAAAGCTCCTGCACGACGAGCAGGTCGAGCCGCGCCAGCGCGCCCTCGCGCCCTTCGAGGTGCGCGGGGAGGAAGCTGCCCGCGACGTACATCGCGCGCACGTCCGTGCCCGCGGCGTCGAGCATCTCCAGCGGGTTGTAAGCGCCCGACATCAGGCCGAGGTCGTGGCAGCCGACGCTGTTGTTGAAGAGCGGCAGCGGGTGGAAGAGGAAGCGGCGCCCCTCGCGCTCGCCGAAGGCGGCGGGGATGCGCGCGAGCGCGGCCTGCGCCTCGGCGGAGAGTTCCCCGCCGAACATGACGACCACGTCGCCCGCCGTCTCGCTGATGATTTGACTGGCGCGGGCTATCTCGTCCGGCTCGACGCCGAGCTTGCGCGCCGCCGCGTCGGCGTCGCCGGGCGAGGCGAGCGCGAGGACGGCCGCGTCCTCCGAGCCCGGCAGGACGTGTATGAACTGCGCGGCCTGCTGGCGGAGGCGTATCTCGCGGCCGTTGACGATGACGAGCTTCGCGCCGTCGTTGCGCACGGCCTGGCGTACGGCGCGGCCCGTGAGCGGCTGCAACTCCTCGGGCTCGCCGCCGATGAGAAGAATCGTCCTGGCGCGGCGTATGTCGCGGTGCGTGGCGATGGGCGCCGAAAGGTTCTCGAAGAAGGGGACGAGCGAGAAGGCTTCCGCGGCCGTGTACTTCTCCGTGCCCAGCACCTCGCGCGCGAACTTGAGCACGGCCCAGTTCGACTCGTTCGTCAGGCGCGGGCTCCCGACCACGCCGACCGCGCCGCCGCCGTGCGCCGCGACGACCTCCTTCAGCTTCTCGGAGGCGAAGCGGACGGCCTCCTCCCACGTCGCGGGGACGAGGCGGCCGCCCTTCTTGTAGCGCACCAGCGGCGTGCGCAGGCGCTCCTCGTGGTTGACGAACGGGTGCGCGAAGCGCCCCTTGATGCAGAGGAACTCGCCGTTGTGGCCGTTGACGTAGCGGTCGCGCGCGACGACCCGCATCACCTCGCCGCGGCGCGAGCCGACCGAGAGCTGGCAGCCGTCGGAGCAGAAACTACAGGTCGAGGTGGTGCGGTTCAGCTCCCACGGGCGCGTCTGGTGGCGGTAGGTCGCATCCAGCAGCGTCCCCGTCGGGCAGACCTCGATGCAGTTGCCGCACTGCGAGCAGTTGAGCCAGCCGCCGTAGGTGCCGATGACGGTGTGCGCGCCGCGCCCGCCGGCCTCGATGGCGTCCTCGCCCATCCACTCGTCGCAGACGCGCGTGCAGCGC
>DASVWB010000300.1:0-54712 GCA_036389815.1 Pyrinomonadaceae bacterium | reverse complement strand
CCCCCCCCCCGCATTTTACGCGCGCATACCGGCCGAACCTCTGCCGGTATTCGATGGAGTCGAGGAACGTCTCGACCGTCTCTGCCTTACGGAAGTCGCCGCCGAAAGCATTGAGTTTCGCGTGCCAGAAGTTGAAGCCCTCAGCGTCCGGGTCGCGGTTGAGGAAGTCGTGCTAGTGCTGGCGCACGAATATCGAGGAGTCGTCGCTCGGGTTGACCTCCGCGCCCGAGAGCACGGCGAAGGGGTCGGTGGCGTCCGAGGGAGGCCTGACTTATTTTGGTTGCGTTGCGAGAATTATTATAACCGCGAGAGCGACTCCTGCAACACTGCCTTATCACTTAACAGGTCTTGGCGGCGCTCACTTTCTGAGGTCATAGTCGGGGCCCAGACCGAGATAGCGATTCTCAAGGTTACTTGTAGGCCTACCTTTGCGGGCATGAGGGCGGTTTCTGGCTCTTTCTTAACCATAAATCTACCATTGCCTGATGGACACACAATGAATTAGTTTGTGTGCCCAATCGTACTACAAATCCAAGAATCTCCCATTATATGGTAATTGAATTTAGCCCCCTTATGTTTCATGCCTCGGATAGATCTTTGACCCCGGCGGCCGAGTAGCCGTCGCCCTGAAGATACGGCATTCCCCGTTATAAGCCCCTTCGTTTACGAACCCGGGATGGATATTCTTCAGGTCGCCCTACTCTTCCGCGTCGAGGATATTTTCGACCGCTAAAGGACTTACTCCCTACGACGCAGGACATCAAAGGCTAACTCCTGGAGGCTATGAACCTCGGACATTGACGTGCTCCACATGAGAGCACCTACTCCTGGCAGTGCCTATCCCATTCGCCGTGAAACACCAATCGGGGTATATAGTTCCACCGGCTGGTAGCTGAGTTATCGGAAACGAGTTTGAGTGGTTTCACACGCGCTTGGCTAGAGCCTTATTTCTCTGAGCCTTTAGGTTTTGCTGCCGTGACGTTCGCCTGCGCCAGTGCGATGCTGCGGATCATGTGCCACTGCGAGGGGCGGAAGTTGCCGGCCAGCTGCTGCTCGACCTCTTCGATCGACGAGCCGTTCCGGAGCATGGAGGAGGCGACGTTGGCCTGCTCCTGGACCTGTTCGGGTGTCAACTCCGGCTTCCCCGCCCCGCCGCCGACCTCCTGCCGACTGAGGAAGGCCTCGACGCGGTCGTCGGCCTCGCCGCTCCTGTGGATGGCCGTGGCGTAGCCGCCCGGGTTCTGGATGCCCTCGTTGCGCAGGCTCTCGGCGAAGCGGCGACACTCTTCAAGTGAGAACCTGGAGCCCACACGCACACTTGGTTTCGTACTCTCCTCCGCGGCTCCTGAAGCTCGTGTTTGTGTGTTTTCTTTAATTGCTTTTATTTTATTGGGGGCCACATTGGGCTGGCTGCTCATATTGGGCTGGCTGCTCATATTGGGCTGCCAGTCCAATCTGGGCAACCTGTACTCGACGCCTTGATCCTTCCCGTAGCCGTTTGTCTGTCCCGTCTTCTCGACCAGTCCTTTTGAGACTAGTCCGACCACCGCCCTTTTCATCGATGAAAGAGGGACGTTCGACCTTTCAGAAAGCTTCGGGTTACTTATGAAACAGGTATCTTTACCCCATCCCCATGACAATCTATAGAGCTGCCAGTAGACCGCCTGCTCGTCCGGCTTGAGCATCCGGCAAAGGTAGTCTGAGTATCGATGAGGGATGCGAGCATCCCCCTTAATGTCTGGGACGGAGGCGAGCAAATTAAGAGGGGTGGCAGGCAGTTGGTTGTCCAATTTGAGCTGGCTGCTCACATCGGGCTGGCTGCCCATATTGAGCTGGTTGCTCACTGGGCCGGCACGTGGTGGCTCAGTGGGCTGGCTGCTCACATCGGGCTGGCTGCTCACATCGGGCTGGCTGCCCAATGTGGGCTCGCTTGTCCCTGACGCCTCCTCCCGTATGCGCTTTCTTTCGAGCGCGATCGCCAGGGGGTCGAGGTGGAGGAGTTTACTGCTCTTGCTCGTCACGCCGCCTCCTCTTCCATCACCGACTGTTCGTGCTCGATGGAGGCCTCGGCGAGTTCACGCGAGACGGTTGTGTCACCTGCGATCCTCGCCGTCTCATAGGCGTAGCCGCAGATTCGCAGGATGTCTCGGGGGACACCGCCCGTCGCCGAGTAGATCAGGTCGATGACGTCGTCGGGGAAGGGGAGTGGAATCTCGGCCAGCGTACAGCGGTGTTCAAGCATGGCCTTGGCCTCCGCCAGTGTGAGCGCGCTCAGCAGCGAGTACATCACGATCCGCGACCTGAGCGCCTTATTTCGGGGGAGCTTCAGGCGCTCCCGCAGTTCGATCTGGCCGGCCATGACGATCTGCATGAGCTTGGCCGTGTTGCTCTCGAAATTGAGGAAGGAGCGCAGCACCTCCATGACCTCGGAGTTCATGCCCTGAGACTCGTCGAGCAGCAGGACGACATTCTTGCCCTGCGACGCCTGGCCGAAGATGAAGTCTTTGAATTCCGTCTTCTGCGCCTGAAGCGAGCGGCGCATGGGCACCTCGAAGCCCTGGCAGATGCTGCGCACGAAGGCGTTCGGCGTGTGGAAGTCCGGGTCCGTAAGGAAGGCGACGGTGACGTCCTCCTCGCGGCTCTCGTATTCGAGGTGCAGGAGGCGCATTAGGCTGGACTTGCCCATCCCGGCGTCGCCGAGCACGCAGGTCAGACCCTGCCGGTTGTCGACCGTGTAGCGCACCTTGTGAAGGGCCGACCGGAGCGAGGGCGTGATGTAAAGGGCGGCAGGGTTAGGGGAGACGGAAAACGGGGTCGTGGTCATCATACTTGCCCCTTATACACCCAGCTTACACCTGAGTAAAGATAATTTTGGGGTCTGAGGGGTAAAGTTAAATTAATTACGGACAGTGAAAGGATGGAAGCGAGGCCAGAAGGTCATGTGGTCAAGTAGCCACAGCGAGTGATATGAGTTCAGCGTCAGAGTCATATCCGGAGGGGTTCGCCGCTTCGGGGAAGGGGAGAGTCCTACCCGCGGACTGCGAGTTGCGGCGCGTGAAGTGCCATTATGCTTGTGCGGACGGCCCGCCGGATTCGTTAGGCGCCGCTCTCTCCTCAAGGCGTTTCTCGCGATCCGGCGTTCCGGCCTGCGTCGGGTTAATATGGGCGGTATGAACACAGCCGACACCGATCTGACCTTTACGCGCGCCGAGCGGGATCAAGAGGCCGTGGGCGTTCCCGACAACCCACTGCCGCGCGCAGTGCTGCGCCCGAACTCCTACTGGCTGCTCGACGGCGAGTGGAAGTTCGCGCTGGATCAGGAGGACCGCGGCCTCCGCGAGCGCTGGTACCTGGGGTACGAGTATGAGCACACGGCGCAGTGGCCCGGATCCGTCGAGGCGCACATGGCCGAAGCGAAGGAGGAGCAGCAACAGCGCCCGGTGCCCTGGCAGGACAGGGTGGTCGCCTGGTACGAGCGTCAGTTCCCACTGCCGGAGCGTCGCGGCGCCGGGCCGCGGCCGATACTCCAGATCACCTTCGGCGCGTGCGGCTACGAGACGCGCGTCTGGCTGAACGGCCGGGCGCTGCGCACCGTCGAGGGCGAGAAGATTCACTTCGGCGAGTACACCTCCTTCTCCTACGAGCTGCCCGAGGACTCGCTGCGCCTCTTCAACCGCATCACCGTGCGCATCGCCGACACGATGGACGCCGAGATACCGCGCGGCAAACAGCAGTCCACCGTCTACAAGCGCGGCGGCATCTGGTATCAGACCTTCACGGGGCCCGTGCGCAGCGTGTGGGTCGAGGCGGTGGAGCGCAACCGCCTGCGCTCCCGCCTCGGCGTCCACAGCGTCGTCGAAGACCGCCTAGTTCGCTTTAACTTCACAACGCTCACCCACGACCCCGGCTGCTACACGCTGCGCGTGAAGGTCTTCGAGCGAGGGCAGGGGGCGGGCGCGCCGCTCGCCGAGTCGGAGTTCCCGCTGCGCCTGCTGGCCGGCGAGAAGCAGCAGCGCGTCGTGCTTGAGGCCCCGGGCGCGCGGCTCTGGTCGCCCCGCGAGCCGAACCTCTACCTGCTCGAAGCCAGCCTCAAAGACGAGCAGGGGCACGTCGCGCAGATCAGGACGCATTTCGGCCTGCGCAAGATCGAGGCGCGCGGCCGCTTCGTCTACCTCAACAACGAGCCGATCTACCTCGACGGCATCCTCTACCAGCCGGGCACGGCCACCTACGACGAGATGCGGCGCCACATGCGCGCGATGAAGGAGCTGGGGTGCAACCTCGTCCGCGTCCACATCGCCGGGATCGACCCGCGCGTCTACAACCTTGCCGACGAGATGGGCATGCTGCTCTGGGTCGAGGTGCCGAGCCCGCACAGCTCCAGCCGGCGCAGCCGCCAGAATCACCGCGCCGAACTTGAGCGCATGCTCGCGCTCATCGAGACGCACCCGTCGGTCGTCATCTGGAGCCTCTACAACGAGGACTGGGGCGCGCAGGACATCGCCACGAACGGCGAGACGCGCGACTACGTCGTCGAGACGTACAACTACATGCAGATCGACCACCCGCAGTTCCTCGTCGTCGACAACGACGGCTGGCACCACGTCTCGCGCGAGGGGCGGCTGAAGTCCGACCTGCTGACCGCCCACCTCTACACCCCCGACTTCGGCCGCTGGCGCGAGTTGCTCGACCACCTGGCGCGGGGCCAGATGGAGGGCGTGGCCGCCAACCCTCTGGTAGTCGGTGACCCGTTCTTCTACTGCGGACAGGTGCCGCTGGTTGTGAGCGAGTGGGGCGGCTTCGGCTTCCCCGATTACGGCGGCCCGTCCGAGTCTGCGCAGCGCGCCGAGACCATACGCGAGTTCAAGCGCGAGCTGCACGCGCGCAACTCGGCCTTCGCGGGCGACGTCTACACGCAGGCCACCAACATCGAGGACGAGCGCAACGGCCTGATCGACTCCGAGACGGGCGAACTGCTGGTGCCCGCGGGGCTGCTCTCTTCGCGCGACGAGACGGCGTAAGGCGTGCGCGATGTGCGTTGCGTCCTATAATGAAGTTATGTAAGTGTACCTATCTTATCGGATGCAATTCGGGGGCGGGCCGAATCTTTTCGCGGCGTAACGGAAGCGAAGGTTCGATGAGCTACGACGCATTCCTCTCGTACTCTCACGGCGCGAGTCAGCGCCTCGCCGCGGCCATCGAGCTTACGCTGGAGGGGCTCGGGAAGCCGTGGGACGAGCGGCGTGCGCTGACGGTATTTCGTGACGTCTCCAAACAGAGCGTCACGTCCGACCTCGCCGCAGACCTGCTGGCGCGGCTCGACGCGTCCCGCTTCTTCGTCCTGCTCGCGTCGCCCGAAGCGGCACGGTCGCCCTGGGTGGCGCAGGAGGTGCGCCACTGGCTCGACACTAAAGGGCTCGGCAAGCTGCTTCTCGCGCTCGTCGGCGGCGACCTCGTCTGGGATTCGGGCGCGGGACGCTTCGACGCGGCGCTGACCACGGCGCTGCCCCCTCTGCTGCGCGACGCCTACACGGCCGTGCCGAAATGGGTGGACTTCCGCTGGGCGCTCGGGGAGCAGGGGCTGGGCGTTGACCACGAGCGCTTCGCCGACTGCGTGGCGGACCTTTCCGCGGCGGTTCAAGGACGGAGTAAAGACGAGATCGTCGGGACGCAGTTGCGCGAGCACCGAAAGGCCGCGGCGCGCCTGGTGGCACAGCACGCCTCCACTCTGGTCAGTTACCAGCCTGACCTCGCACTGCTGCTGGCGGCCGCCGCCGCGGGGCTGAGCAGCAACGCGGACACGCGGCGCGCCCTTCTGGGCGTGCTGGAGTCTACGGCCGACATCGCCGCGATCCTCGGCGTGGGAGGACGGGTCACGTCCTTCGCACTCGACGCGACCGGCGCGACCCTCCTCGCGGGATTACAGGACGGCACGGTCGAGGAGTGGGAGCCGGCGACGGGCACCCGCCGACGCGAGATAAGGCTGGCGCGCGACGGCCCGGTCACGGCGCTCGCCTTCAACCTGCAAGGCTCGGCGTTCGCGGCGGGCTTCGGCGACGGGGTGGTCGCGGTCGTTACGCGCGAGGGGCGGGTGCTGAGCACCGTCCGGGCGGGGGCGCGGCCGCATTTAGTCGCCGTAGATAACAGCGCGGCCTTCGTCGCGGCTGCACAGACCTCCGAGCGGGGCGTTACCGCCGTCGAGCTTTGGGGGCTCGGCGCGCGCACGCACCTCGCCCCGTACTCCGAGGAATACGCGACGCTCCGACACCTCTGCTTCGACCGGCAGGGCCGATTCCTCAGGGTCTTCGAACTAAGCGAGGCCGTCACCTTCGACGCCTTCAGCGGTGCCGAGGTGCATCGGTGCGGGCTCCCGCTTCCCCCGCGCCCCGGGCCCAAGTCCTTCACGCCCGACGGCAGGGTTTGCGTCCACACCTCGTTCGACGGAGGGTGGGTTGATTTCTTTGACACGGAGGGGCGGCAGTCGGCCGGCAACGAGCTTCTGCCGGACGTATACGAGGGCGTCACAGACGGGGTCGCCGTGTCGCCGGGCGCGGACGCCGCGGCGGTCGTCGCCAACCGGCGCCTGAAGGTGGTGTATACGGGCGTGGGGCGGCCCGCGTCCGAGTGCACGGGGATGCCCCCGGACGCGGTCGAGATAGGGCTGACGCCCGGAGGCCGGGCCGCCATCGTGCTCGGGGGCGGCCGCGCGCAGCTACACTGGCCGGGCCGCAGGAGCCGGCTGGGCGCGACGCTGCTGACGGAGGTCGAACTGCCGTCGGTCGTGGGCGGCGTGGGCGACGCCGTATTCAGCCTCGACGGGAGGTTCCTGGCCTGGGTCGCTAATCCGTGCGCGTGGGCTAACGAGGGTCGCGCGAGCCGGCGGCCGGACGAGACCGTGGCGGTGTGGGACTGTAGGGAGGGGCACTGGGCGGCCTCCTTCGCCACCGGCACCGCTTATCAGGTGGCCTTCGGCGGCGACCGCCACCTCGTGGTCATCAACACGGAAGGCGAGGTCTCCACCTGGGACCTTCAATCCGGCGCGCGGACGCACTCTTCGGCGAGACTGTCGGGCGAAGCCATCTCGGGCGGGATAGTCCGCCTGTGGTGCCCGGCGGGCGACATGCCTGTGCTGTTCACGCACGGCAGCGGCGCGACCGCGATTTACGCAGCGTCGGACGTGCGCTCCGGGGCTATCTGGTCTCGGCCCCCGCAAGGGGCGGCGGAGGTGACCGTGGCGGCCGTCTCACACGGCACACGGTTCGCGCTCTGCGACGCAAGCGGGGCGGTCGAAGTTTGGGACATCGGCGGCACGCTGATTTACACGACGAAGGTCGGCGCCCCACACACGGCGCGCCTGAACCTTTCGGGGGACGGCCGCCTGCTGGCGGTGGCCGAGGCCGGCGGCAACCTCGTCATTCACGACGTAGACGCCGCCACGGTTCTCTCCGACATCGCCGTCGGCGACGCGTCCGGCGTGGCCGTCAGCGCCGACTCGCGCACGGCGTTCGTGCTCGCCTCCGACGGCCGCATCACGCTCCACGACCTTCCGGACGGTCTCATCGCGGGGAGCCTGCAAGGGTTTCCCGGCGCGACCTGGGGGCGACTGCTGACGGGGCCCGACCCGCGCTGGCTCGCCGAACTCGCGGCGGGTGGCGCCCTCACCCTCTGGGACGTGAGCCCGGAATCATGGCGCTCGACGGCCCGGAGAGTCGCCGGGCGTCCGTTGACGGAAGCGGAGAAGGCCCGTTTCCGCCTGAACGAGCGCAGGACGGGCGAGCCGTGACGAGGCGGCGTCCGAGCGGTCGTGTTGCGGGTGTGGCTCTGAGGCAGGGAGAGGCTCGGCAGAGTTTATCTACACTGAGGTCATGAGCGCCACGGCGGGGGTCGGCTAGATGGCTAAGATCAAGCGGCTTCTAACCAAGGGCTTCAGGTTCCTACGCACGCACGGTTTAGGGGCGACGTACCGTGCGGCTGCGCGGCGCTACCGCTCTCCTTCCGCGGCGAAAAGTAACGGGGCCGGCAGGGCGCTCCCCTATAGATTCGCTTACGAGCCGGTGAGTTATCGCTACGGTTCTGCCGCTTCGGGTGCGGCGCCCGCGCCGGGAAGAATCAACTGCGTAATCCCTAACTTCTACGAAGCGTCGGGCGGGCACAGGACTATCTTCCGGCTGACACGGGCACTGGAGGGGGCCGGCTACGAAGTCCGCTTCCACGTCTTCGGCGAGACGCACTACGTGAGCGACTCCGAGGCGACCGAGACCCTGCGGGCACACTATTTCCCTTTGAAGGCCACCGTCCACTTGGGCGTCACCGAAATGCCCCCGGCCGAAGTCTGTATGGCCAGCTCGTGGGAGACGGCCTACGCGGTCAGGGACTTCGAAGCCTGCCGCCGGAAGGTCTATTTCGTTCAAGACTTCGAGCCCTCCTTCTTCCCCGAGAGTACCGAGAAGGCGCTCGCCGAAGAGACGTACCGGTTCGGCTTCGAGTGTTTCTGCGCCGGGCGCTGGCTCGCGCGGGAGATGCGAAAGTACGGCAACCGGGCCGAGTCTTTCGACCTCGCCTATGACCCGGCGGTCTACTCCCCGGGGGCGGAGCCCTATAGTAAGAATCGGGTCGCGTTCTACGCGCGCCACGAGACGCACAGGCGTGGGACGGGGCTGGGGCTTCTGGCCCTCGCGCTGCTCAAAAGGAGACGCCCCGAGACGGAGGTCGTACTCTTCGGCTCTGACCGTCTGCCCTACGAGCTGCCGTTCGAGTTCAGGCTGGCCGGAATCATGGGCGAGCGCGAACTGGCCGAGCTTTACAGGAGCGCCGCGGTGGGGCTGTCCGTCTCGCTGACGAACTACTCCTTAGTCCCGCAGGAGATGCTGGCGTGCGGCCTGCCCGTGGTAGAGATGAACCTCCCATCCCTGCGCGAAGCCTACCCGGACGGGGACGCCGGCCTCCGCCTCGCCGACCCGAACCCGGCCGCCATCGCCGACGCGCTGTCGAGTGTACTGGCGCTGCCCGATTCGGAGATGCGCCGCGCGAGGGCGGCGGCTTCGCGCCTTGTCCGACCCTTCTCGTGGGCTCTGGCGGAAAGCAAACTGGTCGACTTCATAAGGCGGGGCTCATCCTAGCAGCCGTGCGTGAGCATTGGAGGACGAGACGTAATCCTGAAATGGCATGGCCGCCCCGCTAGGGTTCCCTGACGGCCCTGACATTCACCGCGACCGCCAGCAGAATGAATGACAGACACCAGACGTAATAACCGACCGTCAGACCTTCGCCGAGGAGTGAGGGCCGAATCCCTGCCAGACAGACCAGCAGCGCGGCCGCGACGAACACGGCCCTTCGGACGAGCACGCCCCTTCTGATTGAGAAGATGATTACCGGCGACGCCAGCATCAGGAGGTTACACACTCCCAACAGGGCGGGGTAGACCTCACGCACCGCCCCCTTCAACAGCAGTCTGGCGAGGGTCTCGGCGAGCGCGAACAAGCTGCCGGCGAGGCAGAAGAATCCCCATCCCCCCAGCGGCAAAAAACCGAAGAAATCGCCGGAAGTTTTTATAGCCGGTAGGAGAAGCGACGCCCCGAAGGACGCCCACGCGATACCCAGCAGTCGTTTTCGTAAGTCCATACGCCACCTCACAGAGCACGCTGACATCCGGGCACGGGGCTCAAACCCACCATGCCTGCCTCCGTGAGTGGCTCTTCCGCGGCGAAACGTAACGGAGCCGACGACGATAGTTCGTCTCGGCCCGCATCATGCTCGATACGAAAACAGACCGACGATTAGTAAATGGCTCTCACGCTATTCGCACCAGAGCCGATAGTCGGGTCAGTATGCTTTGACCCAGCCGCCCGCCGGGGTGAACTCTCTCTTCTCCGGGTCAACCTTCATGATGCTGGCGCCGGCCGCGCCGACGCGGCGGTTCGGGCCGAAGGTGAGGCGCGGCGTGAGCCCCGTCTCGAAGTCGTAGAGACCTTCGAGCGCGTTGATGAACTTCTCGCGGCTGAGGTCGCGGCCCGAGCGCCGCAGCCCCTCTGTGAAGACCCTGGCGGCGGCGAAGGCCGAGAGCTGCGACGCCGTGTGGCGCGGGGCGATTTTGTACTTCTCTTGCAGGGCGCGGAGTTCGGCCAGCCCCGCCTGCGTGAGGTCGGACGGCACGGTCGGGAAGGCGACGAAGACCCTGTCCCTGAAGACGGCGGGGACGCCCGACGCGAGGTCGCCCGACGCGAGGGCACCGAGCAGCATGACGTTCGGCGTCCACCCGGCCGCGGCCGCCTCCCTGATGAGCGCCAACTCATCGCCGGCCGTGCCGAAGAAGAAGACGGCGTCCGCGCCCTTCAAACCCCGGACGAGCGCCGCCGCGTCGAGCCTGCCGACCTCGTACGAGACCTTTTGCACAGTCCCGCAGCCCGCCTTCGCGCACTGGTCTTCGGCCGCGCCCGCGGCCAGCGCCGCGACCGCAGAGTTCGCGTAGACGACCGCCGCGCGCGTCCGCGCGCCCGGCCGCTGCGCGTAGAGGTTGACGAGCGCGCGCGCCTGCTCGCCGAGGCCGGGGAGGATGTAGAAGACCTGCCGGTTGACGGGCGCGCCCGCCCGCGGCGTGAGCGTCGCCGGCCCGACGAAGGGCGTCTCGGTCTCGCCCGCGAGCGCGGCCAGCTCCGCGTCGGCCCCCGCGCTCATGCCGCCGACGATGGCGAAGACGTCCTCCTGCTCGACCAGACGGCGTGCGCCCGCCGCCGTCTCGCCCGCCGTCTCGCCCGCCTCGGCCACGCGCAGCTCGACGCGCCGGCCGTAGACGCCGCCGCGCGCGTTGAGGTCTTCGAAGTAGGCCGCGAGCACTTCGCGCATGGCCGCCCCCGTCTCTGCGAGCGCGCCCCGCGCGGGGAGGACGGTGCCGACGCGGACGGCCGTCTCGCTCACGCCCGGCTCGGCCTCCGACTCGATGCGGCGCAGGTACGCGACGAGGTCTGCCACGTCCTCGGGCGACATGCGGAAGCGCGGCATGGCCGCCGCGAGCCTGTTCCCCGCCGGGTCAACGCCGCCCGTGACCGCACGCGCGAACGAAGCCTCGTCGAAGGTCCCGTGCGTGCGACCCGTCGGGTGCGTGTGTGTTTTGAGGAGGTTCGCCCAGGCGAGCGCGCCCGCCGTGACGCCGGCCTCGGTCTTGCCCTCGCCGCGCGGGCCGTGGCAGCCGGCGCACGTCACGGCCGTGGCCGGCACAGTCACGTCGGAGACGGCGGCCTCGATCTCACGACCCGAAGGGCTCTCGCCGCGCAGATAGATCATCTTCCCGCGCCGCTCCTGAGGCGTGAGCCCGCGCCGCTGTGCGGGCGAGCCTTGCACGGCCGGCGCGCCCGGAAGGGCGAACGCCGCCGCGAAGAGTGCGAGCGCGGCTAAGGCGACAAGGAGGCCGGGACTCTTAGTCATCTATCCCCCGTATTGGATTAAACCTTACCGATTTGAACAAGCATACCCGAACCGTGTTTCACGTTGAAACACGCCCGCGGCGAAAATCAAGAGGGTATTTATCACGAAGACGCGGAGGCCGCCCACGCCCACAGCCAATAAACGCACAGTCCCGACGCACGGGCGGCGTGCGTCGGGACTGTGCGTGAAGGCGGCCCTTCGGGGCGGGGGCGACTACTGCGTGACCTTGAGCGCCGCGTCGTCTATGGCGAACGAGGTCTGCAAGGTGCTGTCCTCGCGCCCGAGGAAGTAGACGCGAATCGTCCTCCCCCTGTAGGCCAGAAGGTCGAAGGATTTGGAGACGTAGCCCGTCGACCTGTTCAGATTCGAGTAGGTGGCGAGAGTCTTCAGCACCGCGTTGTTCGAGTCGCGGACGGTCAGCGTCAGCGTGTCGTAGGCGGTCGTCGAGGACGTCTCGGACGTGTCAACCTTCAGGTAGAAACTCAGCGTCGCGGAGGTCGCGTTCGCGGGGATGGTGACCTGCTGGTAGACGAAGTCCGTGTTCGCAGAGCCGTAGCCGTTCAGCCACGCGTACCAGAAGCCCGAGGCCGGGATGTTCCCCGTCGCGTTGGTGATGACGCCGGAGTCGGCGACCCAGTTGACGTTGCCCGACTCGAAGCCCGGGTTCAGCAGGAGCTGAGAGGCGGGCGCCGGCGTGGGCGCGGGAGTCGGCGTCGGCGTCGGGGCCGGCGCGTCGAACAGCGAGTAGAGCAGGCGGTTCGGCGAGCCGGTGCCCGCGCCCGCGACCTTGCCCGCGGTGGACGCGTCCTTGACGGCCGTCGAGACCTGGGCGGGGGTGGCGCCGGGGTTGTTCTGGAGGTAGAGCGCGGCCACGCCCGCGACGTGCGGCGTCGCCATCGAGGTGCCCGAGATGGTGTCCGTCGCCGTGTCGGACGTGTACCAGGAGGACGTGATGGCAGAGCCCGGCGCGAAGAGGTCGACGCAGGTGCCGTAGTTCGAGAAGGAGGAGCGCGCGTCGGTCGAGGTCGTCGAGCCGACCGTCAGGGCGTTGGCGACGCGCGCGGGCGACGAGCCGCAGGCGTCCACGTTCTCGTTGCCGGCGGCGACCGCGTACGTCACGCCGTCGTTGATCGAGTTGTTGACGGCCGTGTCGAGCGAGGAGGAGATGCCGCCGCCGAGGCTCATGTTGGCGACGGCCGGGGCGCCCGCGGCGTGGTCGGAGGTCACCCAGTCCACGCCGGCGATGACGCCCGAGGTCGTCCCCGAACCCGCGCAGTCGAGCACGCGCACGGGGACGAGCGTGACGCCCTTGGCGACGCCGTAGGTCGAGCCGCCGACCGTGCCGGCGACGTGCGTGCCGTGGCCGTTGCAGTCGTTCGTCCCGTTGCCGTCCTCGACGGCCGTGAAGCCGGCCGCCACGCGCCCGCCGAACTCGGCGTGGGTGGCGCGCACGCCCGTGTCGATGATGTAAGCCTTCACGCCCGCGCCGGTGTTGTTGTAGACGTATGTGCCGCCGAGCGGCAGGTCGCGCTGGTCGATGCGGTCGAGCCCCCAGGTGGCGCCGCCCTGCGTGGCCGTGAGGCTGATGACCTGATCCTCTTCGACGAAGGCGACGGCCGGGTCTTCGGCCATCTTCCGGGCCGCGGCCTCGGAGGTCCACACCGAGAAGCCCTTGAGGGCGCGCGTGTAGGTGTGGTGGCTGTGGCGGCTCCCGCCGTGGTTCACGACGAGGCGCGACGCCTCGTTCTCGACGTCCGCCACGTCTTCGTTGAAGACGACGATGTACTGGTTGGGGACCTTCTTCTCAGCCTTGACCTTCCGGAACTTGGCCTTGAGCTTCGGCGAGTTCGCCTTCGCGCCCGGCGGCAAGACCTTGTCCGAGTTCTGCGCGCCGACGGGGGCGGGGGTGAGGGCCACGCCGCACAGGACGGCCGTCAGGGCAAACGTCAACAGTCTCTTCATCTACTCCTCCGTTCAGGGCTTGTACTTGGGTTGTGAGAGTTACCGTCCGGCGCACCGGAGTGGGGACTTCAGGCTTCGCACGGGTAAACGATCCGAACGCGTCTGCGATTCGCCGCGGCCCTTCCGAACTGACAGGCCCCGCGCCGGGTCTGCACCCTTCATCGCTATTTCAATTCATCGTGGCGGCTGACACCTTGCGCACCCCGACCTCACACAAGGTTTCAGTCGGTCGCGCGTTCGCCTGAGTTAGATGCCGCGTCCTCGGGTGTAGTGTGCGGCGCGGTCTCTGATGCGCGAAAGTTTCTCGCGGCTGCTTCGCCGTGGGATTTTCGTTTAGGGTCGTGTGGGGCGGCGAGAGGGTCTTTGCCCTGACGTGAAAGCCGGTCGAATGACCCGCCCGCGTGCGACGCGCGCGTCGTTCGGCCGAGGCGACGGGCGGGGGTGATGCCTGTTGAAACACACCCCGCGCCGAACTGTTTTACGGTAGAACATGCCACGCGCGTGACTCGACTCGGCCGGTAAGTTCGAGAGAGCAACAAAGTCGGATTCAAACCCGCGCGCCCCGCCACGCGAGGGATTCCGGCACGACCCTTGCACGTGGCCTCAACGCTCCGACCGGACTACGACATCCGCCGCGCTCCTACCGCGCGGTCGCGGGGCCGCAACCATACCATCAACCTTTCTAGACTCTGGCGTGGGGCTAAACCTCATCACGGCGAATCCCCGGGCCAGACTCACAACGGACGTTACCTTTTTTGGGAGCTCTACCTAAGAGAATGACAAAGCTTCATCACTTGACCCTCGCCCCATACGTCCGCCTGGTTTGTCTCCTCCTTTGCTGCACACTTGCGGCCCCGACCGTCGCCCTCGCCGCCGCGCCGAACGCCCCCCGGAAGGGTTGGGTGTCGGACGCGGCCGGCGCTACGCGCGACGGCCTTACGCAAGGTGAAGCGACGAGGCCGGACGGCCCGCAGGCGCGAGCTGAGGAAAAGCTCAGCGCCGCGGCCGCGACCGCCCCGCTCGCAAAGGGCTCGGAGGGACGCGGCGGCGAACCGAATCGCGAACACACTAACAAACGAACCGGCGGCGCGGCCGTGCTGCGCGGCGCCTCCCAGCTCGTGCCGGCCCGCGTCGTGCGGCGCGTCGTGCCCGCGCCCGAGAAGGTGGGCGCGGCCGAGGTCGCGGCCCGCGCCGGCGCTCCGGCGCTCACGAACATCCTCGGCGAGCCCGTCTCGCCGGCCTTCTCAATCGCTTCGGGCGCGGCCAGCGCGCCCCACGCAGTCCCGGCCGTAAACGAGAAGGCCGGGGCGACCGCCCCCGCGCCCGCCGCGGCCGAAACGAAGGCGGCGGAGCATCACGTCTCGGGCCTGCTGCCCGACGCCGTGAGCCCTGTCGCCGCGGCGGCCCCGAAAGGCGCCGCCGCCGACGCCCCGAAGGCGTCGCCGGAAGCGCTGACGGCGCCCGCGCTCGACAGTCAACTCTCGTTAACGAATCGGGCCGAGCAGGTCGAGGGTGTAGTCGAGCCGGCCGCACTCAAGGCCGCCGAGTCCGCCCGCCCGGCGGGGCTTGAGACGGCGACGGCCGTCGCGGCGCCCCCGCCCGCGGCCGCCGACCTTTCGGCGTCGAAGCAGCCCGCCGCGTCGGCGCTGGCCGACGCGCACGCCGAGACCTTGAAGGCCGCCGCGGGTGCGACTGCGGTCGCGGAAAATGACGCGACGAAATCTGCACCGGCCGCGGCCGACATGCTCTCGGGCGAGGAGGCGACTCCCGCCGAGGGCGAGGACGCGAAAGCCGCGCCCGCCGCGGCGGCGCTGACCGCGGCGGCGATTGCCCCGACCAACGACGCCTTCGTCTCCGCGCAGCCCATCAGCGGCCTGCCCGGCACCGCGTCCGGCTCGAACCTCGGCGCCACGCGCGAGGCCGGCGAGCCCTTCCACGCCTACAACCTCGGCGGCGCGTCCGTCTGGTACAAGTGGCAGGCGCCCTCGACGGGCACCGTAGACTTCACGACCAGCGGCAGCAGCTTCGACACGACGCTCGCCGTCTACAGGGGCACCTCGGTCGGCGCGCTGAGCGAGGTCGCCAGCAACGACGAGACGAGCGAGACGGTCTCGACCAGCCGCGTCACCTTCGACGCGGTCGCGGGCACCGTCTACTACGTGGCCGTCGACGGCTACAACGACGGCACCACGACGGCACAGGGCAGCGTCTCGCTCAACTGGAGCCTGACGCCGCGCCCCGCCAACGACAACTTCGCCGCGGCGCAACTGCTCGCGGCCGCCACCACGGGCAGCGCGACGGGCACGAACCGCGGCGCGACCATCGAGTGGGGCGAGCCCTACCACGCGGGCAACGACGGCGGCAAGTCCGTCTGGTTCAAGTGGCAGGCGCCTTCGACCGGCAACATCGAGTTCTCGACCGCCGGCAGCGACTTCGACACGCTGCTCGGCGT
This sequence comes from Pyrinomonadaceae bacterium, assembly GCA_036389815.1. Taxonomy (GTDB): domain Bacteria; phylum Acidobacteriota; class Blastocatellia; order Pyrinomonadales; family Pyrinomonadaceae; genus QHXN01. The sequence continues at coordinate 38,877 of DASVWB010000300.1, read as the reverse complement.
CTACAGGGGCACGGCGGTCAACGCCCTGACCGGCGTCGCCGCAAACGACGAGGAGGACTTCAACGGCGCCGTCCACACGGGCCGCGTGGTCTTCAGCGCCGTGGCCGGCACCGTCTACTACATCGCCGTGGACGGCTTCTACAACGGCTACGGGGCCGACTGGGGCAACGTCTCGCTCCAGTGGAAGGTCGGCCCGGCCGCGCCCGCCAACAACGCCTTCTCGACCGCGCAGGTCATCACCGGCGACGAGGGGCGCGTGACGGGCTCGAACTGGCTCGCCACCAAGGAGACGGGCGAGCCGAACCACGCCGGCGCGCCGGGCGGCAAGTCCGTCTGGTACAAGTTCACCGCCCCCGGCAACGGCAAGGTCACCTTCGACACGCTCGGGAGCAGCATCGACACCCTGATGGCGGTCTACACCGGCACGGCCGTCAGCGCGCTGACGTTGGTCGCGAGCAACGACGAGGCCGACCCCGCCTCGGGCATCCACACCAGCCGCGTCCAGTTCAACGCCGCGGCCGGCACCACCTACTACATCGCCGTGGACGGCTACGCCGGCGAGGCCGGCACCATCGTCCTGCGCACGCCGCGCAAGCGCGGGCGCGTCGCCTTCGTCAGCAACCGCGACGGCGACGACGAAATCTTCACCGCCAACGCCGACGGCGGCGACCTCAAGCAGCTCACCTCCAACGCGGCGGCCGACACGCGCCCCGACTGGTCTCCCGACGGCGGCAAGATCGTCTTCGAGAGCAACCGCGACGGCAACAACGAAATCTACGTGATGAACGCCGACGGCTCGGGCGTCGTCCGCCTCACCACCAACACGGCGAACGACAGCCAGCCCGTCTGGTCGCCCGACGGCAGGAAGATCGCCTTCACCAGCGACCGCGCCAACGACCCCGGCGGCTACGAAATCTACGTGATGAACGCCGACGGCACGAACCCCGTCCGCGTCACCTCCGAGGAGGGCATCGACTCGCGCCCCGAGTGGACGCCCGACGGCGGGAAGCTCTTCTTCGCGAGCACCTTCTTCGGCAACTGGGAGATTCACCGCGTCAGCGCCGTCACCGGCGGCGACCTCTGGCGGCTGACCTCGACGGCCGCGACCGAGACCAACCCGACGGCCTCGCCCGACGGCACGCGCTACGCCTTCCAGTCCGACATCACGGGCAACAACGAGGTCTTCGTCGTCGGCCCGAACGGCGGCGTCAACGTGACGAACAACCCGGCCTCCGAAGAGGCGCCCGACTGGTCGCCCGACGGCGAGCAGCTCACGTTCGCCACCACCCGCGACGGCAACGCCGACGTCTACACGATGAACGCCGGCGGCGCCAACCAGGCCAACCTCAGCTTCAACCTCTCGGCCGACAACTTCCCCGACTGGCAGTCGGTGACGGCGACGCCGAACAACCTTCCGGCCGTCACGCTGACGGCGCCGCTCGACGCCGCGACCTACGCCGCCCCGGCCACCATCGCGCTCTCCGCCACGGCGGCCGACGCGGGCGGGCGCGTCACCAAGGTCTCGTTCTACAACGGCTCGGCGCTCCTCGGCACCGTCACGGCCGCGCCCTACAACTTCTCCTGGGCGGCGGTCGGGGCGGGCACCTACTCGCTGACGGCCGTGGCGACCGACGACCGCGGGGCGACCGCGACCTCCGCCGCGGCGAGGGTCGTCGTCACGCCCTCGCTCAGCGTCAGCGTCGTCAGCCCGACGGCGGGCACGACCTTCGACACCGGCTCTAGGGTCACCATCAACGCCGAGGCGGCGGTCAACACCACCACGGTCAGCAAGGTCGAGTTCTACTACGCGGCCGCCGCGACGCCGGCCACCAAGACGCTCATCGGCACGGACACCGCCGCGCCCTACAGCTTCCAGTGGACTTCGCCGGCGACCGCCGGCAGCTACGTCGTCTCGGCGAAGGTCACCGACAGCGCGCTCGCCACGGCCTCTTCGGCCGACGTGGCCGTCTCGGTCAAGGCGCCGGTCGTCAACCCGCCGGCCACCGCCGCCTGCGTGAGGACGATCACCGCCAGGGTCGTCGCCTTCGACCAGGTCTTTACCTACAACCGCTTCGGGGCCTTCAACCCCGCCGGCATGATGTACGCGCTCGAGCGCGACGTGGTGGCGATTGACCCCTCGCGGGGCGTCGTCGCCGGCAACGTCCAGCTCCGCTCCGACAAGCGCCCGCGCCCGCTCGTGCTCCGCATGAACGAGGGCGACTGCCTGCAGGTCACCTTCAAGAACCTGCTCCTGGCGAGCCGCCCGGCGAACCCCAACGCGGGCGTCGAGCCCGCCCCGGGCACGGTCGAAACCGAGCCGGCGCCTCTCATCACCTTCACCAACCAGCCCGATAAGCAGCCGTACACCGGCAAGCCAATCGAGTTCCACCAGAACGACTCGACCTTCACGCGCGCGGCCTCGATGCACGTCAACGGGCTCGAATACGTCAACGGCCCCGGGGCCTCGGACGGCGCCAACGTCGGCGCCAACGCCTCCTCGCTCGTCGAGCCGGGCAACTCGAAGACCTACACCTGGTACGGCCGCAAGCAGGGCCAGTACATGATGCACTCGATGGGCGCGGCCGTCGGCGGCGAGGGCGACGGCGGCCAGACCGTGCTCGGCCTCTTCGGCGCGGTCGTCGTCGAGCCGCAGGGCGCGAAGTGGTACCGCTCGCAGGTCACGGCCGAGAAGCTCTCCGCCGCGACGACGGGCCGCAACCCCGACGGCACGCCGAAGATCAACTTCGAGGCGGCCGACGCCTCGGGGCCCATCCTCAACATGCTCTCGTCCACCAACGAGATCGTCCACACCGACTTGAACGCCCTGATTACGAACTTCGCCGAGAACTGCACGAACGCGCCGCCTTCGTCGACGTGCGGGCAGCCCTTCCGCGAGTTCGTGGTCATCTTCCACGACGAGACGAAGACCGTGCAGGCCTTCCCCGAACTGGACCAGGAGCTGTTCCACGGGGTGCGCGACGGCTTCGCCATCAACTACGGCTCGAACTCTCTGGGCGCGCCGCTCATCGCCAACCGCAAGAAGCTCGGGCCGGCGAAGGACTGCGCCGAGTGCAAGTTCGAGGAGTTCTTCCTTGAGTCGTGGGCCAACGGCGACCCGGCGATGGTGGTGCGCAAGGACTCCTACGGCCGCGTCAACGAAGTGCTCTACCCGGACGACCCGTCCAACGTGCATCACTCGTACCTGGGCGACCCCGTCCGCTTCCGCAACATCCACGTCGGGCCGAAGGAGACGCACGTCTTCCACCTCCACGCGCACCAGTGGCTCCACGAGCCGCGCGAGGACGACTCGACCTACCTCGACTCGCAGACCATCGGGCCCGGCGGCGGGTTCACCTACGAGATCAACTACGGCGGGTCGGGTAACCGCAACTTCACGGTCGGCGACTCCATCTTCCACTGCCACCTCTACCCGCACTTCGCGCAGGGCATGTGGGAGCTGTGGCGCGTCCACGATGTCTTCGAGTCAGGCACGGCCGACCGCCGTCTGCCCGACGCCGAGATCGCCGGCGGCACGCCCAACCCGGGGCTCGTCCCGCTGCCGAACAGGGCCATGGCCCCGATGCCTTCGGCGGCCTTCAGGGGCTTCCCCTTCTTCGTCGACGGCCAGGCCGGGCACCGCCCGCCGCAGCCGCCGCTCGACATGGAGCAGGACGGCGGCCTGCCGCGCCACCGCGTCGCGGCGGCGGAGTTCGTCGACGGAGCGGCGGCCATCGAGCCGGCGCTGCTCGCCGACCCCGTGGCCAACCGCGTCCGGTCGCTCAACACCGACCCGAACCTCCTCAACTTCGCCCGCAGGCTCACCTCGGCGCAGCTCGTGCTGCTCGACCCCGCGGGGACGCCGACCGAGCAGAAGGCGATGGAGTTCCACGAGGGCCGGGGCGGCGTGAGCGTGACGACGCAGTACGGGTGGCCCGCCAAGGGCTTCCCCGCCTACACGCCTTCGGGCGCGAGCGGCCTCTTCCTCGTCAACGGGCAGGCCCGGCAGCCGGGCGCGCCCCTGGCCGACCCGTGCGGGCCGAACACGACCACGCGCAACTACCGCGCGGCCTACATCCAGTTCGACATGACGGTCAACCGCGCGGGCTGGCACGACCGCCAGGCGCGCATCACCACGCTCGAAGACGACGCGATCGCGACGCGCGACGGCGCGCGCGCGCCCGAGCCGTTCTTCTTCCGCGCCAACTCGGGCGACTGCGTCCGCTACGCGGCGACCAACCTGGTGCCGCACACCCTCAACCTCGACGACTTCCAGGTGTTCACGCCGACCGACACCATCGGCCAGCACATCCACCTCGTGAAGTTCGACGTCACCTCGTCGGACGGCGCGGGCAACGGGTGGAACTACGAGGACGGCACCTTCAGCCCCGGCGAGGTGCAGGAGCGCGTCGAGGCGCACAACCACTACGTCGCCGCGGCGGGCGGTCAGACGCTCGCGCTCACGACGAACGCGAAGTTCGGGGCCGGCCCCGACCTCGACGGCAACGGCGTCGGCGACTACGTCGGCGCGCAGACGACCATCCAGCGGTGGTGGGCCGACCCGCTCTTGAACAACGGCGGCTCCGACCGCACCATCCGCACCGTCTTCACGCACGACCACTTCGGCCCCAGCTCGCACCAGCACCACGGCCTCTACGGCGCGCTGGTCGTCGAGCCGGCCGGCTCGAAGTGGGAGACGACGGCCGGCACGGCGATGGCGACGCGCCCGGACGGCGGCCCGACCTCCTACGCGGCTAACATCCTGCCGGGCGACTCGTCGAAGAGCTACCGCGAGTTCAACCTCGCGATAGCCGACTACGGCCTCGTCTACCGCCAGGATTTGACGCCGATCAACCCGCCGGGTCGGAACGAGATCGGCCTGCCCTTCATCGTCGAGGCGCCGGCCGTCCCCAAGCCCGAGTCCATCTCGACCGAAGACCCGGGCACGGGGCTCATCAACTACCGCAACGAGCCGATACCGCTGCGCATCGCCGACGGCGCCGTGCAGAAGGCCGGCCCGCTCGGCGACCTGGCGAACGTGTTCCGCTCGAAGGACAACCTCGGCAACACGCTCCACGGCGACCCCTTCACCCCGCTCCTCGAAGCCTACGAGGGCGACAAGGTGCAGATTCGCCTGATTCAGGGCGCGCAGGAGGAGCAGCACGTCTTCAGCCTCCACGGCGGGAAGTGGCTGCACGAGCCTTCGTCGTCCAACTCCGGCTGGTACAACGCACAGGCCATCGGCATCTCGGAGCACTTCGAGTTCGACGTGCCCCCGATCCCGGCCGTGGGCAACGTGGGCGGCGCTAACCCGGACGTGGCCGACTTCATGTACGGCAGCTTCGCCACCGACAACCTCTGGAACGGCATGTGGGGCATCCTGCGCTCCTACAAGGGGCTGCGCGCGGGGCTCAAGGCGCTGCCGAGCAACACGGCGGGCGTCGTGAGCAGCAGCGACGCGGGTCTGAGGTCGGACTTCTGCCCGGCCGGCGCACCCCAGAAGCCGTTCTACGTCGAGGCGTGGCTGGCGAAGGATTTGGTCGGCGCCGACGGCATCACCTACAACCAGAAGTTCGGGCTCAAGGACCCGGCCGGCATCGTCTTCGTCCAGCGCGACGACGTGGCCGCCGTCAAGGCCAAGACCCGGAAGCTGGAGCCGATGGTGCTGCGCGTCAACGCGGGCGACTGCATCAACCTGGAGCTGACCAACAAGCTCCCCGTTGACGCGAACACGCCGATGCCCGACTACGACTCGTGGAACTTCATGCCGATGCTGGTTCAGAACTTCAACCTCAACCAGGTGAGGGCTTCGAAGGAGGTCAGCCTCCACCCGCAGCTCGTCGAGTACGACGTTCGCACCAGCGACGGCGCCAACGTCGGCGTCAACGACAAGCAGACGGCCGCGCCCGGCGAGACGAAGCGTTACCGCTGGTACGCCGGCAAGGTGACGGTCAACGCCGACCAGACCCGGTCGGCGACGCCCATCGAGTACGGCTCCATCAACCTGACGGACTACGGCGACATCATGAAGCACGGCTCGCACGGCGCGGGCGCGGTGCTCGTCGTCGAGCCGAGGGGCGCGACGTGGACGACGCCGGCCAACTCCTACGCCGAGGCCGAGGTCAAGAACTCTACGGGCGCGGTGCTCTTCAAGGAGTTCGTGCTGGTCTACCAGGACGACATCACCATGGTCGGCCCCAACGCCGCACAGGGGCGCACCATCCTGGGGCTCGCAGGGGTCAACCCGGTGCGCAACTTCACCACGGAGTCCGACAACGAGGACTCGGGGGCGAAGGGCTTCAACTACAGGACTGAACCCCTGTGGGCGAGGCTCGGCTTCCTCGGCGAGATGACCAAGCGCGACCCGGCGACCTTCGGGGCGGGCGGCGACGTCTCGGCCCTGCTCAACGAGGTGAACCAGGCGAACGTGTTCAGCTCGGCGACGAACGGCGACCCCGAGACGCCGGTCTTCTCCGCGGCGGCGGGCACGCCCGTCCGCTTCCGCGTGGTGCAGCCCACGGGGCACCAGCGGCAGCACGCCTTCACGCTCTTCGGTCACAACTGGTTCCACGAGCCGTGGACTCAGGACTCGACCGTCCTCTGGTCGCCCGGCGTCGCCGAGCCGACCTCGACGACCATCGGCACGCAGAGCGGTTCGAGCGCGCGCCGTCACTGGAACATCATCCTGCGCAGCGCGGGCGGGGCCTTCAAGCAGCCGGGCGACTACCTCTTCCGGACGCAGGAGAGCTTCAACGTCACGGGCGGCCTGTGGGGCATCTTCCGCGTGACGCCGACGACGACCACCACGACGACCGCCCCGTAACGCGGGACGGCGCCACTTTCCCGAGGCCGGCACGCCCGACGCGCGTGCCGGCCTCGGCTTGAAAATACGGGCGGCGGGGCGGCCTGAAAGCTCGGGCCGCCCCGTACGACAGGACGGACGCGGGGCGGAAATTTTTACGTTTAAGACGACGGCCGGCGGCACCGGAAGCGGCCTCGGCGGCATCAAAGATTTCTACAAGGCGGGTCGCGGAATTAGTCCCTCATCAACCAATTTAAGCTCAAGTATCAGGTGACCATGAATCGCGCTTTCCATCCTAACTTCCGGGGCCTCCTGCGGGCGCTCGTACTGGCCGCGGCCTGCGCCCCGGCGGCCTTCGCACAGATGGGCGGGCCTCAACACACGAAGCCGAAGGAAGGGGCGGCCAAGGCCGCGCCGGCCTCCGCCTCGGGGCGCGTCGAGAAGGAGGGCGTCCGCATAGACTTCACGGCGAAGCCGCGCGAGACCGAGAAGGGGCTCGCGGACGGCGCGGAGGCCGTCGTCACCCTCAGCGTGACGGACGCGCGCACGGGTCAGCCGCTCGCGGGCGTGCGCCCGAGCGCCTGGATAAGCTCGCGCAGGGCCGAAGAGCCGCCGAACGAAGAGCAGTGCAAGGACAAGATTCGCACCTTCATGGGCGGCCTGCTGAGCGCGCGCCCTGACATCGACCTCAACAGCTACCTCCTGCTCACGCTCAACCACGACAGCACCATCTCGGTCATCAACCCGCTCGTCTCCTTCAGCCGGACGCAGCTCGAAAACCTCATCACGCTGCCGGGCACGGGCGCCGACTGGGCGCTCTCGCCCGACAAGGAGACGCTCTACGTCACGCTGCCCGAGCAGTCCGCCGTGGCGGTCGTCAGCACGGTCACGCGCAAGCTCCTGACGACCGTGCCGCTCGGCGAGGGTGCGCGCCCGATGCGGGTCGCGCTCCAGCCCGGCGGGCGCCACGTCTGGGTCGGGCTCGACGGCTCGCCGGCCGTGGCCGTCATCGACGCGAAGACCAACAAGCTCGCGGGCACCGTCGCCGTCGGCGCCGGCCTCCACCAGATAGCCTTCACGCCCGACGGCAGGCTCGCCTACGTGACCAACAGCGCCGCCGACACCGTCACGGCCGTGGACGCGGAGAAGCTCGCCAAGGTGGCGGACATCCCCGTCGGCAAGACGCCCGTGCCCGTCGCCTACAGCACTGCGAGCCGCATGGTCTACGTGGCGGCGGTCAACGGCACGGCCGTCAGCGTCATCGACCCGGCCCGGCAGCAGGTCGTCCGCCAAGTCCCCGTCAAGCGCGGCACGGTCGCGCTCCGCTTCGACCCGACGGGACGCTTCGGCTTCGCCGTCAATCAGGTCGAGAACAGCGTCGCCGTCATAGACGCCGCGACCGGCGAGGTCGCAGGCTCCGCGGAGGTCGTGAAGGGCCCCGACCAGGTAGTCTTCACCGACCACTACGCCTACGTGCGCGGGACGGGCTCGGAGAAGTTCTCGCTCGTCGAGCTGTCGGGCGTGGCGAAGGGAAAGTTCACGGCCGTTGACATCACCGCGGGGCAGAAGCCGCCGAGCGCGCTCCCCTCGGAGATCGGCGTCTCCGACATGATAGCCACGACGCCCGAGGGCAACGCCGCGATGATCGCCAACACGCCCGACGGGATGGTCTACTACTACGTCGAAGGCATGATGGCCCCGATGGGGACGCTCTCGAACTACAAGCGCCGCCCCTACGCCGCCATGATCCTCGACCGCAGCCTCACGGAGACCGCGCCCGGCGTCTACACCGTGCCGGTCAGGCTCAAGGGCTCGGGGCGCTTCGACGTCTCCGTGCTCACGTCGCAGCCGCGCGTCTCGCACTGCTTCCAGATGGAGGTCGCCCCGTCGGGCGACGGGCAGACGAAGCCGGCCGGCGCCTCCGTCGCGGCGGTCGCGCTCTTCGACGGCCGGCAGCACAAGGCCGGCGAGTCGGCCGCGCTCCGCTTCCGCGTCACGGACTCGGCGACGGGGCAGCCGCTCAAGGGGCTCCGGGACGTGCAGGTGCTCGCCTTCGAGCCGCCCGGCATCTGGCAGCAGCGCCAGTGGGCGAAGGAGGTCGGCGAGGGCGAGTACGAGGTGACGCAGACCTTCCCGCGCACCGGACTCTACAAGGTGATGCTGCGCATAGCCTCGCGCGGCGTGACATTCGCAGACCTGCCGGCGGCCTCCGTCCCCGTCGTCGACGGGGCGGGCGCGGCCGAAAAATAGGCCGACACGACTAACCAACGAACAAACTGAAGAAGGAACAACTGTCCATGAAGCGCAGATTCGCAACCGCACTCACCACCGCAGCCCTCCTCGCACTCAGCATGGCGGCGGGCACCGACGCGCAGACCAACCAGGGGCCGGAGCGCACCGGCGAGAAGACGGCGAGGGCCGACGTGCAGTCGTGCCCCATCCACCCCGAGTTCAAGGCCCGCGACGCCAGCAAGTGCCCGAAGTGCCGCGCCGAACAGCGCAGCATGAAGAGCGCCCGGGATAAGGACAAGAGCAAGGTCAGCCGGCGGCAGCCGCAGGAGGGGGCCGCGGCGAATGACTAAGAGGTTCAAGGCCGCGCTCGTACTCTCCGCCCTCTGCCTGCTCGCGCTCGCACCCGCCCACGCCTCTGCGCAGCGCACGCGCGCGCGCGGCGTGACCGTCAAGGCCGCGCCCGCGCACAAGGAGGACGGCACGTACTCGTGCCCGATGCACCCGGACGTGACCTCGGCCAAGCCGGGCAGGTGTCCGAAGTGCGGCATGAACCTGACGGCCGCCGAGAAGGCGGCGCCGGCCCCGAAGGCCGACGGCGCCGCCGCCGCGGTCGAAGCGCCGCGGATTCCCGACGTGCCCGTCCTCGACCAGAACGGCCGCCGCCTCAACTTCTACACAGACCTCGTCAAGGGCAAGACGGTCGCCATCAACTTCGTCTTCACAACCTGCACGACCGTCTGCCCGCCGCTCACGGCCACCTTCCGCAAGGTGCAGCAGGAGCTGGGCGCGCGCGCCGGGCGCGAGGTCGAGCTGATCTCCGTCAGCGTAGACCCGACGACCGACACGCCCGAGCGGCTGAAGGGCTTCGCAGAGAAGTTCAAGGCCGGCCCCGGCTGGACGTTCGTCACCGGCGGCAAGCCCGAGGTGGACGCGCTGCTCAGGGCGCTCGGCGCCGCGACGGCCGACAAGAACGACCACACGCCGCTCGTCCTCGTCGGCAACGACCCGGCCGGGCGCTGGACACGCGCCTACGGCCTCTCGCCCGCGTCTTCGATACTGAAGGTCATCAACGAGACCGCCGCCGGCACGAATGCCGGCGCCGCGCAGGCGGCCCCGGCCGGCGAGAAGCTAACGGTCGCCGCGGGCGGCAAGACGACCGCCGAGGCTTCGGCCGCGTACTTCCCCAACAACGTCCTGCTCACGCAGGACGGCAAGCCCGTCCGCTTCTACGACGACGTGCTCAAGGGCAAGGTCGTCCTCATCAACTTCATGTTCACGACCTGCACCGGCGTCTGCCCGCCGATGACGGCCAACCTCGCGAAGGTGCAGAACTACCTCGGCGACCGCGTGGGCAAGGACGTTCACATCGTCTCGATCAGCGTAGACCCGACGGTGGACACGCCCGAGAAGATGAAGAAGTACGCCGAAGGCTTCCACGCCGGGCCGGGCTGGTACTTCCTGACGGGGAAGAAGGAGAACGTGGACTGGATTCTCTACAAGCTGGGCGGCTACACCGAGGACAAGATGCAGCACAGCGCCGTCCTCATCATCGGCAACGAGGCCACGGGCGAGTGGGTGAAGACGGCCGCCATGAGGAACCCCGCGCAGATCGCCGAGGCGGTCGTAGAGCTACTCAAGAGCCGCGGTGAATAGAACCGCCCGCCCGTCCTCCCGGGTGAACAACCGCCGGGGGCGCTAATCGCCGTCCCCGATGTCGCCCAGAACGTTACTCAACTGCGGGGCGATGCGCCGCAACTCTTCCTGGTGGGCGGCCGTCAGCCGCTCCAGCAGCTCGACGCCCCTTTCCGTGAGGGTGATGTAAAACTCGCGCCTGTCACTCTCGCCCTGCTCCCTCACGATCAGACCCTGCGCCTCCAAGCGGTTGACCAGCCCGACGACGCTGTGGTGCTTAATCTGTAGGCGCTCGGCCAGCTCCCCGTTCGTCACGTGTTCGCGCCCGGGGAACCCCTTGACCGCCAGGAGCGCCTGGTGTTGCTGCGGCGTGAGCCCGACGGCCGCAGCCGCCTCCTCGCTGAAACGGAGGTAGCGCCTGAGCGCGTAGCGGAACGCCGACAGCGATTCGTACTCCTTCTTACTGAGACGCCTCTGGGGTCTGATACTTTTCTCGCCCACCTGCCCGCCCCCTCCAGCGGCCCGGCCTCGCCGCGGCCCGTTGATTTATGTCGCGTCACGACATACAATTTCCCGGCCGATTATACATCCCGGTTTGGAGAATTCGATGAACTCTTCGAGGGCGGAAGACGGGCTGGCCGACTTTACGCGCGACGGGCGGGTGGTCGTGCTCTCGCTGATGGCGGCGCTGGTCGGGGCGGCGAGCGCGCTCGTGGCCGACCTGCTAGTCTGGCTCATCGCGGTCATCACCAACCTGGCCTTCTACCAGAAATTCTCGGCCGCCTTCCAGTCGCCGGAGCGCCACCGCCTCGGGCTTCTGGTAGTCGCCGTGCCGGCCGTCGGCGGCCTCGTCATCGGGCTGATGGCGCGCTACGGCTCGGAGAAGATACGCGGCCACGGCATCCCCGAGGCGTTGGAGGCGATCCTCTTCGGGCGGAGCCGGATGTCGCCCAAGGTCGCCGTGCTCAAGCCGCTGTCGTCGGCGGTCTCGATCGGCACGGGCGGGCCCTTCGGGGCGGAGGGGCCGATCATCATGACGGGCGGGGCGCTCGGGTCGCTCTTCGCGCAGATGTTTCACCTCTCTTCGGCCGAGCGGAAGACGCTGCTGGTGGCCGGCGCGGCCGGCGGGATGGCGGCGATCTTCGCGTCGCCGGTGGCGGCCGTGCTGCTCGCGGTCGAGCTGCTGCTCTTCGAGTGGAGGCCGCGTTCGTTCATCCCCGTCGCCGTCGCGGCGGCCGTGGCGGGGGCCCTGCGCGTGCCGCTGATGGGGGCGGGGCCGATCTTCCCCGTCACGCCGCACGCCGCGCTCGGCGGCGAGGGGCTGCTCTTCGCCTTCGCGGTCGGCGTCGTCGCCGGGCTCGCTTCCGGGGCCTTGACCACACTCGTCTACGCCTGCGAAGACCTCTTCGAGCGGCTGCCGATTCACTGGATGTGGTGGCCGGCCCTCGGCGGCCTCTTCGTCGGCGTCGGGGGCTACTTCGAGCCGCGCGTGCTGGGCGTCGGCTACGACACCATCCACGGGCTGCTGCGCGGCGAGGTCGTCGGCGCCGCGCTCGTCGGCCTGCTCGTCGGCAAGTCGCTCGTCTGGTCGGTGGCGCTCGGGTCGGGGACGTCGGGCGGCGTGCTGGCGCCGCTGCTCATCATGGGCGGGGCGCTCGGCGCCTTCGAGTCCCGCTTCATCCCCGTCGGCGACGCCGGGGTGTGGGCCATCATCGGCATGGCGGCGATGATGGGCGGCACGATGCGCTCGCCTTTGACGGCGATGGTCTTCACGCTGGAGCTGACGCACGACCTCGACCTGCTGCCCGGCCTGCTGGTCGGGAGCATCGCCGCGCACGCGCTGACGGTGCTGCTGCTGCGCCGCTCGATCCTGACGGAGAAGGTGGCGCGCCGCGGCTACCACGTCACGCGCGAGTACAGCGTAGACCCGCTGACGGCGCTCCGCGTCGGGGAGGTGATGGACAGGGACGTGCCCACGGTGCCGGCCTCGATGAAGGTGTCGGAGCTGTCCGACCGCATCGCGCGGCACGACCCGCTCCTGACGAGGCGCCAGGGCATCCCCATCATCGACGACGGCGGGCGGCTCGTCGGCATCATCACGCGCGGCGACCTGCTGCGCGCCCTCGAACGGGGCGCGGACGGCGACACGACCGTGCTCGACGCCGGCAGCCGTAACCTGATCGTCACGTACGGGGACGAAATTCTTCAGGAGGCGGTGGTCAAGATGCTGCGCGGTAACGTCGGCCGTCTGCCGGTGGTCGAGCGAGAAGACGCGGGGCGGCTGGTCGGCTACCTCGGGCGGGCCGGGGTGATGGCGGCGCGCGTCAGGCAGCACGAGGAGGAGTACGTGCGAGAGCAGGGGCTGTTCCCCAAGACGGCTTGATTCCGTGGCCGGCGAATAGGGCGGGGTTATAGATACAGCGACGGTTCCCGCGACAGTACCGGGTAGAGTGTCAGTCCCGGCCGAGAAGCACCTTGACGCTTCTCGGCCGGGACTGTTGACTACCCTGCGGGCGGTCGCCGGCGAGCCGTTATTTGTCGGTCGGGTCGGCGGCCGGTTTGACGGTCTTGGGGTCGACCGTTATCTCCTGCAAGCGTTTGGCCACCTCGGGCGTGAGGGATTCCTGGTGGCGTCCGCCCAGGTATTTAGCCAGGAACTTCTCGGTCATCGCCAGCGTCGCCATGATGTTGACGGGGCGCGCGAAGCCGTGCCCCTCGTCGGGCGCGACGATGTACTCGACCGGGAATCCCCTGTCGCGCAGGGAGACCACGATCTGGTCGGCCTGGCGTTTCTTCACGCGAACGTCGTTCGCCCCCTGCACTATGAGCAGCGGGGTCTTAATCCTGTCGGCGTGCGTCAGCGGCGACTGCCTGATGAGCTGCGCCCTCCCTTCCGCGGTGGTCGGGTCGCCCACTCGCTTGTACACCCTGACGCGCTCGGACTCCATGGTCGGCGGCATGGATTCGAGGAGTGAGATCAGGTCGTTCTGGGCGTTAATCGCCACCGCCGCCGCGTAGAGGTCCCGCGTGTAGGCGACGCCCGCCAGCGCCGCGTAGCCGCCGTAAGAAGCCCCCATGATGGCGACGCGCTTGGGGTCGGTGATGCCCCGGCCGATCAGGTACTTCACGCCCCACGTCACGTCGTCCTGCATCCTCTCGCTCCACTGCCCGTTGCCCGCGTCCAGAAACTTCTTGCCGTAGCCCGTCGAGCCGCGGAAGTTCGGCAGGAGGACGGCGTAGCCGCGGTTCGTTAAGAACTGCGTCTGGGAGTCATAACCCCAGCGGTCGCGCGCCCACGGCCCGCCGTGCGGGAGGATGACGGTCGGGAGGTTCTTCGGCGCCAGACCCCTCGGCAGTGCCAGGTAGGCGGGAATCTCCAGCCCGTCGGAGGACTTGTAGCGAACCGGCTTCAGCTCGGCGAGAGCTTCGCGCGGCAGCTTCTCGCGGATGCGGTATTGAAACTCCAACCTCTTCGACCTGCGGTCGAAGAGATACTTCTCCCCGGGTTCCGTGTCGCTGGCGGCGGTGAGGAGCCAGGTCATCTCGTCGGTGGTGGCCGAGTCAAAGAAGATTTCCCTGTTCGGCAACCTCTTCTGCAAAAACTTGTAATCTTTCTCGAAGGCCCTGTCCCTGAAATAGAGCCGCTGGCGGTCGTCGACGTAGCCCGTGAAGACCAGCTCGGCGGTCGCCGCCGAGAAGGCCGCGCCGTCTAAGTCCACGCGGCCCAGGGGGTCGGATTCGACGACCTCCTCCTTGCCCGTTTCGGGGTCGAACAGGACGAGCCTCGCCAAATCCACGCCCGCGCCCTTGTTGGAGATCATGTAGACGCGGCGATTGTCTTTGTGGAAGCTGTTCAGCCTGCAAGTCTCGAAGACGCTGCACGAATAGACTTTCGTGAACTTGCCGTCGGCGTCCACCCTGAGGACTTCCCTGTCGCCGCCCCTGGTCGAGCGCGTGGCGAGACGCAGCCGGTCTTTATTGTCGAAGAGCCAGTCCGTCAGCCGTTCCGTGTTCCGGCTAATCAGGGTGCGCTCGCCGGTCGAGATTTTGACTTTATACAGGTCGTGCCAGGCCGGGTCGCGGTCGTTCAGGCCGACGTAGACCGCGTCCGGCTCGACGCGCGGCACGAAGTAAATCACGGTTCTGACCTTCTCCGAATTGGTCAGATTCCGCGCGGCGGGGACATCCCGTCCGCCCGGCGGCTGCTCGTCGGGGCTGACGGCGTAGAGGTTGTAATTCTCGTCGCCCCCTTTATCCTTGGTGAACAGGATGAACTTGCCGTCACGGCTCCAAAAAAATTGTCTGGGCGGGCGTCTGGTCTCGTCGGTCAGCAGGCGCGCGTTGGCGAACGGCTCGTCCGCGCGCTTGACCCAGATGTTCACAAGTCCCTTGTGGGGCTTGCGGAAGGCGATGAACCTGCCGTCGGGAGAAATCTGCGCCCCGGCGATTTCCGAGCTGCCGAACAATACTTCACGGTCAATCAGCGGCGGCATACCGTTTTGTGCCAGCGCGGCCGCGCCGGGCAGAAAAATGCACGACAGCGCGCAGAGTAAAAATCCGGTCGTCAAAGGCGTACGGGTTTTTCTAACCATATCTCAATAAGCTCCCGGCAGGTGTCTGAAGTGAGTACCGGCAGGCCCTTCGATAAATCGGCCCCGAAGACATAACGTGCGGGCGGGCGAAGCATTAACGTCAGGCGTTAATATTTCTCATCAGGATAAATTTTTCAGTGTTGTTAATAATCCGCCGCGGGGCGCGTTATATGTGTAGTGACGGTGTGAAGGAGAACGACGTGCAATCTGTCGCAGCCACCACGGCCCGCCTGAGGGCCGTCCCCGCGGGCCAGGGGGCGGGGGAGCTTGAGAGACTCTTCCGCGAACACCACGAGCAGGTCTTCCGCGCCGCGTATCGCATCACGGGAAGCGTCACGGACGCGGAGGACGTTCTCCAGACGGTCTTTTTACGTCTGGCCTCGAACGCCGAGACGCCCGACCTCGCGCCGAGTCCGGCCGGCTACCTGCACCGCGCCGCCGTCAACGCCGCGCTCGACGTCGTGCGCGGGCGCGGGCGGTCGCGCCTCGTCTCGTTCGATTCGGCGGAGACCGCGCAGGGGTTGAACAGCCCGAACTCCGGCCCGGAGGAGGAGCACGACGACCGCGAGCTGCGCGCGCTCCTGCGCCACGCGATTGCGAAGCTCGGCGAGCGGGCCGCGACCGTCTTCGCGCTGCGCTACTTCGAAGGCTACGACAACGGCAGGATCGCGGAACTGCTCGGCACTTCGCCGACCGTGGTCGCCGTCACACTCCACCGCACGCGCACGCGCCTTCGCCGTGAGATCGGACAGTTTTTGGAGAAACAGTCATGAAGCGCAACAGAAAAGAGCTTGACGCCATTTTAGACGAAGTCGTGACCGGCGTCCGCGACGAGCAGGTCGAACAGTCGGCGGTGAACGAGGCGGCCTCGCGCGTCTGGGCGCGCGTCTCCGGGCAGGCGTCGGGCGAGGAGTCGGTCGGCTCCCCGGCCGCCGCCACGACGGCGGCCGCCGAACGGATCGGCGGCTGCGCGGACTACCGGTCGCTCATCCCTTCTTACCTCCGCGGAGAGCTTTCGCCGGCGCGCACCCTGCTGCTCGAAGACCACGGGCACGAGTGCATCCCCTGCCGCAAGGCTCTGAAGGCGGCGCGCACGGGCGTGCCGCAGGTGGCGTCGCGCGCGGCGCAAGTTAAACCCGCGGCGACGAAGCGAACGTCGCCCGCCCCGGTGTGGCGCTGGAGCATCGCCGCCGGCCTGCTGCTGTGCTTCGGGCTCGCAGCGGCCTTCTTCGTCGAGCGCCTCGACCTCTCCGGCAGGACGCTCGCCGCGACCGTCGAGAGCGCGGACGGCGAGCTTTACCGCGTTTCTGAGACCGAGAGCCGCGCGCTCCGCACGGGCGAACAGATTCAGAAGGGCGAGCGCGTGCGGACGTCCAGAGGTTCAAGCGCCGTGCTGCGACTCGCGGACGGGTCGCTCGTTGAGATGCGCGAGCGCAGCGAGGTGTCTATCACCGAGAACACGAAAGGCGTCACCGTCAAGCTCGAACGCGGCGACGTGGCGGTCGAGGCGGCGAAGCAGCGCGAGCGCCATCTCTACGTCGCCACGCCGGATTCGCTCGTCTCCGTGACGGGCACGATCTTCCTGGTCGGCAGCGGCACGAAGGGCTCGCGCGTCTCGGTCGTCGAAGGCGAGGTGCGCGTCAACCACGCCGGCAAAGACGACGTGCTGCGCCCCGGCGAACAGGTGACGACCAGCGCGCGCCTCGAAACCGTCCCGCTCACGCAGGAAGTGGCCTGGAGCCGCAACGCCGCGCGCTACACGCAACTCGCCGCGGAGCTAACGAGGCTGCGGCAGGACATCAACGCGCGCGTCCCGCGCCCCGGCGTGCGCTACTCCTCGCGCCTCCTCGACCTCGTGCCCGAAGGCACCGTCCTTTACGCCGCGCTCCCCAACCTGAGCCAGAGGCTCGCCGACGCGCACCGCATCATGCGGGAGCGCATCAACCAGAATCCCGCGCTCAAAGAGTGGTGGAAGAACGAAGGGCGCGCGGGGCAGGGCGCGGGGGCCGACGAGGTCATCGAACGCGTGCGCGAGTTCGGCGCGTACCTCGGCGACGAGGTGGTCGTCAGCGCGTGCCTGGACGCGAAGAACGAGCCCGGCGACATCCTCGTCCTCGGCGAGCTGAAGAGCGCGGCCGACTTCCGCCCGTACCTCGAAGGGCAGGTCGCGCGGTTCGCACGCGAAGGCGGGAACGGCCCGGCGATTCACATCCTCGACGACCCGCTCGCGGCGGCGTCGCGGCCGAACGGCGCCGCCCGCGAAGGTGAAATCTTCGTCTGGGTTCGCAACGACCTTTTCGCCGCGTCGCCGCAGCTCGAAAGCCTGCGCCGGCTCGCCACGACGCTCGACAACGCGGGCGCGAACCGCTTCGTCGGAACCTCTTTCCACGCGCGCCTGGCCGAGGTCTACCGCGAGGGCGCGGGGCTCGTGGTCGCCGCCGACCTGGAAAAACTCGTCGGCCGGGTCGCGCGCGAGGACGCCGACGAGCCGGGCGGCGCGGAGCGCGCCGAGGGCTTCCGCCGGCTCGGACTGACTAGCCTGCGACACCTCGTCGTCGAGCAGAAGGATTTGAACGAGAAGACGCAGAGCCGCGCCGTGCTCACCTTCAGCGAGCCGCGCCGCGGGATCGCTTCATGGCTCGCCGCGCCGGGGGCGATGGGCGCGCTTGAGTTCGTCTCGCCGGACGCGAACGTGGCGACCGCCTTCGTCGTCAAAGAGCCCGCGCTGCTCGTCGACGACCTGCTCGGCTTCCTCGAAACCGTGCAGCCCGACCTGCGCCGCCAACTGCGCGAGATCGAGGCGCAGCAGGGCATCGACATCCGGCGCGACCTGGCCGCGCCGCTGGGCGGCGAGTTCGCCTTCGCCGTCGACGGCCCGCTGCTCCCGACCCCCTCATGGAAGATGATCCTTGAGGTGGACGACCAGGCGCACTTGCAGGGGTCGCTTGAGCGCGTGGTGGAGAAGCTGAACGCCTGGGCGACGCTGAACGGCAAGGGCGGGTTGCGCTGGGAGAACACGACCGAGGGCGGGCGCACGATCTACACCCTGCGTTCGGCCGACTTCGGGCTCGAAGCGCACTACACCTACGTGAACGGCTACCTCGTCGTCACGCCGAGCCGCGCGCTGCTGAACCTCGCACTGAAGTACCGCGAATCCGGCAACACCCTCTTGCGTTCGTCGCGCTTCAGAGAGACGATGCCGGCGGACGGCAACGCCAACTTCTCCGCGATCCTCTACCACGACCTCGCGCCCGCCCTCCGCCCGCTGGCGGAGCGCGCGCCCGAGAGTCAGCGGGGGGCGCTGGCCGCCGCCGCCGGGATGCCGCCGACTCTGGCCTACGCTTACGCGGAGGGCGACCGCATCACGCTCGCGGCGAACACCGAAGGCGGGCCGTTCGGGTTAAGCCCCGACAGCCTGCTCGGCCTGCCGAACTCGTTCGCGATGCAGAACATTCTGATGAACGCGATGGGCGAGGGTGACGAGCCCAGGCGTTGAAGTCGGGGAACTCGGGGCGATGGATGGGAGCGCGGGCGGGGGAGCGAGTCCCCCGCCCGCGCCGACGGCGGATCGCGCGGGCGGGGGATTGAGTCCTCTGCCCGCACGATTTTATTTAAACCCCCTGACGCTTGAGATCGTAGGGAGTCTCATCGGCTTATGGACCCTATCATCGAACTCAACGGTCTGAGTGTCACGTTCGGCAGGCGGGCGATTCTGAAAGACTTGAGCGGGTCGGTCAAGGGGCGCGCCGTCGGCCTGCTCGGCCCGAACGGCGCGGGCAAGACGACGCTCATCCACACGCTGCTCGGCTTCCACGCGCCCAGCTCCGGCACGGTGCGCATACTCGGGGAAGACATCGCGACGAACGCCCGGAGCCTCCGCGCCGCGGTCGGCTACATGCCGGAGCGCGATTCGTTCATCGCGAAAATGTCCTGCGTCCGCTTCGTCCGCCTGATGGCCGAACTCTCCGGCATCCCCTCCGAGGCGGCGCTCGAACGCGCGCACGAAGCCCTCTTCTACGTGGGGCTGGGCGAGGCGCGCTACCGCCCGGTAGACACCTACTCGCTCGGCATGAAGCAACTCGCCAAGCTCGCGCAGGCCATCGTGCACGGGCCGCGTCTGCTCATCCTGGACGAGCCGACGAACGGGCTCGACCCGCCGACGCGCGCGCGCATGATCCGCCTCATCCGGGAGATACGCGACAGCGGCCGGGCGCGCATCCTGCTCTCGTCGCACCTTTTGCGCGACGTGGAGGAATGCTGCGACGAGATTCTCGTGCTGAAGGACGGGCGCATCGCCGCCAACTGCAACCTCGACGAAGAGCGCAAGGCGAACCGTAAGTTCATCGAGCTAGAGACGCGCGGGGGCGACCGCGCGGCGTTCGCCGAGGCCGTCGGCGGGCTGGGCTGCGAGTACGCGCTCGCGGGCGAGCGGCGCATCAAGCTCGTGATGCAGGACGGCGTGGAGATCGGCGACCTTTACCGTCTGGCATCCGAGCGGCAGGTTCAGATTCGCCGCCTTGACTACAAGCGCGATTCGCTCGAAGACATTTTCCTCAAGGCGATGGAAGGCGAAGAGAGCGGCGCGGCCGAAGGGGGGGACGGCGATGGCCGTATTTGAAAACAGCTACCGGCAGTACGAGGGCCGGCTCACGCCGGAGTGGTCGCGCTTCCTCGTCCTCCCGCGCTACGCGCTGCGCGACGTGTTCGGGTCGAAGTTCCTGACGGCGGTCTTCTGCCTGTGCTTCATCTACCCGCTGGTCGCGGCCATCCTGGTCTACCTGCATCACAACGCGAACGCCATCGCGATTATGCAACTCGACTTGCGCGAGTTGTTGCCGATAAACGCGTCCTTCTTCCAGAACTTCGTCGAGGTGCAGGGCTGGCTCGCCTTCATCCTCACGGTGCTCGTCGGCCCCGCGCTCGTCTCGCGCGACCTGGCGAATAACGCCCTGCCGCTCTACCTGTGCCGCCCGCTGTCGCGCGCCGAATACGTGCTCGGGAAGATGGCGGTGCTGGTCATTCTGCTGTCGCTCGTGACGTGGGTGCCGGGGCTCCTGCTCTTCCTCCTGCAAGCGTACCTGGAGGGCGCGGGCTGGGCCGTGTCGAATTCGTGGATGGCGGGGGCCATCTTCGTCGGGAGCATGACGTGGATCGTGCTGCTCGCGCTGCTCGCGCTGGCGATCTCGGCGTGGGTGCGCTGGCGCGTCGTCGCGAGCGGCGCGCTGCTCGGGTTGTTCTTCATCACGGCCGCCTTCGGCAATCTCATCTACGGCCTGTTTTTAACGCGGCTGGGGCATTTGGTCAGCCCCTCGGATTTGATGAAGTACATCTGGCGCGGGCTCTTCGGTAACTTCACGCGCGAGATGGGTCGCTTTAACATGGAGGACGCCTGGGGCAACAGGTTTGATGTCGTGTTGCGCGAGCCGCCGCTGTGGGCCTGCTGGCTGGCGCTCGCACTGCTCTGCCTCGCATGCCTCTGGCTGCTCTCGCGTAAGGTCCGCGCCTACGAAGTGATCAAATGACGACACGGACAACGGACGCCGGGGGGATGATCGTCTTCGAGGGCGTCTCGAAATTCTACGGCGAGATTCTCGGCGTCAACCGCGTCAACCTCGCCATCGCGCCGGGCATCACGAGCCTCGTCGGCCCGAACGGCTCGGGCAAGACGACGCTGATGAACCTGATGACGGGGCTGCTGCGGCCGACGCGCGGGACCGTCAGCGTGCTCGGCACGAGCCCGCGCGACCCGGAAAAACTCTTCCGCAAGGTCGGCTACTGCTCGCAGTTCGACTCCTTCCCGCCCGGCATGACGGGGCGCGAGTTCGTCGAGTTCTACCTGAGCGTGCACGGCTACGCGAGGGGCGAGGTGCGGGACTTGACGCGGGCGGCGCTCGAACGCGTGTCGATGCAGGACGCGGCCGGGCGCAAGGTGGCGGGCTACAGCAAGGGCATGAGGCAGCGCATCCGGCTCGCGCAGTCGATTGCGCACAACCCTTCCGTGCTCATCCTCGACGAGCCGCTGAACGGGCTCGACCCGATGGCGCGCGCCGAGATCATCCGCCTGTTCCAGTCGCTCGCGGCGGAGGGCCTGCACCTCGTCATCTCAAGCCACATCCTGCACGAAGTGGACATGATGTCCGACAGCGTCGTGCTGATGCACAACGGCTACGTCGTCGCGGAGGGCGACGTGCACGGCGTGCGCGACGAGATCGAGGAGCACCCAATGCAGATACTCGTGCGCTGCGACCGCCCGCAGGTCTTAGCCGCGCGCCTCTTCGAGCACGAGCACACCATCGAGGCGCGCATCCACGACGACCGGCGGGGGCTCTTCGTCAAGACGCGCCGGCCCGACGACTTCTACCTGCTGCTCAACCGGCTCGTGACGGAGAATAACCTCCGGGTCGAATCGGTCGCCCCGGCGGACGACGACCTGAATGCCGTTTACCACTACCTGATTAGTTCCGAGGGAGGGCGCGTAAATTGAGTTCCACGGTTGAGACGAGCGGGAAGCGTGTGGCGGGGGGCGGCGAGGCGGCGAACCTTGACTGGTCGCTCCGGGCGCGGCAGACGCTCGCCGTCCTGCGCCTCGAACTCCGGAGGAACTTCCTCGGCCGCCGCGCCCTGCTGCTCTACACACTCGCGGGGCTGCCGCTGGCGGTGCTCGCGGCGGTCGCCCTCTTCGTCGTGCCCGACGGCGAGCTGAGCAGCTTCGGGAAGTTGAGCAACGCTTACTCCGTCATCTACGGCGGGCTCATCCTGCGCACGCTCCTCTTCTTCGGCTGCGCGTGGGTCTTCATGAATCTGTTTCGCGGCGAGGTCGTCGACCGGAGTTTGCACTACTACTTTCTCGCGCCCGTGCGGCGCGAAGTGCTCGTCGTCGGGAAATACCTGTCGGGGCTGGTGGCGACCGTCACGCTGTTCGGCATCTCGACGCTCGGCTCTTTCGCCCTGCTCTACTTCGGGCTCTTCCCCTCACAGAGCGCGGAGTATGTTTTCAACGGCCCGGGTTTCGGGCAGGCGCTCACGTACGCCGGCATCACGGCGCTCGCGTGCGTCGGCTACGGGGCAGTTTTTCTGCTCGTAGGTCTGTTCTTCAGAAACCCGGTCGTCCCGGCGCTGCTGATCTACGGCTGGGAGTGGCTCAACTTTCTGCTGCCGCCGCTGCTGAAGAAGCTGAGTGTCATCCATTACCTTCACTCGCTCGCGCCCGTCCCCCCGCCGCCGGGGCCCTTCGCCGTGCTCGCCGAGCCGACGCCCGCCTGGATTTCCGTCCCCGGCCTGCTCGCCTTCACCGCGCTGACACTCGTCCTCGCCGGCCTTCACATCCGCCGGCAAGAGATCAGCTATGCGGGTGAATAGGCGTGATTCTTTTGTTGGCCGAAAGTTACGCGGAGGGGCGGGCTCGCCCGTCGTTAGCGCACCCTGCCCTGCGGCGCGCCCGTTGAGCGCACCGGCACGGGCGCGGCAATCCTTCACGCCTCACTGTTACCTCAACGCCAACGAGTCGCGGAAAAGTGGCAGGAGCATGAGCTTCGCCCCGCTCGCCGTCAGGTGGTGATTATCCCTGTAGAGGACGACCCCGCCGGCTTGAAAGACGTATTGCCGGCCCGTCGCGTCGAGGAACCTGGGCTTCGGGTCAAGAATCAGGCCGCCGGCAGATTCTATGTCGGCGATGGTAGTTCGGCCGAGCCCGTCAAACTCGTCGCGCGCCGCCGCCCCCGTGTGGAAGGGCGCGGTATCCGTGTGGGAAATGAAGGAGCGGGAGAGCACCCTCGGTACGTCGAAGGCGTGTTCGGGGACGGACAGCATGACCCACGGCCGCGCGCCCGCGGCGACGAGCTGCCGGACGGTTGCCAACAACGCATCGTTTAAGCCGCCGCCGCCGCCCGCCCCGGCGTAATACCTCCACCTGGCGATGAGAATCACGGCGGGGATTTGCCGGCTCCGAACGTAAGAGAGAACGGCGTCGTTAAAGGCGACGGAATCCTGCCTCCCCTTAGACCTCGAAACCATAAACCAGTTAAGAACCGGCGCCGTACCGGAGCGGGTGGCGGCCAGTCCGGCCAGCCCCCTTTCCTGAAGAAATGCGTCGAGGGCCGGCATCGCGGCCATGGCATGACTGTCGCCCCACACGAGGAGCGCGGGTCGCAGCGCCGGGTTCCTCACACCAATCGGGACGAGTTTGCCGGCGCGAACGTCGTCGGGCGAGAGGGTATAGATGAAAGCCCTGTCGGATTTCGCGTCCGCGATTTCCCGCGCACGTTCGGGGAGGCGATTCGGAAAGCCCTGCATGGTCACGCATACCAGCCCGGCGCTTAAAATAATTACGAGCCCGGTTCCGGCGAAGAGGAAGACGGATTTTCTGGAGGCCCCGAGCCTGCGCGCGCGAAAAGGCGTCTCCACATATTTCCACGAGAGGACGGCCGACAGGAGCGCCAGACTCAGCATCGCGCCGCGCAACGCGAGGCGGTAGCCTAAGTCGGGAGGCGTCAGCGTCATGTATTTACTGAAGGCCAGAAGCGGCCAGTGCCAGAGGTAAAGGGAGTACGAGATGAGGCCGACGAACACCAACGGGCGGCCCGACAGCGCCGCGCCGACGGCCGTCGGAATTCGTCCGTCCGTCCGTCCGTTCGCCCAGATTATTAGCGCCGCGCCGAGGCAGGGGGGGAGGGCGGCGGGGCCGGGGAAGGGCGTGTCCAGAGTGTAGACGAAGACGGGAACGAGGATCATCGCCGACCCCGCCAGCGCTAAAAGCTCGCGGAGGCGCGGGCGGCCCGACAACGCGAGAGAGGGCGGGAGGAAGGCGACGAGCGCCCCGAGTAGCAGCTCCCACGCGCGTGTCGGAAGAAGGTAGAACGTTCCCGTCGGAAACTTAACAACGCCGTAGACGCTCATCGTGAAACTGAGGGTGAACCCTGCCGCGAGGAGCGAGACGACGGCCGCCCGGCCACGCAGTGCCGCGGAGCGAAACAATCCCCAGAACAGGAACGGGGCGAGCAGGTAGAACTGCTCCTCCACCGCCAGAGACCAGGTGTGGAGCAGAGGCTTTTCGTCGGCGGCGCCGTCGAAGTAGCCGGTGTTGCGCCAGTAGTAGAAGTTCGCGGCAAACACCGCCAGCGCGGCGGCTTCCTGCCCGAGGTTCTTGTAATCCGCCGGTAGCAGCAGGAACCAGCCGGCCACCAAAGTCGCGGCCGTAACGACCACCATCGCGGGAACGATACGCCGCGCCCGCCGCTCCCAGAAGTGTGCGAACGTGAAACGACCGCTTTCGAGGTCCTTCCAGATCAAAGAGCTAATCAGGAAACCCGAAATCACAAAGAACACGTCCACGCCGACATAGCCGCCATGACAGTAGAACCCGCCGGCATGGTATAGAACAACAACTATGACGGCGACCGCGCGCAGGCCGTCCACCTCGGGCCGGTAGCGGAGTTCACTGCTCAGGGGCATAAGGTAAGGAATGGGTGAGTGTCCGGAGCAAGGGCAGGTCAATAAGCGCGCAGACGTTTGCGACCGCCGCGTTGCCGAACAGGTCAGTACCGCCCGCTACCGCGGCGTCGGGCGCGTGCCTTCTGAGCCGCACGCGACAACGACCGAGACGAGGGCGAGCAATTTTATCGAGTGATTCATAGACGGCTTACTCCTGCCTTTCGTGATGTGCGAAGCGGCATCGCGCCGGGCGTCACCCGGCCGCCGCTGGGGTTTGATCGAGGGATTGATTTAACGGGCCTGCTCGTGCGGGTAATGCCCGGTTATCTATCAGGTCGTCCCCCGGCAGCATTGCCACATCATACTCCCCGCCAACCTCCTGTAAAGCGGGTTTAGAAGAGAACGGCGACTCCGTCGGGTACGGGAATTCGCGCCCGTGTATTTTTCCGGCCCCCCGGCGCACTGTTCTGCCGAGTTCAGCTTTCCGTTCCGGCGGCCGCGTCGGAAACCCGCGAAAACCTTCCGGTAAACGACACGGCCCCCGGCCAGCGCGGCCGGCCGCCCCGGCCGGGGCGTATCACACAGACAGAGGGCTCCAGCAGGGGGTTTCAACTACATGCGTGCGGCTAACAGCAGTGCCCGACCACTCGAACAGGTTGCCGGCGCCCCGGCGTCTTCGGCGCCCGCCAACAGAAGCCCCGTCCGGCGATCCCCGGACGTGAGATTTCGACCGTCGGAACCGGAGGCGCGGCGGCTCCCGGCCGCGCGACTCGCGACCCCGAAGATTCTTCTCTACTCGCACGACACCTTCGGCCTCGGCAACATCCGGCGCACGCTCCTGCTCGCGGAGGAGCTGAGCGGGCAGTACCCCGGCGCGGCCATCCTCATGGTCACGGGGTCGCAGATGGTTCACTCCTTCCGCATCCCCGACGGCGTGGACTACATCAAGCTCCCCTGCCTGGACAGGGTTGACGCCGAGCGCTACGAGCCGCGCTTCCTGCGCTCGTGGTCGGAGGAGGTCAAGCGCACGCGCAGCGCCATCCTCGAAAAGTCCGTGCTCGGCTTCGAGCCCGACCTGATGATAGTGGACAAGCGCCCGGCGGGCGTCGACGGCGAACTGGCGGCGACGCTCCGGAAGATTCGGCGGCGTCGGCTGCCGACGAAGCTCGTCCTCGGCGTGCGCGACATCCTCGACGAGCCCGAGCGGACGCGCCAGACCCTCCGGCAGAACGGCAGCTTCGAGACAATCGGGCGCTTCTACGACGAGGTCTGGGTCTACGGCTCGCAGTCCATCTTCGACACCGTCCGCGAGTACGGCTTCCCCGAGCGCGTCGCGCGCATCACGCGCTTCTGCGGCTACCTCAAGCGGCCGACCGCGCCGCGCGTGCGCGCCTCGGGCGCGCCGCACGTGCTCGTGACGACGGGCGGCGGGGGCGACGGCGCCGAGATGATCGAGGCGTACCTCGAAGGGCTCGCCTCGCTGCCGCGCAACGTGGCGCTGAGGACGACCGTCGTCTTCGGCCCGCAGATGTCCGAGCGCGCGCGCGAGCGCGTGCGCGAGCGCTTCGGCTACCTCGCCGACGTGACCTTCTCGAACTTCGAGCCCGACCTGACGCGCCTCTACTCGGAGTCCGACATCGTCGTCTCGATGGCGGGCTACAACACCGTCTGCGAGCTGCTCTCCTTCGGCCACCACGCCATCCTCGTCCCGCGCGCCGAGCCCGTGCGGGAGCAGTTAATCCGCGCGCGCCTGCTCGCCGCACAGGGGCTTTTCGACATCGTCGAGCCCGAGGACTTAAACCCCTCGACGCTCATCTCCAAGGTGCTGGCCGCGCTCAAGCCGGTCGCGGTCGCGCGCGTCCCCTTCGACCTGGACGGCCTGCCGCGCATCCGCGAGCGCATGCGCGCGCTGCTCGGCGCGGAGGAGGGGGAAGAGGCGTGAGCGTGCGCCGCATAGCGGTGGTGATGAGCGGCTTCCCGCGCCGCTCCGAGACGTTCGCACTCGGCGAACTGCTCGCGCTCGAAGAGCGGGGCGCGCTCGCGGCCGTCTTCGCCACCAAGCCCGGCGAGTCGGGGCTGACGCAGCCGGGCTGCGAGCGCCTTTCGAGGAAGGTGCGCGTGCTCCCGCAGGGGGACGCGGCGCGTCAGGCGGCGTTCGTCGCCGAACGCCTCGCCGGCCTGCGGGTCGGCGGCGTCCACGGCTACTTCGCGCACACGCCTGCGGAGGTGGCCGCGCGCGCCGCGGGCATGCTCGGCGTCCCCTACGGCTTCAGCACGCACGCGCGCGACGCGCGCAAGGTCGCGCCCGGCGTGCTGGCCGAGCGCGCGCGCAAGGCGGCGTGCGTCGTCGCCTGCAACACGGACGTGGCCGGAGAGATTCTGCGCGCCGGCGGGGCCGTACACCTCCTGCCGCACGGGGTTGACCTGCGGCGCTTCCGCCCGCGGCCCCTTGAGGCTTCGGGAGAGCTGCGGCTGCTGTCGGTCGGCCGCCTCGTCGAGAAGAAGGGCTTTCACGTCCTGCTCGACGCGGCCGCGCGGCTCGACTTCCCCTTCCGCCTCCGCGTCGTGGGCGACGGGCCGGAGCGCGAACGCCTTTCGGAGATGGTCGAGACGCACGGACTGGCGGGCCGGGTCACGCTCGAAGGCGCGCTGACGCACGCGGAGCTGCCCGAAGCTTACGCGGCGGCGGACGCGGTCGTCGTCCCTTCCGTCCAGGACTCTTCGGGCGACCGCGACGGCCTGCCGAACGTCGTGCTCGAAGCGATGGCCTGCGCGCGGCCCGTCGTCGCCAGCCGCATCAGCGCGGTCGGGTGTGCCGTCGCCGACGGCGAGACGGGGCTGCTGGTTCCACCCGGAGACGCGTCGGCGCTCGCGTCCGCGCTCCGGAGGTTGGCCGGCGACGCGGCGCTGCGCGGGCGGCTCGGCCGCGGCGGGCGCGTGCGCGTCGAGCGCGACTACGAAGTCGGCCGCTGCACCGACCGCCTTTACGAGCTTCTGACGGGCGTCTACTGCTGAAGCAAGGTACAGACATGTCTACGACTCCCGACACGACAAAGCAGGGCGGCGCGGTGGCCTACGTGCTCAAAGGCTACCCGCGCATGTCCGAGCTGTTCATCGCGAGCGAGATATACCGCCTCGAACGGCTCGGCGTCCGGCTGCGCCTCCACGTCATCAAGCCCGCGGACGAGGCGCGACAGCACGGCATCGTGGCGCGCATCAAGTCGCGCCCCGAGTACCTGCCTCCGACCGGCTCGCTCACGAAGACGCCGCTGCGGCGTTGGCTCGCCGCGCATTTGAAAGACTTCCTGCCGGGCGTGCGCGGCGTCGCGCGGCGCCGCCCCGCGGGGCTTGCGCGCGCCGCGGCGGCCGCCTTCGCGCAGGCCGTCCGGGCGCGACGCTCCTTCTGGTCGTGGCCGCGGAAGGTCTACCTCAAGGAGTTCTTGCAGGCAGCGACGGTCGCGGATCGCGTGCTGCGCGCCGGCGACGTGCGGCACCTGCACGCGCACTTCTGCCACGGCGCGACGACCGTCGCGTGGCTGGCTTCGCTGATGACGGGACTGCCCTTCTCCTTCACGGCGCACGCGAAAGACATCTACTGCGAGTCGCTCAACCCGGCGGGGCTCCTGCGCCGCAAGATGCGCGCGGCACGCTTCGTCGTCACCTGCACGGACGCGAACCGCGAGCACCTGCTGAAGGTCGAGCCGGCCGCGCGCGTCCACTGCGTCTACCACGGGCTCAACGCCGAGTTCGCCGAGCTGCTCGGCGGGGCGGGCGGCGCGTCGCGCCCCCACGTAGCAGAAGAGAGAGGGCCGCTGCGCGCGCTCGGCGTCGGGCGGCTGGTCGAGAAGAAGGGCTTCGACGTGATGGTCGAGGCGTGCGGCATCCTGCGCCGCCGCGAGGTGCCCTTCGAGGCCGTCATCGTCGGCGAGTCCGGCGAGCACGAGGCCGAGATACGCCGCCGCATCGAGGCGCTCGGACTGGGCGACAGCGTCCGCCTCGCCGGCCCGATGGAGCAGACGAAGCTGTTCGAGGAGTACAGGAGCGCGGGGGTCTTCTGCCTGCCCTGCCGCGTGCTTGAGAACGGCGACCGCGACGGCATCCCGAACGTACTGATGGAGGCGATGGCCTGCGGCCTGCCCGTGGTGACGACGCCCGTCTCGGGCATTCCCGAGATCATCAGGGACGGCGTCAACGGCCGGCTCGTCCCGCCCGACGACCCGGCGGCGCTGGCGGACGCGCTGCTGCGCATAGACGGCGACCGGCAACTCGCGCAGAGCCTCTCGACGCGGGCGCGCGCGACCGTCCGCGAGCGCTTCGACGGCGAGAGGTTCGCCGCCGAGCTGGCCGCGCTCTTCCGGGAGGTGCTGAGTTGAGCGCGCGGGCCTCCGACCTGTGGGCGGCGATGTGGCGCGCCTTCGCGCCCGACCTGCGGCCGCACGGCCGCACGCTGGCCGCGGCCTACCTGTTCCGCCTGCTCTCGGTGGCGGCGGCCGTCGTCTCGCCGTGGCCGCTCAAGGTCATCATCGACAACGTCATCGCGCGGCGGCCGCTGCCCGGCGCGATGCGGGTCTTCGTCGGGCTCTCCCCCGAGTGGCTCGTGGTCTGGCTCACCCTCTTCTTCGTCGCCGCGACGGCCGTCGGCGCCGTCACGAACGCGCTGGAAAAGAACCTGAGCGCGCGCGTGCGCGAGCGCCTGACGCTCTCCCTGCGCGACCGCCTGCTCGCGCACCTGCAAACGCTCCCGCCCACCTTCCGCACGAACAACCGCAGCGGCGAGCTGGTGCTCCGGCTCGTGGACGACTCCGACCTCTTCGTGCGCGTGCTGACGAAGACGCTGCCCGTGCTCTTCCAGAACGTGGCGACCGTGCTGCTCATACTCTGCGTCATGCTCTGGCTCGACCTGCGCCTCGCCGCGTTCGGCGTCGTGCTCGTGCCCGCGCTCGCCGCCGTCATCCGCCACTACAGCAGACGGCTCTGGGCCGCCTCGCGCGACAAGCGGCGGCACGAGGGGAAAGTCTCCGGGCTCGCGCAGGAGATCGTGCGCGGCCTGCCCGTCATACAGGCGCTCGGCGGCGAGCGCCAGGCGCGCTCGCGCTTCGAGCGCCGCAACCGCAAGCGCCTGCGCGCGGGCGTCGAGGAGACGCGCGTGGCGGTCGCGATGGAGCAGACGCTCCAGATAGCGCAGGGGTTCGCGCTCGCGCTGACGACGGGCGCGGGCGCGCTGCTCGTGCTGCGCGGTCAGCTCACCGTCGGCGAGCTGACGGTCTTCGCGGCCTACGTCGCGCAACTGCTGAAGCCGATTGAGAAGCTCAACGACCTGTCCGAGACGGCCGGGCGCGGCTTCGCCGGCGGCGAGCGCCTGCTCGCGCTGCTCGCGCAAAAGCCGGCGGTCGCCGACGCGCCCGGCGCCGTCGAGCTGGGGCGTGCGCGGGGACTCGTCGAGTTCCGCGACGTCTGGTTCAAGTACCCGAGCGAAGACTCGCGGGAGGAGCGCGACGGGTGCGTGCTGCGCGGGGTGGACATGCGGCTGGAGCCGGGGCGGCTCGCCGTCCTCGTCGGCCCGAGCGGCGCCGGCAAGAGCACCGTGATGAGCCTGCTCGTGCGACTCTTCGACCCCACGGCGGGCGACGTGCTGCTCGACGGGCGCCCCTTGCGCGAGATAACCCTGCGCAGCCTGCGCGCGCAGGTCGCCGTGATGACGCAGGACACGCACCTCTTCTCCGGCTCGCTCAGGCGTGCGCTCGTGCCCGACGGGGCCGAGCCGACGGCGGGGCAGATATGGGACGCGCTCGCCCTCGTCGCTATGGACGACTTCGTGCGCGGGCTGCCCCGGCAGTTGGAGACGAAGCTCGGCGAGGACGCGCTCAACCTCTCGGGCGGGCAGCGGCAGCGGCTCTCGCTGGCGCGCGCCTTCCTCCTCGACCGCCCCGTGCTCCTGCTCGACGAGCCGCTGGCGAACGTTGACGACGCCTCGGCCGCCGTCATCCTCTGCGCGCTCGACCGCCTGCGCGCGACGCGCACCTGCCTCGCCATCACGCACCAGACGCAGTTGCTCGGCCACGCCGACGTGGTCTACCGCCTCGACGGCGGCCGCGTCTACGCCGAGGAGGCCGCGCGCGAAGGTTACGCCGCACGCCGGGCGTCGCTCCACGGCCTGAGGGGGGTCGCGCGATGACGGCCGCGCTGTCGCCAACGCCGGCGGCACGGCAACGTGTGAAGCCGCGCCCCGTTTTCTGCGTCGTCGCGGACGCCTACCGCGACCTCGCCGTCGCGGAGGCCGTCTGCGCCGGCCGCTTCACGCACGCCGGCGTGACGCTCGAACTCGGGCGCGAGCCCGACTGGCTCACCTCCGCCTTCCCCGAAGACGCCGAGTGGCGCATCGAGTGGAGCAAGTTCTACTACGGCCTCGACCTCGCGCACGCCTACCGCGAGACGGGCGACGCGCGCTTCCCCTCCGCGTGGGAGCGGCTCGTCCGCTCGTGGGTCAGGCAGGTGCCCGTCGGCTTCGACGTGAGCGACGTGAGCGCGCGCCGCATACTGAACTGGATTTACGCGTGGGACTCTTTCGCCAACGAGTCGCGCTTCGACGGCTTCGCCGCGGGCTTCGAGGACGAGTTGCTGGCGAGCCTCGCGGCGCAGGTCGGACACCTGCGCGGGCACCTCACCGCGGAGCGCAACCACCGCACGCTCGAACTCTACGCGCTCTTCGTCGCAGCGCTCGCGCTCCCCCGTCTGGACGATGGCGGCGAACTGCTCGACTTCGCGGTCGCGGCGCTCCACGAAAATTTACTGACGGACGTGCGGCCGGACGGCGTCCACCGCGAGCACTCGACGCACTACCACATGCTCGTGCTCCGCTCCTTCCTCGGCGCGCGCGAGAACGCGCGGCGCTTCGGGGTGGCGCTCCCCGAAGGGTTCGACGAGCACCTACAGCGCGCATGCGACTTCGCGCTCCACTGCCGGCGCCCCGACGGCCTGATCCCGGCGCTTTCGGACAGCGACGCCGGCGACTACTCCGACCTGCTCGCGCTCGCGGCGAGCCTTTTCGACCGCCCGGACTACCTCTACGCCGCCACGCAGGGCGCGCGGGGCGTCGCCCCCGCGCGACGCAACGCGAGCTTCGACGACGGCGGCTACTTCATACAGCGCAGCGTGTGGGGCACGGACGCGCGGGCACTACGCGACGCCCGCTTTCTCATCTTCGACGCGGGCCCTCCCGGCGACGGCGGGCACGGGCACTACGACGCGCTCAGCTTCGAAGCCTACGCGCGCGGACGCGCGCTCGTCGTAGACCCCGGCCGCTACACCTACTCCGAGCACGGCGAGAACTGGCGGCGCTGGTTCAAGGGGACGGCGGCGCACAACACCGTGTGCGTGGACGGACTCGACCAGATGCCTTACCGCGGCGGCAAGCCCAAAGGGCCGACGGCGCAGTGCCGTCTGCTCGAACGTGTGAGCGCGCCCTCGTTCGACGTGCTGTGCGGCGAGGTCTTGAGCCCCGCGTATGAGGCGCGCCACGTCCGCCGCGTCTTCTTCGTCGCCGACGAATACTGGCTCGTCGTGGACGAACTCAGCGGCGAGCGCCCGCACCGCTACGACCTCCGCTTTCACCTCCCGCGGGAGGCTTGGGGGCGGACACGCGTCGAGTCGGAGGGTGTGAACGGAGTCGTGCGCGCGCCGGGCCTCGCGCTCGTCTTCGGCGCGCCTCACAGGCCGCGGCTCGAACACGGTTGGGTCTCGCACGTCTACGGCGTGAAGCACCCCGCCCCGGTCGTCAGCGCCGTCAGCGAAGGCGAGGCGTCGGCAAGCTTCATCACACTCGTCTTCCCTCTGGACGACGACTCTCGCGCGCCCGCGCTGTTCGTCGAAGACGGAGACGGCTTGCGGCCAAACGGCGTCCGCGTGGTCGGCGCGGGCGAGGGCGGCGCGGCCGCGGACGTGATTACCTGGGGCGCGCGCGAGTTCAGTTGGACGCGCGCCGACGTGGAGGGAGGGCGATGACGACCGTGCATCAGGCAGTCGGCATGGCTCCCGACCCGCGACTCCCGCAGCGCGACCTGCTGCTCGACGAGCGGGAGGTGGCGCGACGCCTCTCCGCGTCGCTCGGTTTGCGGGGGCGACTGCCGGTGAGCGCGTGCGAGCGCCTGCGCACGAAGTACCGAGTCGGCCACAGCCTGCGCGTCCTGCACCGCGTCCGCGTCGAGGGGCGCGACTACACGGTCGCGGCGCGCGCCTTCGCCGCGGGCGAAAGCCGCCGCGCTTACGAGCGGGCGGCGCTCTCTGCGGTCGAATGCGCGCCGCTCCGCGCCGTGCTGCACGACGCGGAACTGGAGACGGTCTTCTGGACTTTCCCCAACGACCGGAAGCTCTCCGGGCTCGGCCTGCTCCGCGACGTGCCGCCCGAGCTGGCGCGCCTGTTCGCCCCGCAATGGTCGCAGAGCCGGCTCGTCGCCTACACGCCGGAGAAGTGCGCGACCGCGCAGTGTCTCGACGGGCGGGGCGTCGTCGTCGGCTACGCGAAACTCTACGCGGGCGACGAGGGGCGCAGAGTTTATGAAACGTACGACGCACTCGGGCGGCAGTTGAGTGCGGGGCGTGCGGCGCTCACACTCCCACGCGCGCTCGGGTACGCGCACGAACACCGCACACTGCTCCTTGAGCCCGCCGCCGGCTCGCGCGTCGCCGACCTCGCGCCCGAGGAATTACCGCGAGGCTATTTTCAACTCGGCGCCGCGCTCGCCGCCCTGCACTCCCTGCGCGTGCCCGGATGGCTGCCGGCGTTCGAGCGCCTGACGCCCGCGCGCGTGCGCCGCGCCGCGCTCGTCGTCGGCGCGGCCCGGCCGGACGTGCGCCGCGAGGCGTCAGACCTCGCGGAAGACCTCGCGCGACTTGAGGGGCCGCCGGCCGCGGCTCGCGTCTGCCTGCACGGCGACGTGCACCCGAAGAACGCCGTCGCCCGCGGCGATTGCCTCGCGCTCATCGACCTCGACCAGTGCGGCGCGGGAGACCCGGCCGCAGACCTCGGGAGCCTGCTCGCGGGACTGGCCTACGCGAACGTCACGGCCGGCGCGGCGCCCTCTTCGTCGAAGGCGCTCGGCGAAGCGTTCCTTTCGGGGTACGCTTCGGCGCGCGCCCTTCCCCCGCCGCATTCCATCCGCTGGCACACTGCCGCGGCGCTGCTCGCGGAGCGCGCGCTGCGCGCCGTCAACCGCGTGCGCCCCGAGGGGCTCGCGCGCCTGCGCGAACTGCTGGCGGCGGCGTCCGACGTTCTAAGGGAGGGCGCACCGTGAAGGACTCGCGCGAACCGCTCCTCTTCTACTGCCAGCACTCGCTCGGCATGGGCCACCTCGTGCGCTCGCTGGCGCTGGCCGCGCCCCTGGCCGAGCGCTTCCGCGTCGTACTCCTGAACGGCGGGAAGCTCCCGAAGGGGCTCGCCGTGCCGGAGGGCGTCGAGGTCGTCAACCTGCCGCCGCTCGGCCTCGACCCCGAAGGACGGCTCGTCAGCCGCGACGGCCGCCGCACGGCCGAACGCGCGAAAGAGCTGCGCCGCGCCCAAATCCTGGAGACTTACCGGCGCCTGCGCCCCGGCGTCGTGCTCGTCGAGCTTTTCCCGTTCGGCCGGAAGAAGTTCGCCGGCGAGCTGCTGCCCCTGCTCGAAGAGGCGCGGGCCGAACGTGCGCGGCGCCCGCTCGTCGTTTGCAGCCTGCGCGACATCCTCGTCGGCAAGCGCGCCGAACAGCAGAAGCACGACGCGCGCGCCGCCGAGACGGCGAACAGATACTTCGACGCCGTGCTCGTCCACTCCGACCCCGCCTTCGCCCGGCTCGACGAGTCGCTCGGCTCCTACGGTCAACTCGCCGTGCCCGTCCACCACACGGGCTTCGTCCTCCCCGAAAAGGGGCCGGCGAACGACGAGGCGGCAGGCGTCGGGAGACAGATACTCGTCTCCGCGGGCGGCGGCCTCGTCGGGGAGACGCTGCTCCGCACGGCCGTCGCCGCTTACCCCCTTTTGAGGGAGACCGAAGCCGTGACGATGAAGGTCGTCGCGGGCCCCTTCCTGCCCGAAGGCGCGTGGCGGTCTTTGCGCGAGTCGGCCGGGCGGCTGCGCGGCCTGAGCGTGCGGCGGTTCGTGCCCGACCTCTGCGCGGAGATGCGGCGCTCGGCCGCCTCGGTCAGCCAGTGCGGCTACAACACCGCGCTCGACATCCTGCGCGCGGGCGTGCCCGCCCTCGTCGTCCCCTTCGCCGAAGGCGGGGAGGACGAGCAGTTGAAGCGGGCGCGCCGGCTCGAACGCCTCGGGGCTCTGCGCGTCGCCGAGCGGCACGAACTCGACCCGGCGCGCCTCGCCCGAGGGCTGCGCGAGCTACTGGCCTTTCGCCCGCGGCCGACGGAGCTGGAGATGCGGGGCGGTCAAAACTCAGCGCGCCTGATCGAGTCTCTACTCCGGTCTCGAACGTCGCGCGCGGCCGCGGCTTCACGCGGGCGGCACGCGGCGCGGGAGGCACAGGCATGAGCGCATGGCTCGACGAATTGCGCCGCGCGCTCGACGCCGCGGCCGGCCCCGTTGACTTCTTCTTCCGCGACGACGACGCGGGCTGGTGCGACGGTCGCCTGTTCGCGCTGCTCGACCTCTTCGAGCGCCGCGGGCTCCCGATGGACGTGGCGGCCATCCCGCGCGCGATGACCGCGCCGCTGGCCGCGGAGTTGCGCTCGCGCGTGGCGGCCGCGCCCGAAAGGGTCGGCGTCCACCAGCACGGCTTCGCGCACCTCAACCACGAGCCGGAAGGGCGCAAGTGTGAGTTCGGCCCCGCGCGCTCCAGCGAACTACAGCGGCGTGACATCGAGTCGGGGCGACGCCTTCTCGCGGAGGTTCACGGGCTGGCCGCCTCCGACATCTTCACGCCGCCGTGGAATCGCTGCACGGAGGCGACGGGCGAGGCCCTGCGCGCGAGCGGCTTCGGCGTGCTCTCGCGCGACGCGACCGCGAGGCCGCTCGGCGTCGCCGGCCTGTACGAACTGCCCGTGCGGGTTGACTGGTTCGCGCGCCGCAAAGGCGTCCGCCTGAGCCCGGGAGAGTTGGGAGTCTCGCTGGCCGAGGCCGCGCGCGACGCGGCGACGCCCGTCGGCGTCATGTTCCACCACGAGTTGATGGACGAAGCGGAGCTGGCGCGCGCGGGCGAGCTGCTCGCGCTGCTGGCGGCGCACCCGGCCGCGCGCTGTCAACTGATGTCCCCGCTGGCGCAAAGTCGCCGCCGACAGACGGCGCCGCCGCACGCCGCCCGGGAGTGCGACCCTTTGCGCGAGCCCGCCGTTGCCACGTCCACGCCGGCCGTAAGGAGTTGAAAAGATGAGAAGCCACCTGACATCGAGGAACGCACTGAAGACCCTGTTCGCCTGCCTGCTCTTGGCCTGCGCCGCGCCCGCGTTCGGGCAGAGCCGCGAGGGCGACGCCGAGAAGAAAGTCGAGGCGGCGGCGGGCAAGAAGAAGAAGAAGAAGTCCGCGCGGGCCAAGGCGACGGGCGAAGAGACAGAGAAGAGGCAGCGGCGCTTCTGGCTCTCGGCGTCGCTCTCGACCGTTTTCGACTCGAACGTCGAGCACGACGAGCGGCGTCTGCGCTCCTTCGGCCTCGTGCCGAGCCTCGGCTTCCACTTCCGCGACGACCCCGAGCGCCCCTCGTTCGAGGCCGACTACGAGGTCGGCTTCCACCGCTACACGCGCACCGACAGCTTCGACCGCGTCAGCCACTACTTCACGGGCGCCTACCGCAAGCGCCTGCCCGGCCGGCTCTCGGCGCGCACCACGGCCGAGGTCTCGCTCAAGGGCTCGTCCGAAGACCGCGACGTGAACAACCAGTACAGCCTTGAGCAGCAGCTCCAGTACCGCCTCGCCCCGGCCGTCCGGCTCTCCGCGTTCGCGGCCTACAGGCTCAAGCGCTACCCCCTGATAGACGCGGGCAAGAACGCCATAGACCCTTACGTCGGCGGAAGGTTCGCGCACGAGCTGAAGGGCGGGCGCGAGTGGCAGCTCACCTACCGCTACGACAAGAACCGCTCGCAGGACCCGAAGGACTTTTACGTCCGCCGGACGTACGAGGCGCAGTTCTCCACCCCGCTCTTTCGCGCGCGGCGCGACCTCCTGACCGTCGAGGCGCGCTACAGCCCCCGGCTCTACGCGCGCCAGATCAAGGTTGACGGCGTGCGCGTGCCGCGCAAGGACAAGCGCTGGGTCTTCGAGTTCGACTACGAGAGGCCGCTCGCGCGTGACGTGCGCCTCGGGCTCGACTACAGGTTCGAGACGCGCGACTCGAACGACCCCGATAAGAAGTTCAACGGGCACGTGGTCGGCGTCACCTTCGGGTTCGACTGGTGGGGGCGGTAGGGGTTTGTGATGTGGCGGAAGCGGGCGCCCGCGGCCCGAAAGCCCGTGCCGCGGTGAACCGGGTGCGCGCATGAAGGAGTCAGCCCCGGGCGGCGGGCAGGGATTCGAGCCGCCAACCGTCAGTCGGCGCGCTGCGCGAGGAGCCACGGCAGCAGCCCCGGCTCGGCGGCGACGTTCAGCCACACGTTGTGCCCCGCGCCCTCGTACTCCGTGTAGCGCACGCGGCTCCCCTCCACGCGCTTGAGCGCCTCCACCATCCCGCGCGACTCCGTGACCGGCACCACGCGGTCTTCGCTCCCGTGGAAGACCCAGACGGGCGTCCGGCCGACCTTCCGCGCGACGGGCGTGAAGCGGTCGCCGCTCGTCAGGGTGCTGCCGCCGCAGACGTTGACGACGGCGGCGAACTTCCCCGGGTGCCCGGCCGCGAGGTGCCACGCGCCGAAGCCGCCCATCGAGACGCCCGCCAGGTAGAGCCGCCGCGGGTCGGCTGAGAACTCGGAAGCCGTCTGCTCAAGCTCGGCCATCACCATCCGCTCCATCTCGGGGTCGTGCCAGTACTTCCCCTTCCGGCACTGCGGGAGGAGCGCCACGGCGGGTATTTGTTCCAG
Source organism: Pyrinomonadaceae bacterium (assembly GCA_036389815.1). Taxonomy (GTDB): domain Bacteria; phylum Acidobacteriota; class Blastocatellia; order Pyrinomonadales; family Pyrinomonadaceae; genus QHXN01. The sequence goes on along the minus strand of DASVWB010000300.1, from coordinate 1,206 downwards.
GTACTGGCGGACGAAGCCGCCCGCCGCGCCGCCGGCCGGCAGGAAGCCGCCCTCGCCCCTCTGCCCGATGCCGTGGAGGAAGAGGACGACCGGCACGTCCCGCTTGCCCGCGAGGCTCGCGGGGACGAAGACCTGATAGGTGTAGGACTCGCCGCCGACCTTCACGGTGCGCGTGAGCAGGCCGGACTTCACGTCCTGCGCGGAGGCCGAAGAGCCGGCGGCAAAAAACCCGCTCAGCAGGAGCGGGAGGATGAAAGCGTGCATGAGATGTTAGCCCCCGTGTCGTTGTACGGGTTAGAGGCCGCGCGCCGTGCCCGTGTTGCCCGGGCGGGCGGGGGCGCGCCCCGCGGGCGTCCGTGCGACGTACAACCGCACACAAAGGCGGCGCGTCAAAGACTCTCGTTAGAAAAACCTCATGACCGAGGCACGGCAGAACGTAGAGACACTCGCGCGCTGGCTCAGGGAGTCGGCACACGTCGTCGCCTTCACCGGCGCGGGCATCAGCACCGACTCGGGCATCCCCGACTACCGCGGCCCCGAAGGGGTCTGGACGCGGCGGGGCGCGGGGCTGCCGCCGCCGCGCTGGCGCGTCTCGCCGGGGCAGGTCAGGCCGAACGCCTCGCACGTGGCGCTCGTCGAGCTACAGCAGGTTGGCAAGCTCCGCTTCCTCATCACGCAGAACACGGATAACCTGCACCGCCTCTCCGGCATCCGGCCCGAACTGCTGGCGGAGCTGCACGGCAACGGTCAGCTCATGCGCTGCCTCTCCTGCGACCGGCAACACACGCGGCAGGAGGTCGGCTGGGACGCGAACCGCTGGGGGCCGGCCTACCGCACGCAGAAGCCCGTCGCGGGGCAGCCCGTCTGCCCGGCCTGCGGCGGCCGACTCATCTCTTCGGTGGTGAACTTCGGCGACCCTCTGCCGGAGAAGGAGTTGACGCTCGCGGCGGAGCACGCGAGCCGGTGCGACCTGATGCTCGTGCTGGGCTCGTCGCTCGTGGTGAACCCGGCCGCTTCGCTGGTGGGTCTGGCGATCCGGCGGGGGGCGCGGGTGGTGCTCGTCAACCGCGGCGAGACGCCGTACGACGCGGCCGTCTCCCTCCGCCTCCCGGTCGGCATCGGCGAGGTGCTGCCGCCGGCGGTCGAGCGGGTGAAGCGGGAACTCGCGGCGTGACCGACGGCCGCCGGGCCGCTGTGCATTGCTTC
>DASVWB010000299.1:0-8924 GCA_036389815.1 Pyrinomonadaceae bacterium | reverse complement strand
AAGCTGAAGCAGGCGGCGGAAGACTACCTCGGCCAGAAGGTCGAGAAGGCGGTCATCACGGTGCCGGCCTACTTCAACGACTCGCAGCGGCAGGCGACGAAGGACGCCGGCCGCATCGCCGGCCTCGAAGTGATGCGCATCGTCAACGAGCCGACCGCCGCGGCGCTCGCCTACGGGCTCGACAAGAAGAAGGACGAGACCATCGCCGTCTTCGACTTCGGCGGCGGCACCTTCGACATCTCCGTCCTCGAGGTGGGCGAGGGCGTCGTCGAGGTCAAGTCGACGAACGGCGACACGCACCTCGGCGGCGACGACATCGACGAGGCGCTCATCAAGTGGATTATCGAGGAGTTCAGGAAGGATCAGGGCATCGACCTCTCGGGCGACAAGATGGCCTTGCAGCGCCTGAAGGAGGCGGCCGAGAAGGCCAAGATCGAGCTCTCCTCGACGATGGAGACCGAGATCAACCTGCCCTTCATCACGGCCGACGCCTCCGGCCCGAAGCACCTCGTGATGAAGCTCACGCGCTCGCGCTTCGAGCAGCTCATCGACCCCATCCTGAAGCGGCTGATGCCGCCCGTCGAGCAGGCGATCAAGGACGCGGGCGTGGACGCGAGGAAGATCGACGAGGTGGTGCTCGTCGGCGGCTCGACCCGCATCCCGAAGGTGCAGGAGATCGTCAAGAACTTCTTCGGCAAGGAGCCGAACAAGAGCGTGAACCCGGACGAGGTCGTCGCCGTCGGCGCGGCCGTGCAGGCCGGCGTGCTCTCGGGCGAGAAGACGGACATCCTGCTGCTCGACGTGACGCCGCTCTCCCTCGGGATAGAGACGCTCGGCGGGGTGAACACGATCCTCATCCCCCGGAACACGACCATCCCGACGCGCAAGAGCGAAATCTTCTCGACGGCCTCGGACAACCAGACGAGCGTCGAGGTGCACGTCCTCCAGGGCGAGCGCCCGATGGCGGGCGACAACCGGACGCTCGGCAAGTTCCACCTCGTCGGCATCCCGCCGGCGCCGCGCGGCATGCCGCAGATCGAGGTCACGTTCGACATCGACGCCAACGGCATCGTCAACGTCTCGGCCAAGGACATGGGCACGGGGCGCGAGCAGAAGATCACCATCACCGCGTCCTCGGGGCTCTCGAAGGACGAGATCGACAAGATGATGCGCGACGCCGAGTCGCACTCGGCCGAGGACGCCAAGAAGCGCGAGGAGGTCGAGGCGCGCAACCGGCTCGACGGCCTCGTCTTCCAGATCGAGAAGACATTCAACGAGAACAAGGAGAAGCTCGACGGCGCGACCACGTCGCAGGTCGAGGCGGCCGTCGCCGACGCGAAGAAGGCGCTCGAAGAGGGCGGCGTCGACAGGCTGAACAACGCCTTCTCGAACCTCCAGACGGCCTCGCACAAGCTGGCCGAGTCGCTCTACCAGTCGGGCGGCGCGCAGGGCGAGGCGGGCGGCGAGCAGGCCAGCGCGGCCGGCGCCTCCACCGGCGCGGGCGGCGGCTCGGCCGCGGGCGGCGGCGACGACAACGTCATCGACGCCGAGTACGTGGACGTCGACGAGAACAAGTAAGAAGCAGTGACAGGTGACGAGTGACGGGTGACGAGCTTTAAGAGCTTGTCCGCACTCGTCACTTGTCACTTGTCACTCGTCACTGCTTTCAGATGGCAAAAGAAGACTTCTATCAAGTTCTGGGCGTCAAGCGGGACGCGAAGCCGGAGGAGATTAAGAAAGCCTACCGCCGGCTCGCGCGCAAGCACCACCCGGACGTGAACCCGGGCGACAAGGCGGCCGAGGAGCGCTTCAAGAAGATCACGGAGGCGCACGACGTGCTCTCCGACCCGAAGAAGCGCCAGGTCTACGACCGCTTCGGCTCCTACTCCGAGCAGTTGGCCGACGCCGCCGCGCGCGGCGCGGCCGGGCCCGGCGGCGCGGGCGCGCGCGGAGGCGGCGGCGTGCCGTTCGACTTCGCGGGCTTCGACTGGGGCAACGCCGCCTCGTCTTCGTCCGCGGGCGGGGGCTCCTCCTTCCGCGACATCTTCTCGGAGCTGTTCGGCGGCGGCAAGACGGAGAGGGAGCCGCCGCGCCCCGTGCCGCAAAAGGGCGCCGACATCGAGATGCCGCTCGCCCTCTCGTTCGAGGAGGCGGTGACGGGGCTGACGACGAACATCACGGTCAACCGCTCCGAGCAGTGCCCGCGCTGCCAGGGGGCGGGCGACACGGGCGGCAACCCCGTCGCCTGCGCGACCTGCCACGGGTCGGGGCAGGTGCAGAGGGCGGGAGGGCGGCTGCGCTTCGCGCAGGAGTGCCCCGACTGCGGCGGCGCGGGGAAGCGCCGGCCGCCGTGCGCGCTCTGCAACGGCAAGGGCACGGTGCCGAAGGCCGAGACGGTGAAGGTCAGGATTCCGGCGGGCGTGGACACGGGCTCGCGCGTGAGGGTGCCGGGCAAGGGCGAGGGCGGCCGGATGGGCGCGCCGGCCGGCGACCTCTACATCATCACGAACGTCGGCAAGCACAAGCACTTCACGCGCAAGGGCGACAACATCTACGTCAAGGTGCCGGTCTCCATCGCCGAGGCGGCGCTCGGCGCGCGCATCGAGGTGCCGACCATCGAGGGCAAGGCGCAGCTCAGGATTCCGCCCGGCACGCAGTCGGGCGCGCAGTTCCGCATGCGCGAGCGCGGCATCCCCTCTCTAAGAAACCCCCAGGCGCGCGGCGACCAGTTCGTCGAAGTCCAGGTCACCTTCCCCAGGGTGATCTCCGAAGAGACGAAGGAACTCCTGCGCCGCTACGCGCAGCTCAACCCCGAGAACCCGCGCGTGGCGATGGGACTGGAGTAATTTTAGATTTGCGATTTTTGATTTTTGATTTGGGGGACGGCGGCAGCGCTTCCTTCGAATCGCAAATCGAAAATCTAAAATCAAAATCCTATGAAGCGGCGTAAAGGCGGGACATACACGATCAGCGCGGTGGCGACGCAGTACGAGATTCACCCGCAGACGTTGAGGCTCTACGAGCGCGAGGGGCTACTTAAGCCCTCGCGGTCGGAGGGGAACACGCGGCTCTACACGGACGCCGACCTCGAACGCCTCGAAGTCATCCTCTCTTTGACGCGCGACCTCGGCGTCAACCTCGCCGGCGTCGAGATCATCCTCAACATGCGCGAGAAGATGGACGCGATGCAGCGCGAGTTCGAGCGCTTCTTCTCGTACCTCCAGACGCACGCCGAGGAGTTCGCGCACCTGATCGAGACGCCGCCCCCGCCCGAGGCGGGCGCGCTCGTGCCGGCCTCGCGCGCGGCGGCGATGCGGCGGCGCACACACTGAATCGGCGGCCGGAAGGGGGAGCAAGGTGTCGTGGGAAGGGGCGCGGGCTCGGTTCGAGGGCCCGCGCCCCTTCTTTGCAGGGGTGAGCGTTCAACCTTTAATGGCGTGCGCGCCGGAAACGTTTCGCCGCCGCGCAAAGAAATTTGCGGCCGCAGGTTGATGCGCCCGTCCCGCCGCCGAGGTGCTACAATGCGCGCTCACGCGAAAGCCCCGACGCGAAAGCTCCGCCCGGCGCGAGCGCGGCGGCGGCCGCCGGACGAACTCTCCGGGTGAGGCGCAGGCGATGACGCCCGAGCGACTTCAGCAGATACAACGCATCTACGAACGCGCGGCCGGGCTCCCGCCCGGGCGCCGCGCCGCGTACCTCTCGGAAGCCTGCGCGGGCGACGAGGCGCTCCGCCGCGAGGTCGAGTCGCTCGTGGACACGGGCGCGACCCCCGCCCCCGCGCGCGCCGCGAAGCCCTCTTCGCGGCGGCGCCCGCGCCGCTCGGGCGAGAGGACGCCGCTCGAAGTCGTGCCCGGCCGCACCGCGCTCGGCTCCTACCGCATACTGGAGAAGATAGGGCAGGGCGGGATGGGCACGGTCTACCTTGCGAAGGACGCGCGGCTCGGCCGCCGCGTCGCGCTCAAGGTCCTGCCCGCGGAGTTCGCGCGCGACGAAGAACTCGTGCGCCGCTTCGAGCAGGAGGCGCGCGCCGCCTCCGCCTTAAACCACCCGAACATCATCACCGTCCACGAGATAAGCGAGGAGGGCGGCCGCCTCTTCATCGTCACCGAGTTCGTCGAGGGCAAGACCCTGCGCGAGCGCATGTGGGAGGGGCGCTTCCAGGAGGCGGAGGCGCTCGACGTGTGCGCGCAGGTGGCCGGCGCGCTCGCGAAGGCGCACGCCGCCGGCGTCATCCACCGCGACATCAAGCCCGAGAACGTGATGCTCGACGAGGAGGGGCACGTCAAGGTGCTCGACTTCGGCATCGCCAAGCAGACGGCCCCGCCGCCCTCCGTGGACACCGAGGCGCCGACGAGCGCGCGCGTGGACACGGCCTCGGGCGTCGTCCTCGGCACCACGGCCTACATGTCGCCCGAGCAGGTGCGCGGGCTCGAACTCGACGGCCGCTCCGACGTGTGGAGCCTGGGGTGCGTGCTCTACGAGATGCTCTCGGGGCGGCCGCCCTTCGAGGAGCGCAACTTCGGCGACCTCGTCGTCTCGATACTGCACGGCGGGCCGCCGCCGCTCTCGGCGGAGGCGCACGCGCCGGAGGTCTGGCCGCTCGTCGCCCGCGCTCTGGCGAAGGAGAAGGGCGAGCGCTTCCAGACGGCGAAGGAGTTTCAGGCGGAGCTGCGGCGCGTCCGCCGCCTGCTGGACCTCCGCGCGGAGACCGTGCGCGACGCGCGCGCCGCCGCGCCCGCGGGGGCCGCCACCCCGCCGCCTCCTCCGGGGCCCCGCGAGCCGGCCGCGCGCACGCCCTCGCCGGGCGCCACGCCGCGGCAGCACACCTCCGAGCAGCGCAAGCAGTTGACCGTCCTCTTCGCGGACTTCGCCGGCCTCGCGGCGCTCGCCGAGGGGCAGGACGCCGAGGACGTGGGCGAGCTGATGTCGGGGCTCTGGCCGCTCGTGGACGGGGTCGTGTCGGGGTGCGGCGGCGAGGTGACGAAGCACGTCGGCGAGACCTTCGTCGCGCTGTGGGGTGCGCGCGGCGCGCGCGAGGACGACCCGGAGCGCGCCGTCCGCGCCGCGCTCGAAATGCAGTCGGCCGTCGCCGCGTTCGTCGCCGAGGGGCTGCCGCCCGAGCAGCGCGCGCCCGCCGACGGCCAGGCGGGCGGCGGGCCCGCGCGCCTGATGCGCGTCGGCATCAGCACGGGGCTCGTCCTGCTGGGCGAGGTCGGGATGACGGGCGAGCTGACGGTGACGGGCGACCCCGTCCGCCTCGCCTCGCGCCTCCAGCACGAGGCGCCCGTGGGCGGCGTGCTCATCTCGCACGACACCTACCGCCACGTCCGCGGCGTCTTCGACGTGCACGCGCCCGAGACCTTGCAGACGGGCGGGCGGCCGGGCCACGTGCAGTTCTACCGCGTGATGCGCGCCAAGCGCCGCGCCTTCCGCGTCCAGACGCGCGGCGTCGAGGGCGTCGAGACGCGGATGGTCGGGCGCAAGGCCGAGCTGCGCCGCCTGACCGACGCCGTCGAGACGGTCTTCGAGGAGGGCGAGCTGCACGTCGTCACCGTGCTCGGCGACGCCGGCCTCGGCAAGTCGCGCCTGCTGTACGAGTTCGCCAACTGGGTCGAACTCCTCCCCGAAGTCTGGTACGTCTTCAACGGGCGCGCGAACGAGTCGGCGCAGGGGCTGCCTTACGCGCTCGCGCGCGACGTGTTCAGCTTCCGCTTCGAGATACAGGACAGCGACGCGGCGGCCGTGGCGCGCGAGAAGCTGGAGCGCGGCATGCTCTCGATGTGCCCGGAGACTTCGGAGCAGGAGGTGCTGATGCGCGCGCACTTCATCGGGCAGCTCATCGGCTTCGACTACTCCGCGAGCCCGCACGTCTCGGGCATCCGCGACGACGCGCGCCAGGTGCGCGACCGCGCCTTCCGCTACGCCTCCGACTTCTTCTCCGACATCGCGCGCGTCTGCCCCGTCGTCCTCTACCTCGACGACATACACTGGGCCGACGACGGCTCGCTCGACTTCATCGACCACCTCGCGCGCCACTGCGCCGGGTCGCCCGTGATGATCCTCTGCCTCGCGCGCCCCGCGCTGCTCGAACGCCGCCCCGCGTGGGGCGAGGGGCGCGAGCGCCACGCGCGGCTCACCCTGCAACCGCTCTCGAAGAAGGAGAGCCGGCAGCTCGTCGAGGAGATTCTCAGGCGGGCGCGCGGCGTCCCGGCCGAGCTGCGCGAGCTGGTGGTGGGCGGCGCCGAGGGCAACCCGTTCTACGTCGAGGAGCTGATCAAGATGCTCATCGACCAGCGCGTCATCGTCCCTGGCGCCGAGTCGTGGAGCGTGGACGCGACGCGGCTCACCGAGGTGCAGGTGCCGCCGACGCTGACGGGCGTCCTGCAGGCGCGCCTCGACCGCCTGACGCCGGACGAGAAGACCGTCCTGCAGCGCGCCTCGGTCATCGGCCGCGTCTTCTGGGACGGCGCGGTCGAGCACCTCGGCGCGGCCGTGACGGCGCCGGCGCGGCGGCAGACGGCGCGCGTCAACGCGCCGGGGCGCGCCGCGGCGGGCGGCTCGGCGGAGGTCGCCTCCGTGCTCGAATCCTTAAGGGGCAAAGAACTCGTCTACCGGCGCGAGGCTTCGGCCTTCGCCGGGGCGTGCGAGTACACCTTCAAGCACGCGCTGCTGCGCGACGTGACCTACGAGAGCGTCCTGAAGCGCGACCGGCGCGAGTACCACCGCCGCGCGGCCGACTGGCTCGCGCGCCACAGCGGCGGCCGCGTCGGCGAGTACGCCGGCCTCATCGCCGAGCACTACGAGCGCGGGCAGGTGCCCGAGGACGCCGCCGAGTGGTACGGGCGCGCCGGCCGGCAGGCGCGCGAGACCTACGCGCCCGAGACGGCCATCCGCTACTACCGCCGCTCGCTCGAACTGCTCGCCCCGCGCGCCGGGGCCGACGCCGCAGACCCCGCGCTCCACGCGCTGAAGCTGGAGTGGTACGAGGGGCTGGGCGAGGTCTTGCGCGTGCAGGCGCGCTACTCCGAGGCGGTCGAAGCCTACCAGCAGATGCGCGCCGCGGCCGAGGCGCTTCAGGCGACGCCGGCGCAGGCGCGCGCCTGGAACGAGATAGCGATAGTCGAGAGCAGCCAGGGCGACAACCGCGCCGCCTTCGAGAGCACGCGGCGCGCCGAGTCGCTGGCGCGCGCCACGGGCGCCGGGCCGGGCGCGAGCGTCGAGCTGGCGCGCGCCCTCAACATGCAGAGTCAGGTCTGCTCGCGCCTCGGCGACGCGCGCGCGGCGATGACGCTCGCCGACCGCGCGCTCTCGCTCGTGGACGGCCTCGGCGACGTGGGGCGGCGCGTGCGCGCCGAGTGCCTGAAGTCTCTCGGGATGGCCTACCACATGCTGGGGCAGTTCGAGCAGGCGGAGGAGTTCAAGGGGCTTTCGCTCGGCATCTACCGGACTCTGGGCGACCGCCACTACGTCGGGAACCTGCTCAACTCTCTGGGCGAGACGGCGCGGCTGCGCGGCGACTACGAGCGCGCCGTCGAGCGCTACGGCGAGGCTCTCCAGATAGCGCGCGAGATAGGCAACCGCAACGGCGAGATACTCTACCTGTCGAACCTCGGCGGCGCACGCGTCGGGCTCGGCCGGTATCAGGAGGCCGAATCGGACGTGCGGCAGAGCATACAGCTCGCGACCGCGGCCGGCTACGTCGGGCTCTCGGAGAACTACCGCTTTCTGGCCGAGGCGCTGCTGGGCCAGGGGCGCGTCGACGAGGCGCGCGAGTCCGCCCTGCGCGCGCTCGAACTCGGCCACGAGATAGAGAACCAGGAGCACGTCGCCGAGGCGTGGCGCGTGCTAGGGCTGGTCTCCTCGCTGACGAAGTCGCCGGTCGAGGTGCGTGGGCAGGCGCGCGACGCCGCCGCCTGCTTCGCCGAGAGCCTCTCCATCTTCTCGCGCATCCAGATGGAGGCCGAGCGCGCGCGGACGCTGCGCGACTGGGCGCGCCACGAGACGGCGTCGGGCGACCCCGAGCGCGGCCGACAGCTCCGCGGCGAGGCGCTCGACTCCTTCAAACGCCTCCGCATGGAGACCGAAGTCGAGCGCATGGCGGGGGAAAATCAGTAGGGAGTAGACAGTAGACAGTAGACAGTAGACAGTAGGAAACCGAAGGCGGCGCGCCCGGCTCTCTGCCGAGACGCGCCGCCCGCTTTTCATCTACTGTCTACTGTCTACTCCCTACTCCCTACCGTTCTTTCCCTCCGAGGTACTTTTCGAACCAGTCGAGGTTGGCCTGCATGGCGGCGAGCTGCATCCGGGGCTCGTTGGGGCCGTGGGGCTGGCGCGGGAGCACGAGCATGCGTGTGGGGACGCCCTGCGCCTTCAAGGCGCTGTAGAACTCGTAGCCCTGCGAGATGGGGACGCGGATGTCGGCCTCGCCGTGCTGAATCAGCGTCGGCGTCGTCACGCCGCGGACGTGGGACATCGGCGAGTGCTTCTGGTAAAGCTCCGACGCCTCCCAGAACTGCCCGCCGAAGTAGTCGGGGATGAAGGCCGGGATGTCGGCCGTGCCGTTGAAGCTCATCAGGTTCGTGACGGGCGCGCCCGCCGAGGCGGCCTTGAAGCGCCGGGTCTGCGTCACGACCCACGAGGTCATGAACCCGCCGTAGCTCCAGCCCATCACGCCCAGACGCTCCGGGTCGGCGACGCCCATCTCGACGACCCGGTCCACGCCCGCCATCAAGTCCTGATAGTCGGCGCCGCCCCAGTCCTTGAGGTTGGCGCGGCGGAACTCCGTCCCGTAGCCGCTCGACCCGCGCGGGTTCGGCCGCAGGACGGCGTAGCCGCGCGAGGCGAACGTGGCAATCGGGTAGACGCCGCGGCCGCCGATGAAGCTCTGCTGGAAGACGCCGGCCGGGCCGCCGTGGACGTTGAGG
>DASVWB010000298.1:0-15020 GCA_036389815.1 Pyrinomonadaceae bacterium | reverse complement strand
CGGCTGAAAGCTGAAAGCCGACCGCCGACCGCTATCGTATCAGCACACCACGCCCCGCGTCGCCCGACGCGGGCACACTGCGGCCCGCGTTTGGCGACCTTCGTTACCGTTTGTGCGTGACTTTCGGCGGGGCGGGGCCTCCGCGGTTCCCTTCAAACCGGGCGGCCTGTTCGTGGCGCTAAGGCGTGACGAGTCCCTTCTTGATGTTGCGCTGCCACGCCTCGAAGTTCTTCACACGCCGCTTAGCCTGTTTGCGCGTCAGGTGCATCTTGTCGGCAACGTAGTTGATGCGCTCCGTGCGGTCGAGCTTCTTGTTGTGCGGTACGCCGGGGGCGCTCAGGTAAAAGTCGTAGGCTCGCTTCCACTCTTCCTTAACGTCCTCGGTGGCCTGCTTGCCGCGTAACTCTGGCATTTCGCTTTTCGTTCTCCAAAGGGGATTCCGGATCGTCCCGGGATTATACTTCACACTCTGTTTAAATCTACCACAGCCGCGCGTGAAGTTTTGCGCAATTAACCTTGCAAGGGGTCTTCGGGCCACGCGTGTCGCGGGTAGCGCCGCCCAAGCTCGCGGCGCACGCCCGCGTAGTGGCGCTCCCAGAAGCCGGCGAGGTCCTGCGTCACCTGAACGGGGCGCCGGTTCGGCGCGAGCAGTTCGAGCACCAGCGCCACGCGCCCGCCCGCGACGCGCGGCCCCTCGCGCATGCCGAAGAAGTCTTGCAGCCGCGAGGCGACGGCCGGCGCGCGGCCGCGCTCGTAGGTGACGCGCGCCTGACGGCCCCCCGCGAGCGGCACGCGCTCGGGCGCCATGCGCGCCACGAGCCGCGACTGCTCGGGCGTGAGGCCGCGCCGCAGGGACTCGACGAGGCCGCCCGCGCGCGCCGCCTCACGGAGTTCTGCGAAGCTGCGCCGCCCTTCGCACAACGCGACGAGCGCCCCGCGCACGTCCTCCTCGCCGAGCGCGGGCAACCCCTCTTCGGGGAACGTGCGCGCGACGAACTCGACGCGCGCGAGGAAGCGTTCGACCTCCTCCGTGTCGGCGAAGGCTTGCGCCCCGGCGTCGAGCGCGGCGTCGGCCAGGGCGCGCGTGACCTCCGGCCCTTCGGCGCGGGGCGCGCGCCACTCTTCGACGACGAGCTGGCCGTAGACGAGGCGGCGCACGACCTCGACCCTTTCGTCGCGCGCGTTCCAGCGCGCCTCCGTCCTCTCCGCCAGCGAGTCCGCGAAGAGGTCGAGCAGCCATTCGGGCTCGACGGCGCTCGCGAGCCGCACGACGGTCTTCGCCGCGCGCGCGGACGGGCGCCGCGCGTCGCCGCGCTCCTCCGCGTCCACGGCGACGAGGAACTCCGAGCCGCGCACGACGCTCTCCGGCGCGAGTTCGGCCGTCCCGCCGCCCGAGAGCAGAAGCTCGAACGCCTCGCCCTCGCCGCGCCGCTCGGGCCGCGCGCGCCTGCGCGCGACGCGGTCGGGGTAGCCCGCGAGGACGGAGACGAGCAGCTCCGTCTCCGCCTCCTCCGAAAGCCCCGCGGCGCCTTCGCGCTTGCCGGGGCCGGCGGCGCCTCGCGGCATCATGCGGCGCAGTTGACGCGCGACGCGCTCGACGGCGCGCGCGGCGTTCGCGTCGAGGTCGAGGCGGCCGAGCGCGGCCTCCGTGAACCCGCGCGCCTCCGCCTCCGCGAAGAGGTCGAGCAGTTCGAGCAAGTCCGACGAGCCGTGCTTCTCGGCCGCGCGCCGCGCACGGCCCTGAGCACGCGCCCCCTCGTTCGCGCGCCCGCCGCCCGCGCCGATGAGGCCGACGCGGCCGGCGCGTATGTCGCGCTCGCCGATGAGCGCCGCGACGGCGCACGCCTCGCGCGCGACCCCGCGACGCGCGGCCTCGACGACGATGCGCGCGAGCCTCGGGTGGAGCGGCAGCCTGAGCATCTCGCGCCCCGTCTCGGTCACGCGGCCCGCGGCGTCGGTCGCGCCGAGCCGCAGCAGGAGCGAGTCGGCCGCGGCCAGAGACTCAGCCGCGGGCGGCTCGAACCAGTCGAACCCGGCGAGGTCTTCGACGCCCGCGGCGCGCAGCTCCAGCACGGACTCCGCGAGGTCGAGCCGCCGCACCTCGGGCGTCTCGTGCGGGGGTCGCGCGCCGAAGTCCTGCGCCGTGTAGAGCCGCAGGCAGCGCCCCTCGCGCGTGCGCCCCGCGCGCCCGGCGCGCTGCACGGCGCTCGCCCTGCTCACGCGCGAGACCTTCAGCACGGGGAGCCCCGACCACGGCGAGTGCGAAGCCACGCGGGCGAGCCCCGAGTCGACGACGGCGGCCACGCCCTCGACCGTCACAGAAGTCTCGGCGACGTTGGTCGAGAGGATGACCTTGCGCCGCTCCGAAGGGCGCACGGCCGCGTCCTGCTCGGCCGCGGGCAGCTCGCCGTGCAGGGGCAGCACGAGCAGCCCGGCCGCCGCGGCTACCGGCTCACACTCCGCCTGCGCCCTGCGTATCGCGGCCGCGCCCGGCAGGAAGACGAGCACGTGGCCGTCCAGACCTTCCGCGAGCAGCCGCCGCAGCGAGGCGCCGACCTGCACTTCGAGCGGGCGCTCGTCCGGCCGCGCGAGGTGCTCGACCTCGACTTCAAACCGCCGCCCCTCCGAGCGCAGCACCGCGCACCCGCCGAGGTAGCCCGCCACGGGCGCGGCGTCGAGCGTCGCCGACATGGCGACCAGCTTCAGGTCGGGCCGCGTAGTCCGCTGGAGCCTGCGGAGCAGCGCGAGCGCGAGGTCCGCCTGAAGGTGGCGCTCGTGGAACTCGTCGAGCACGACGCAGCCGACGCCCTTCAAGGTCGGGTCGGCGAGCAGACGCCTCGTCAGCACGCCTTCGGTCAGGAAGCGCAGGCGCGTCCGGCTGCCGGCAACCTCGTCGAACCTGACCTGGTAGCCGACCGTCTCGCCCACGCGCTCGCCGCGCTCCTCCGCCACGCGCCGCGCGGCCATGCGCGCCGCGAGCCGCCGCGGCTCTAAGACGAGCACGTCGCCGCCGCCCGCGAGCCCCGCGTCGAGCAGCGCCGGCGGCAGTCGCGTCGTCTTCCCCGCGCCGGGCGGGGCCTCGACCACCAGGCTCTGCGCGCGCCGCAGGACTTCGACTGCCCCCGGCAGAATCTCGTCAACGGGTAAGGGCTGCACGCCGAAGTTCGTAACCGAAGGCGGCGGGCTTTGGCAAGCGGCGCGGCGGCGCGTGTCGGGAGGAGACGATTAACACGGGCAGGATTTACAGGACTTAAGATTTGAGATTTGAAATCTCTACTCCTTAAAACGGATTACAGACAAACGCGACACTTACGCGGCACGGGCGCGGCAGTATTCGCCTTTTGCGCCGCGCCGCGTTTAGAATTGCGGCCAAGTAAATAACCGGATGAGCGCGCGGATGGTGACGAACAGGCTTGCGAGGAGGCTGCCCGTCGGGGCGGAGGCGCTGCCCGAGGGCGGGGTGCACTTCCGCGTCTGGGCGCCGCGGCGCGCGCGCGTCGAGGTCTTCCTTGAGGAGAGCGGGTCGGCCTTCGAGCTGCGGCGCGAGGAGGGCGGCTACTTCTCCGCGCTCGTCCCAGAGGCGGGCGACGGCACGCTCTACCGCTTCCGCTTCGACGGCGACGGCTGGCGCTACCCCGACCCGGCCTCACGCTTCCAGCCCGAAGGCCCGCACGGCGCTTCGCGCGTCGTAGACCCGGCGCTCTTCCGCTGGACGGACGACGGCTGGCCGGGCGCCGCGCTCAAGGGTCAGGTCGTCTACGAGATGCACGTCGGCGCGTTCACGCCCGAGGGGACGCTCGCGGCCGCGGCCCGACAGTTGAGAGAACTGGCCGCGCTCGGCGTGACGTGCGTCGAGCTGATGCCGCTGGCCGAGTTCCCCGGGCGCTTCGGCTGGGGCTACGACGGCGTCTGCCTCTACGCGCCGACGCGGCTCTACGGCGAGCCCGACGACCTGCGCCGCTTCGTGGACGAGGCGCACCGAAGCGGCGTCGCCGTCATCCTCGACGTGGTCTACAACCACCTCGGGCCCGACGGCAACTACCTCGGCCAGTTCTCCGAGCACTACTCCACCGACCGGCACAAGAACGAGTGGGGCGACGCGCTCAACTTCGACGGCCGACACTCCGCCCCCGTCCGCGAGTTCTTCCTCAAGAACGCGCGCTACTGGGTCGAGGAGTTCCACTTCGACGGCCTGCGCGTGGACGCCACGCAGAGCATAAAGGATGACTCCGCGGAGCACTTCCTGGCGGCGCTCACGCGCGAGGTGCGCGAGGCGGCCGCCGGGCGCGCGACAATCGTCGTCGGCGAGAACGAGCCGCAGGAGGTGCGCATGGTGCTCCCCGCGGGGCGCGGCGGGTACGGGCTCGACGGGCTCTGGAACGACGACTTTCATCACGCGGCGATGGTCGCGCTCACCGGCCGCAGCGAGGCTTACTACTCCGACTACCGCGGCGCGCCGCAGGAGTTCGTCTCCGCGGCCAAGTACGGTTTTCTCTACCAGAGGCAGCGCTACAAGTGGCAGCGCCACCGGCGCGGCACGCCGACCTTCGGGCTCGCCCCGCACACGTTCGTCAACTTCATACAGAACCACGACCAGGTCGCCAACTCTGCGCGGGGCTCGCGCGCGCACAAGCTGACGAGCCCGGCGCGGCTGCGCGCCCTGACGGCGCTCATGCTGCTCGCGCCGGGGACGCCGATGCTCTTCATGGGTCAGGAGTTCGCCTCGTCCGCGCCGTTCCACTACTTCGCAGACCACGCGGGCGAGCTGGCCGAGAAGGTCAGGCGCGGGCGCGCCGAGTTCCTCGCGCAGTTCCGCAGCATCGCCACGCGCGAGACGCGAAGGAATCTTCCGGACCCGGCCGACCCGGCGACCTTCGAGCGCTGCAAGCTCGACTTCGCGGAGCGCGAGAGACACGCGGAAGTCTACGAACTGCACCGCGACCTGCTCCGCCTCAGGCGCGACGACGCGGTCTTCTCCGCGCAGGAGCCTCGGGGACTGGACGGCGCCGTGCTGAGTCGGGACGCTTTCGTCCTGCGCTACTTCGGGCGCGACGGCGACGACCGCCTGCTCGTCGTCAACCTCGGCCCGGACCTCGGCCTCAACCCCGCGCCCGAGCCGCTGCTCGCGCCGCCGCCGGGGAAGGTCTGGCGGACGCTCTGGTCGAGCGAGGGCTACGCTTACGGCGGGACGGGCACGCCGCCGCTTGAGACGAAGAACAACTGGTGCATCCCCGGCGAGGCGGCCGTCGCGCTCGCGCCCTCCGAAGCCGCCGGCGCGGGCGACCCCGCCGACGCGCCCGAAGAACCGAGCGAGGAGGCGGAGGTGCGCGAAGAAAGTTTGCGCAAGTGGGAAGAGGATAAGTAAGGCTCTGATTTCAAATTTGGAATTTCAAATCTCAAATTCTCAAGAGGGTTTCGGGAAGGATGAATGAACCGGTTCGCAGGCTCCTCTTCACGGAGGAGGACACGCACGACGCGGAGAAGATGCTCGGGCGCGAGTGGCTGGTGACGAACGGGCTGGGCGGCTTCGCGTCGGGGACGCTCGCGGGCGTCCCGACCCGCAGGTATCACGGGCTCCTCGTCGCGGCGCTGGCGACGCCGCTCGGGCGCACGGTCATGTTCAACCACCTCTCGGAGTGGCTGCGTCTGCCCGACGGCGCGCGCCACCAGATCGGCGGGCAGGAGCGCGCCGGCGGCCAGCTCGAATGGCCCGGCGCGAGGCACCTGCGCGAGTTCCGGCTCGAAGAGGGGCTGCCCGTCTGGCGCTACGAGCTGGACGGGCACGCGGTCGAGAAGCGCGTCCTGCTCGTCCACGGCCAGAACACCGTGCACGTCACCTACCGGCTCGTCGAGGGCGAGGGCCCCTTGCGCCTCAAGCTCCGCCCCGCGCTCCAGTTCCGCCCGCTCGAAGAGGCCGTCCACGCCTCCGCCAACGAGCCCTACGCCGTCACCTCCGTCGAAGACCGCCTCGAAGTCTCGACGGGGCAGAAGTACCCGCCGCTGCGGCTCAAAATCTACGGCCAGCGCGCCACCTTCGCGCTCGACGGCGGCCGCCTCCAGAACGTCTTCTACAGGGCGGAGGAGCGGCGCGGCTACGACCACCTGGGCGAGCTTTGGAGCCCCGGCTATTTCAGCGTTGACGTGTCGCGGGAGGCGGGCGCCACGCTCGTCGGCTCGACCGAGAGCTGGGAGCTGATACGCGCGCTCTCGCCCGAGGAGGCGCGGGGCGCGGAGCACGAGCGGCGCGAGCGCCTGCTCGCCGCGGCCTCGCCCGCGGCGCGCGGAGGGCTCGCGGCCGAACTCGTGCTGGCCGCCGACCAGTTCGTCGTCACGCCGTCGGGCCGGCAGGAGGACGCCGCGCGCGCGCACGCCGCGGGCGAGGAGGTGCGCTCGGTCATCGCCGGCTACCACTGGTTCACGGACTGGGGGCGCGACACGATGATCAGCCTCGAAGGCTTGACGTGCACGACGGGGCGGCACCGCGAGGCCGGTTGGATTCTGCGCACCTTCGGCCAGTACGTGCGCGACGGGCTCATCCCGAACATGTTCCCCGACGGCGCGAGCGAGGGGCTCTACCACACGGCCGACGCCACGCTCTGGTTCTTCCACGCGCTCGCGCGCTACCTGCGCGCGGCCGACGACCGCGTCACGCTCGAAGTGCTGCTGCCGAAGATGCGCGAGATAGTCCGCCGCCACCTCGAAGGCACGCGCTTCGGCATCAAGGTCGACCCCGAAGACGGCCTGCTCGCGCAGGGCGAGGAGGGCTACCAGCTCACGTGGATGGACGCGAAGTGCGACGGCTGGGTGGTGACGCCGCGGCGGGGCAAGGCCGTCGAGATCAACGCGCTCTGGTACAACGCGCTCCGCCTGCTGGAAGGCTGGACGCGCGCGGCCGGCGACGCGGCGGGCGCCGACGAGTTGCGGGCGCACGCCGAAGCGTGCCGCCGCTCCTTCAACGCGCGCTTCTGGTACGAGGGGGGCGGGCACCTCTACGACGTGGTCGAGAGCGGCGAGATGGGCGGCGCGGACGACCCCGCGTGCAGGCCGAACCAGCTCCTCGCCCTCTCGCTCGACCACCCCGTGCTGGAGCGCGCGCGCTGGGAGCCGGTCTTGAACGTCGTGCGCGAGAAGCTCGTGACGCCCGTCGGCCTGCGCTCGCTGTCGCCCGACCACCCGGAGTTTAAGCCGACCTACCACGGCGACCTGAAGACGCGCGACGCCGCCTACCACCAGGGCACGGTCTGGGGCTGGCTCGTCGGCCCCTTCATAGACGCCTGGCTCAAGGTGCACCCGGAAGACCGCGCCGGCGCGCGCAGGCTCCTCGAAGGCTTCCTCCCGCACTTAGACGAGGCGTGCGTCGGCTCCATCAGCGAGGTCTTCGACGCCGTCCCGCCCTTCACGGCGCGCGGCTGCGTCGCGCAGGCGTGGAGCGTCGCGGAAGTCTTGAGGTGCTGGGTGCTGACCTCTGACCAGACAGGTCAGAGCCACCCGCGGTAGCGGGCGGGCCGTCGAGAAACGGCGGCGCCGTGTCGCGCCAATCCGCCCGCTACCGCGGGTGGTTCTGACCGCCGCGGCGACGCGCCGGTTGATGTTGTCACAGTACAGAGGGAAGCATGGGACTGAAAAGAGCAAGCGGGATTCTACTCCACCCGACCTCCCTGCCCGGCCGCTTCGGCATAGGCGACTTGGGCGGCGAGGCGTACAGGTTCGTGGACTGGCTCGCCGCGGCGGGGCAGACCTACTGGCAGATCATGCCGCTCGGGCCGACCGGCTACGGCGACTCGCCCTACTCGGCCTTCTCCGCCTTCGCCGGCAACACCAACCTCGTGAGCCCCGAGAAGCTCGTCGAGTCGGGGCTGCTCGCCGGGTCGGACATCGAAACCCCGCCCGGCCTCCCAGCCACGCGCGTGGACTACGGCAAGGTCATCGAGTACAAGCGCGGGCTGCTGGAGAAGGCTTTCGCCAACTTCCGGTCGAAGCTCAAGGCGGACGAGGGGCTGCGCCGCGACTACGAGGGCTTCGAGGGCTTCGCCTCCGTCTGGCTCGGCGACTGGGCGCTCTTCGCCGCGCTGAAGGACGAGTACAAGGGCGAGCCCTGGAACAAGTGGGCCCCGGGGCTCGCGCGCCGCGAGCCGGCGGCCGTCGGGGCGGCGCGCCAGTCCTTCGCCGAGCGCGCGGACGCGCACAGGTTCGCGCAGTACGTCTTCTTCCAGCAGTGGCTGAAGCTGAAGAAGTACGCCAACGAGCGCGGCGTGCGCGTCGTCGGCGACATGCCCATCTTCGTCGCGCACAACTCGGCCGACGTGTGGTCGAAGCCGGGGCTCTTCAAGCTCAGGGAGGACGGGAGCCCCTCGGTCGTCGCCGGCGTCCCGCCCGACGCCTTCAGCGCTACGGGGCAGCTCTGGGGCAACCCCATCTACGACTGGGACAGGATGCGCGCCGACGGCTTCTCGTGGTGGGTAGACCGCGTGCGCGAGACCTTGAAGATCGTGGACGTGGTGCGGCTCGACCACTTCCGCGGCTTCGCCGCCTACTGGGAGGTGCCGGCCGAGCACGAGACGGCCGAGCACGGCCGCTGGGTCGATGCGCCCGGGCGCGAGGTCTTCGCGGCGATGAGGGGCGCGCTCGGGCGCGACCTGCCCATCGTCGCCGAAGACCTCGGCACCATCACGCCCGACGTGCACGCCCTGCGCGACGAGTTCGGCTTCCCCGGCATGCGCGTCCTCCAGTTCGCCTTCGGCGGCGACCCGCACGACACGCACCTGCCGCACGAGTACACCCGCAACTCGGTCGCCTACACGGGGACGCACGACAACGACACCGTCGTCGGCTGGTTCCGCCAGCGCTCGCGCGGGGACGCCCCCGAAGGCGAACGGCGCGAGCGCGAATTGTGTTTGAAGTACCTCGGCGCGGACGGCGCGGAGATCAACTGGGACTTCATCCGCGCCGCGCAGATGTCTGTCTCCGACCTCGCCGTCGCGCAGTTGCAGGACGTGCTCGGCCTCCCGTCCGAGGCACGCATGAACACGCCGGCCAGCGCCGAGGGCAACTGGGCGTGGCGATACGCGGAAGGCGCGCTCACCGACGAACTCGCGGCGCGCCTCCGCGACGTGACGGCCATCTACGGCCGCCTGCCCTGACGTTGAGACGGCCGGCGCCTTTCGCCGCCCGCCTACCCCTCCCCGTCCTCCGGCGCTTCTACCGATTCGCCACCCGTCCGGGGCTCTTCGCCTTCCGCCTCGCCGGCCGGAGCGGGCGCGGCCTGGGCCTCCGTGTCCGGGACTTCGGTCGTCGCGTAGTCGAGGTCTTTGAGCACGTCGGGCGTGACGGGGCGGTGGACGCCGTCGCCCTCCGTGACCTGCCGGCTGCACGCGCGGCAGAAGCCCTCGTCGAGCGGGACGATGGTGCCCGCGTTCGAGCAGTAGACTGACTCGACCGGCGGCTCCTCGTCGTAGGCGGGCGGCGGCGCGGCGGCGCCCCCCGACTCCTCGGGCTCGGCCGCCTCGCGCGCCGGCTCCCTCGGCTCCTCTTCGCC
The DNA here is from genome assembly GCA_036389815.1 of Pyrinomonadaceae bacterium. Taxonomy (GTDB): domain Bacteria; phylum Acidobacteriota; class Blastocatellia; order Pyrinomonadales; family Pyrinomonadaceae; genus QHXN01. The sequence continues at coordinate 5,485 of DASVWB010000298.1, read as the reverse complement.
CTCGGCGCCGCCGGGCTCAAGGCGGAAGAGCGCGAGCGAGCGCGCCTCGACGCGGTAGGTGCCGCCGCCGCGCACGCTCCTGCGGGTGCGGCGGCGGCCGAAGCTCTCGCGCGTGTCGAGCATCTGCTCCCAACTGTCGCCCGCGTGGTGCGCGGGGAGCGTGAAGGAGGCGCCGCGGTGGTGCGCGTTCAGCAGCAGCAGGAGCGTGTCGTCCGTGACGCGGCGGCCGCGCTCGTCAACCTCGTCGATGGAGTCGCCGGCGAGGCGGACGGCGAGCGAGCGCGCCTGCTCGTTGCGCCAGTCGTCGTCGGTCATCTCCTGCCCGTCGGGGCGGAACCACGAGATGTCCTTTATCTCCGCGCCGCGGACGGGGCGCCCCTGGAAGAACTTGCGGCGGCGGAGCACCGGGTGCCGGTGGAATATCTTGATGAGCTGGCGCGTGAACTCCAGCAGGTCGCGCCCCTGCTCGTCCAGCTCCCACCTGACCCACGAAATCTCGTTGTCCTGGCACCAGGCGTTGTTGTTGCCCTCTTGCGTGCGCCCCGACTCGTCGCCCGCGACGAGCATCGGCACGCCCTGTGAGAGCAGGAGCGTGGCGAGGAAGTTGCGCTGCTGCCGCGCGCGCAGGGCGTTGACCTCGGGGTCTTCCGAGGGGCCTTCCACCCCGCAGTTCCAACTGATGTTGTGGCCGTGGCCGTCCCGGTTGCCCTCCTGGTTCGCCTCGTTGTGCTTCTCGTTGTAGCTGACGAGGTCGCGCAGCGTGAAGCCGTCGTGCGCGGTGACGAAGTTGATGCTGGCGTAGGGGCGGCGGCCGCTGCGCTCGTAGAGGTCGCTGCTGCCGGTCAGGCGGAACGCGAGGTCGTCCAGTTGACCGGGGTCGCCGCGCCAGAAGCTGCGCACGTTGTCGCGGTAGACGCCGTTCCACTCCGCCCACAGCACGGGGAAGTTGCCGACCTGGTAGCCGCCTTCGCCCAGGTCCCACGGCTCCGCGATGAGCTTGACCTGCGAGAGCACGGGGTCCTGGTGGATGACGTCGAAGAACGAGCCGAGCCGGTCCACGTCGTGCAGCTCGCGCGCGAGCGCCGAGGCGAGGTCGAAGCGGAAGCCGTCCACGTGCATCTCCAAGACCCAGTAGCGCAGAGAGTCCATGATGAGCTGGAGCGCGCGCGGGTGAACCATGTTCAGGGTGTTGCCGCAGCCGGTGAAGTCCATGTAGTAGCGCGGCTGGTCGTGGACGAGGCGGTAGTAGGCGGCGTTGTCTATGCCGCGGAAGGCGAGCGTCGGGCCCAAGTGGCTGCCCTCGCCCGTGTGGTTGTAGACCACGTCGAGGATGACCTCGATGCCTTCGCGGTGCAGGGTCTTGACCATCGTCTTGAACTCGGAGACCTGCTGACCCGTCGCCCCCGAAGACGAGTAGCGCACGTCGGGGGCGAAGAAGCCGACGGAGTTGTAGCCCCAGTAGTTGGTGAGCCCCCGGTCCTGGATGAACTTGTCGGAGACGAACTGGTGGACGGGCATCAGCTCGACGGCGGTGACGCCGAGCGAGCGCAGGTACTCGACCGAGGCCGGGTGCGCGAGCCCGGCGTAGGTGCCGCGCAGCTCGTCGGGCACCTCCGGGTGGAGCTTCGTGAAGCCCTTGACGTGCAGCTCGTAGATGAGCGTCTTGTGCCAGGGCGTGTGCGGCCGGCGGTCTTCGCCCCAGCTAAAGGCCGGGTCTACGACGACGCACTTCGGCACGAAGGCGGCGCTGTCGCGCTCGTCGAAGGAGAGGTCGGCCGACTGGCTCCCGAGCTGGTAGCCGAAGACCGAGTCGTCCCAGCGCACGGTCGAGGCGATGGCCTTCGCGTAAGGGTCCACGAGGAGCTTGTGCGGGTTGAAGCGGTGGCCCGCCTGCGGCTCGTAAGGGCCGTGGACGCGGTAGCCGTAGAGCTGACCCGGCCGGGCCTCCGGCAGGTAGGCGTGCCAGACGAGGTCCGTGCGCTCCGCGAGCCGGACGCGCGCGGTCTCGCGCGCGTCGTCCCCTGCGTCGAAGAGGCACAGCTCGACCCCGGTCGCGTGCTCGGAGAAGAGCGCGAAGTTGACGCCCGCGCCGTCCCACGTCGCCCCCAGCGGGTAGGGCTGCCCGGGCCAGACTTTCATTCAATGATCCTCAAGCGAACAGAGATTAAAGGTTTGAAACCTCAAATTTGAAATCCGCGATTCCGGACTACTCCCCCGGCGACTCCTTAGCGTAGAGCGCGACGTTCCAGCCCCCGAGTTCGACCGCGCGTTCGCCGTCGGTTCGTTCGGGCGGCGTCCGCGACGAGGGGTCGCCGCCGTAGCGCGGCGCGCCGCTCCAGACCGCCAGACGCCAAGCGCCCTCCGGCAGCGGGACGGTCTGCGCCTCGCCCGCGAGGTTGCACAGGAGCACCGCGCGCGCGCCCGATTCGTCGCCGCGCTCGACCGTGAGCCAGCGCCGCCCCTCGTCGAAGCGGACGCGCGTGCGCGCCTTGTCGCAGTTCGAGAGCGCGGCGTGCGCGCGGCGCAGCGAGAGGAGGTCGCGGTAGAAGGCGAGCATCTCGGCGTGCGGCGGCGCGGCCGAAGCCTCCCAGTCGATCTTCGAGCGGACGAAGGTTATCTCGGACTGCGGGTCGGAGAAGCCGCCGATGGTGGACTCGGTCTCGCCCTCGCCGCGGACGAAGGAGTTGTACTCCTCCTCGCGCCCGACGCGGACGGCGCGGCCCAGCTCGGCGTCCGTGTGGCTCGTGAAGTAGAGGAAGGGCGCGCGCTCGGCCCACTCCTCGCCCATGAAGAGCATCGGCACGTTCGGCGCGCCGCAGAGGTAGAGCGCGGCGGCGACGCGCTGCCGCGCGGGCGCGACGACGCGCGAGAGGCGGTCGCCCCAGTAGCCGTTGGCGACCTGGTCGTGGTTCTGTATGCAGACGACGAACTGCTCGCCCGGCCTGTCCGCGGAGTTCGTGCCGTGGCACCTGCCGCGGAACTCCGAGTGCTGCCCGCAGTAGACGAAGCCCTCCTCAATCGCCTTCGCCAAGTCCTCCACCCTGCCGAAGTCCCCGAAGTAGCCGCGGTCGGCCCCCGTCACGACGGCGTGGAGCGAGTGGTGGAAGTCGTCGCTCCACTGCGCGTCTACCCCGTAGCCCCCCTCGCCCGCGGCCCCGATGACGCGCACGTCGTTCAGGTCGCTCTCGGCGATGAGGTAGGCGCGCCGGCCCAGCCGCGCGGCCTGCGCGTGGAACTCTTCGGCGAGCTGGCGCAGGAGGTGGCGCTCGCTCGTGTCCGCGATGGCGTGGACGGCGTCCAGGCGCAGCGCGTCCACGTGGTACTCGGTCAGCCAGTAGAGCGCGTTCCCGACGAAGTAGCGGCGCACGCCCTCCGAGCCCTCGCCGTCGAAGTTCAGCCCCGCGCCCCACGGCGACTTGTGCGACTCGCTGTAGAGCGGCATGTACTCGCCCGCGTAGTTGCCCTCGGGGCCGAGGTGGTTGTAGACCACATCCAGCACGAAGGCGAGCCCCTCGCGGTGGCACGCGTCGATCAGCCTCTTCAAGCCGTCGGGGCCGCCGTAGGTGGACTGCGGCGCGTAGAGGTGCGCGCCGTCGTAGCCCCAGTTGCGCGCGCCGGGGAACTCGGCCACCGGCATCAGCTCGACGGCCGTCACGCCGAGCGACTTCAAATGCGCAAGCTTCGGGATGACCGCCTCGAACGTGCCCTCGGGCGTGAACGTGCCCGTGTGCAGCTCGTAGACGACGTACTCTTTCAGCGGCACCCCCTGCCAGGCCCCGTCCGTCCACGCGAACGCCGCCGGCTCGACGACGCGCGAGGGGCCGTGGACGCCCGCGGGCTGGTGGCGCGAGACGGGGTCGGGGCGCTCGTTCCCGTTCACGACGTAGACGTAGTCCGCGCCGGGGCCGACGCCGGGGACGCGCGCCTCGAAGACGCCGCCGCCCTTCGCTTCGAGCGGGAGCGTGCGCGCCCCGTCGCACAGGACTTTCACTTCGAGCCCCCCGGCGCGCGGCGCCCAGACGCGGAAGACGGTGCTCCCGTCAGCCTGCGGCAGCGCGCCGAAGCGCAACTCCCACGCCGCCTGCCCCGCCCGTCCCTTCTCACCCACGGCCGTCGTCATCCTTCCCCCCTCGCCCCTTGACGCCTCACTCGCCCGCGCGCTCCAGCAGCGCGACGGGCAGCGGCGACAGCAGTTCCGAAACCGGGAGCACGCCGCCGCGCGCGTCGAACTCGCGCCCCGTCAGCACGTCGCGGTATCGCCCGCCCGCGACGCCTTCGAGCCTGAGCGCCGTGTCGCCCCACGCCTCCGGCCCGAGCCGAAGCACCCCCTCGCGCCCGACGCCGAGGCGCGTGAAGAAGCGCCCCGCGACGGCCACGGCCGTCTCGCCTTCGAGCGCGCGCGCGAACGCGACGACGTTCGCCGCGCGCCTCCCCTCCGCGGCGAGCGGCACGTAAGAGCCGCGCGCGAACAGCCCTGCGTGCGCACGCCTGAAGTTGAGCGCGCGCGAGGTGACGTGGAGCTTCACGCGCCCGTCCTCCGGCCGCTCCAGCAGGCCCCCGACGAACCCGGAGAGGTCGCCCCCGCCAGCCTCGCGCAGGGAGGCGAGGAGCGCGCGGCGCGACTCGTAATCCACGGGCCGCCGGTTGTCCGGGTCTACCAGCGTGAACGCCCAAAGCTCCGTGCCCTGGTAGAAGTCGGGCACGCCCGGCGCGCAGACTTTGAGGAGCGTCTGCGCGAGCGAGTTGAGCAGCCCCGCGCGCGCCGTCAAACGCTGGAACTCCTCGAAGTCGCGCAGGAAGTCGGCGGAGGCCGCCGGGTCGAGCAGCGCCGCCGCGAACTCGCGCACCGCGCGCTCGTACTCCTCGTCGGGGCTGATCCAGCTCGTGTGCTGCTTCGCCTCCTTGAGCGCCTTGTGCATGTACTCCTGCACGCGCGCCGCGTAAGCCTCGCGCTCGCCTTCCCCCATCGGCGCGAGCGGCCACGTCCCGACGAGCGTCTGGTACAGGAGGTATTCTTCGTTCGCGTCGGGTGCCTCGCCGCCTTCGAGCGTCGCCTTCTTCGAGCGGTTCATCTCGCGCCAGCGGTGCAGCGCGCGGTTCCACTCCTCGGGCACCTCGGAGAGGACGTTGATGCGCGCACGCGTGTCCTCGCCGCGCTTGGTGTCGTGCGTCGAGGTGGCCGAGAGGGCGTGCGGCCACGTCTCCTGCCGGTCGAGGTTGCGCTCGTGGAAGCGCTCCACGGGCAGGCCGATGAGCGCCGGCTCGCCGCCGACCTCGTTCAGGGAGGCGAGCGGGTAGAAGCGGTAGAAGGCCGTGTCTTCGAGCCCCTTGGCCGTGACGGGGCTGGTGAGCTGCTGGAAGCGGAGCGCGAAGTCGCGCCGCTCGGCGCGCTCGGCCGCGTCCGTGCCCTTCGGGTCTTTGAGCAGCAGGAGCGAGGCGATAAAGTCGAAGATCGAGGTGTCCTCCGCCTGGTTGCGCCGCTTGG
>DASVWB010000297.1:0-3373 GCA_036389815.1 Pyrinomonadaceae bacterium | reverse complement strand
GGTCAGTTCAACTGACTGAACTGACCGGCGCGCCGGCCTGTGTTCTGACCCCACCTTACTTGAGTACGGCGCGGACGCCCGCGAGAATAAGGTAGATGATGGCGAGCGTGACGGCCACCTTGATGAGCAGCACGGCCAGCTTGACGACGGCGCCGATGATACCGACCGCGGTCACGACGACGAGCCCCGCGGCGGCCAGCACCAGCGGCACGGCGACGACGAGGACGAACAGCCCCAGCAGAATGATTCCGACGATACGCAGCATCTCTTTCGACTCTCTCATAAACTCACCCCTTCGGCGACGCCGCCCCCCGTTCTGATTCGGCCGCCCCCGGCGGCGTCCCGACTCCCTATACGAGCCCGCCGCGGGCCGCGTTCCGTCCAAGATTTTACACGTTTCGGCAAAATCTTATCTCACAAATTTGTCATGGAGCGGCCCGCCCCTCCCCGCCGTTCTGTGCTAAGCTTTCCGCAGCTTCTCCGAGAAAATCTTTGCCGCGCGCCTCCGTGAACCGGCCCGACCGCGGGGCGCGCCGTAAGCCCCGAGGGGGTCTTGAGCCATGCCGCGCCGCGTGAATGAGAGTCTCTTCGAGGACGAGCCCGAGGCCGCCGAGCCCGAGCGCGACGCGCTCGCGCCGCTGGCCGAGCGCGTGCGGCCCCGCACGCTCGAAGAGTTCGTCGGCCAGCGCCACCTCGTCGGCGAGGGGCGCGTGCTCCGGCGCGTGATAGAGGGCGGGGGCCTGCTGCCCTCCCTCATACTCTGGGGCGGGCCCGGCACGGGCAAGACGACGCTGGCGCGGCTGCTCGCCAGCCGCACGGGCGCGCGCTTCGTGGCGCTCTCGGCCGTCTTCTCGGGCGTCAAGGAGGTGCGCGCCGCCATCAGCGAGGCGCGCGAGGAGAAGCGGCGCGGCCGGCGCACCACGCTCTTCATCGACGAGATACACCGCTTCAACAAGGCGCAGCAGGACGCGCTGCTGCCCGCGGTCGAGGACGGCACCGTCACGCTCATCGGCGCGACGACCGAGAACCCTTCGTTCGAGGTCATCGGCGCGCTGCTCTCGCGCAGCCGCGTCCTCACGCTCGAACCACTCGGCGAGGACGACGTGGTCGCGCTCCTGCGACGCGCGCTCGAAGACGAGGAGCGGGGACTCGGCGCGCTCAAGGCACAGTTCCCGGACGAGCTGCTCGGGCGAATCGCGCACGCCTCGGGCGGCGACGCGCGCGTGGCGCTCACCGCACTGGAGTCGGCCGTCGAGGCGACCGAGCCGGACGGGAAGGGCGCGCGGCGCGTGACGGAGGAGACGGTGGTCGAGGCGCTTGGGCGCGCGCGCTACGCCTACGACAAGGGCGGCGAGGAGCACTACAACCTCGCCTCCGCGCTCATCAAGTCCCTGCGCAACTCCGACCCGGACGCCGGCCTCTACTGGCTCGCGCGACTCATCGAGGGGGGAGCAGACCCGGTCTTCATCGCGCGCCGCCTCTGCATCCTCGCCTCCGAAGACGTGGGGCTCGCCGACCCGCAGGCGATGGTGCAGGCCGCCGCCGCCGCGCAGATCACGCAGCTCATCGGGCTGCCCGAGGCGCTCTACCCGCTCTCGCAGGCGACCCTGTATCTGGCGCGCGCGCCGAAGTCGAACGCCGTCAAGCGCGCCTACATGGCCGCGGCCGCGGACGCCTCCGAGACGGCGCGCGAGCCCGTGCCGCTGCACCTGCGCAACGCCGTCACGCCGCTCATGCGCCGGCAGGGATACGGCAAGGGCTACCGCTACGCGCACGACGACCCCGCGGCCAGCCGCGAGATGGCCTGCCTGCCCGAGGGACTGCGTGGGAGGAAGTATTGGGAGGGAGAAGGCGGTGACGAGTGACGGGTGACGGGCGGTGAACGAACCCCCGGCTGTCTTTCGTTCACCGCCCGTCACCCGTCACCCGTCACTCAGTTATGAGCACACAGAAGTCAGACAAGGAGCTGGCGTTCCTGCACGACCTGTACGTGGCGACCGACTGGGGCGAGCGGTTCGCGGGGCTGGTGGACGAGCACGTCCCGCTGCCGAAGGAGGGGCGCGCCCTCTACGTCGGGTCGGGGACGGGCGGGCACGCGCTGGCGGTGGCGGCGCGCGGCGGGGCCGCGCTCGAAGTCGTCGGCGTGGACGAGAGCGAGGAGCAGGTGGCGCTGGCGCTGGCGAAGGCCGCGGCGGTCGAGGGCGCGGGCGTCGAGTTCCGCCACTCGCAGCTCGAAGCCCTGTTGTTCGAGGACGAGCAGTTCGACCTCGTCGTCTGCGACGCCTCGCTCGTCGCGCCCGAACGTCTGCCCGAGGTGCTCTCCGAGCTGGTGCGCGTGGCGGCGCGCGGCGCGACCGTCTCGCTGAACGTGGCGACCGCTTCGAGCTTCGGCGAGTTCTTCTCGGTCTTCTGGGAGGCGCTCGCCGGCACGGGGCACGACGAGCAGGCGGCCGCGGTCGGGACGCTGATAAACGCGCTGCCGACCGTTTCGGACTTGGAGGCGCTGGCGCGGCGCGAGGCGCTCGAAGGCGTCGAGTCGTGGACGCGCGTCGAGGAGTTCGACTTCGCCTCGGGGCGTGAGTTTCTGTCCGCGCCGCTCGTGCGCGACTTCCTGCTCGGCCGCTGGCTCGACTCGCTGCCGGACGAGGACGCGCGCGAGGTCGTGCTCGCCGAGGTCGCCCGCATCATAGACGAGGACCGCCACGACGGCGACTTCTCCCTCTCGGTCAAGGCGACGATTGTCGTGGGGAGGAAGGCGGAATAGCTAGAAGCTAGGGGCTGGTGGCTGTTGGCTGGTTAAAAGCTCTCCGGCGGCGGGACTTGCACCGTCCGCCGGAGAGTTCTTAACCAGCTTCTAGCCCCCAGCCTCTAATGTCACCGCGGCTTGTTGACGGTGAACTTGTCGGCGGAGGCGACCTCGTCTTCGCGGAGGCGTTCGGCGTCGGGGAGTTGCTCGCGGCGCTTCTCGGCCACCTCGCGCTCTTCCTCGGCGCTGCCGCCCTCGGCGATGCCCTTCTTGAACTCGCTGATGCTCTTGCCCATGCCGCGCGCGAGCTGCGGCAGGCGCGTGCTCCCGAACAGGAGCAGGATGACGAGCAGGATGATGATCAGCTCCATGCCGCCCGGCACCCACCCCGCGAACAGTGCGTATTCAGTCATATGATTACCCTACCCTCCAGGGCCGCTAACTCTCGCCGCCGCCCGACTCGTAGAAGAGGTACTTGCGCCAGGTCTCGTCCGCGCGCCCGATGAAGCGCATGATCTGGCGGTTGACGTGCAGCGAGAAGGCCCGCGGCCGCCGGATGAGGTGCATGCGCGCCTCCTCCGGCGTGCGGCTCCCCTTCTGGTGGTTACATTTCTTGCAGCACGCGAC
>DASVWB010000296.1:0-14735 GCA_036389815.1 Pyrinomonadaceae bacterium | reverse complement strand
CTGCCCGAGCAGAAGCTCGACCCGCCGCTCGCGCTCGCCGAGGACGCGGTTGACCGTCTCGACCGACCCGAGCAGCAGGTTGAGCCCGAGGTAGATGAGGTCGACGTTCGCCACCGCGATGGTCACCTCGCCCGCGATGACCAGCCCGTGGTCAATCACGTGGTCGAGCGTCTCCAGAAGCGACAGCTCCTCGTCGTCGCCGAGTAATAGCTCTTCGTCTGTCATTCTTCCACGGCCGCGAAGTTGTAAGCCGGCCACGGGCCGGTCAGCTCGAAGCGGAAGCCGGCCGGCGTGTGCTCGGCGGCGAGCCGTTCGGCCTCCGCGCGGAAGCCGTCGAAGCCCTCACGCCTGACGAGGAAGGCGAGGCGCGCGGCCAGCTCGCCCTGCTCGGTCGCCTCGTCCTTGAGCACGCGCAGGCGCGCCGCGCCGTCGCACGCGGCCGCGAGCCGCGACTCGACTTCACGCGCGACGCGGCGCGTCTCGGCGCGCGCCTCCTCGTCCCGCAGCCCCTCGATCTTCTTGCGCAGGAGGTATGCCTGCCCCGGCGCGGCCTCCGCGGCCTGCCCGGCCATCTCGCGCAGGCGCGCGCTCAAGCGTGTCACCTCCTCGCGCAGCCGCGCGCGCTCGACGTAGACGTTCAGTCCCCACTCCTCGCGCCCCGCCAGCCGCGCGAGGACTTCGCGGAACTGCCCGTCCCGCTCCGCGAGCATGTGCCCGACCCCCTCGCGCCGCAGGTAGATGGCGCCGAAGCGCAGCGGCACGACCGCCGCGCGGCCGGCGAAGTGCTCGGCCACGCGCTCGTGCCGGAGAGCGCGCGTCGCCGTCCACGCCGCGTCCGAGAGCCTCGCTTCGAGCGCGCCCTCGCCGTAGGTGTCGAGCGGCACCGCGCTGACGACCGCCGCCAAGCCCCCGGCCTCGACGGCTTCGAGCCCCGAGCCGTCCTCGATGGCGTCGGGCAACTCGCCGCCGAAGAGCGGCGCGAGCGCGCCGGCCTCGCCGACGCAGTAGACGTAGAAGCCGCGCCCGCCGCCGCCTCTTTCGCGCTGACCCTTTTTGGCGACTCTCTTGCTCATCACTTCAGGATTTCGAATTTCAAATCTCGAATTTGAAATCCTCAAATCCCCCGCCAGTCTCGGAAGTGCTCGCGCAGGCTCTCGGGGCCGCGCACCTCACCGGGGCGCTCGGGCGCGATGAAGAGTCGGACGCCGCGGAGCCTCGCGCGGAACTCTTCGACCGCGGGCGTCTGCCCGCGCCTGCGCGCCGCGCAGAAGTCGCAGGCGCGCGCGGCCTCCTCCGGCAGCACGTGGTTGACGAGGAGGCGCCGCATCGGCACGCGCAGGGCTTCGAGCCTCGCGGCCAGCCGCGCCGTCTCTTCGAGGCTCATCCGCTCGGGGATGGCGACGCCGACGAACTCGCACGCCGCGGCGTCGGTCAGCAGCGCCGCCACGCGCTTGATGGATTTCGAGAGCGCGACCAGCTCCTCGGCCACGCCGCCCCAGCGTACCACGTTCCTGTACTTGAGGAGCAGCTTGATGAAGGTGCGCACCCACGCCAGCGCCACCTCGGGCAGTTCGAGGAAGCGCAGGAGGTGTCCCGTCGGCGCCGTGTCGAGGACGATGGTCGAGTAGGCGCCCTCTTCGAGCAGGTCGCTGACGGTCGAGAGGGCGGCTATCTCGTCTATGCCCGGCGGCGCGAGCGCGACCAGCTCGCGCATCGCCTCGCGGTCGAACTGCACCTCCCAGCGCGAGCCGCCCGTCAAAGACTCGAACAGCTCGTCCGTCCAGCGCCGGTAGCGCTCCTTCAGCTCCTCGAAGCGCGCCGCCGGGTCTATCTCCATCGCGTCGAGGTTCGCCACGCCGCCCGCGCCCCGCTTCAACTCGCCGACCCGCTCGCCGAGGCTGTCGGAGAGCGAGTGCGCCGGGTCTGCCGAGAAGACGAGCACGCGCCCCGCCTCGTCCGCCCCGGCGAGCGCGAGCGCGTAAGAGGCCGCGGCCGTCGTCTTCCCCACGCCGCCCTTCCCGCCGAAGATGACGAGCCGCTTCGGGTCGAGCGGGAAGCCCGGCGGCGGCTGGGGGCGCGCGTCCCGTTCGGGAAGAACCTTCGAACGACTCCTGAACGACGGGGCGCGCGACGGTTGTCGCGCGGCGGCGCCCCCGTCCGCCTCACCTTTGCCTTTCGCCCTTTGCCCTTTGCCTTCCCGGAGCGCCGGCTGCCACGTCGCGCGCGCGAACTCGCGCAGCGCGGCCGCGCCGCGCACCTCGTCGGGGAAGAGCGGGGCGCGGCGCTGCCGCAGCCCTTCGAACTCCCGGTCGAGCGCGTCGAGCCAGCGAGACTGCATCCGCGCGCGCGCGCGGCAGAAGGGGCAGGCCCCGTGCGCGCGCTCGACGCGGTTGACGACGAGGTCGGTGACGGGCGCGCCCTCGTGCCGGAGCGACTCGGAGTAGCGCGCGGTCTCCTCGAAGGCCATCGCCTCTGGGATGGTGACGAGGACGAAGCTCGCGCGCGCCGGGTCGAAGAGCGTCGCGCGCACGGCCTCGACGCGCGCCGCGAGGTCGCGCAGGAACAGGTCGACCTCGTCCTCGCGCACGCGCCCGCGCCGCGCGAAGTGCGCGACCATGTAGCGGTGCTTCTCCGACATCACGTCGAGCGCGCCGACCCAGCGCGCGAAGACCTCGGGCAGCCGCAGCATCCGCGTCGTGTGGCCCGACGGCGCCGTGTCCACGACGACGCGCGCGAACTCGCCCGCGCGCTCGACCTCGCTCAGCTCGAAGAGCGCCATCACCTCGTCGAGCCCCGGCAGCGAGAGGCCGAGCAGGTCGTCGATGTCCGCGCGGTCGAGCACCGTGCCGCGGTCGGCTATCTCGGCGAGCACGGCGCGGTGCTTCTGCTTGAAGTCTTCGAGGGCGCGCGCGGCGTCCATCTCGCGGGCGAACAGCCGCGGGGCCACGTCGCCCGCGCCGCGCCGCGCGACCTCCGCCGTGCGGTCGCCCACTTCGACCCCGAGGCTGTCGGAGAGCGAGTGGGCCGGGTCGGTCGAGAAGAGCAGGACGCGCTCGCCCTCGCGCGCCGAGTCGAGGAGCGCGAGCGCCGTCGCGGCGGCGGCCGTCGTCTTGCCCGTGCCGCCCTTGCCGCCGAAGAAGAGGTAGCGCGTGGCGGGGAAGTCTGCGGGGAGGGGGGATTTTTGATTTTTGATTTTCGGTTTGCGATTCGGGGAGGCGCGCGGAGTTCGTTTCATGACTTCAATCGCAAATCAAAAATCAGGAACAGGTTCAGCGCCCGCCGCCGGGCTCGTAGAAGTCGCCGCCCTCCTCGTCGCCGCCGGCCTCGATGACCATCGAGGAGGTGTCGGCCGTGTGCACCTGCCCGAGCGCTTCGAGCTGGCGCGCCTTGATGGCGCGCAGCCGCGCGAACAGCTCGCGCTCGGCCTCGGCGTAGTCCTCGTCCGAGACCTCCTCCAGCTCGTAGCGCATCTGTAGTTCGAGCAACTGCTCCTTGATGACGGACTCGTCGTTCAGCTCCTTGTCCGCGAGCTGCTGAATCTGGCGCATGATGAACTTGAAGCCGTTCACCGGCGCCAGCAGGATGTCGTCAATCAGGAACATGGGTGGTTGGCCGTCGGCCCGTGCGGCTCTCTTGCCGGTGGCGGGCGCCGTCGCTAGGCGGCGCCCTCGCCGCGCTCCAGCTTCAGGCGGATGTGGACAAAGTTGTAGGGCGGCCAGGGGCCCGTGTACTTGAAGGAGAGCTTGCCCTCGTACTTGGCGGCGATCTCCTTGACCTTCGAGTCGAACTCCGATTCGCGGTCGCGCTCGATGAGGAAGGCCGCGTTCATGATCATCTTGTCGCCGATGGGCTTGTTGGCGCGCGAGGCGACGGCCGTGTCCCTCAGGTAGTCGTAGACCTCGCGCACGTAGGCGTCCGACTTCTCGGCCAGCGCCGTCTCGACCAGCCGGCCGAGCTGCATCCGCGCGAAGTAGGTCGAGCCGCCGCCGCGCGAGGTGATCTGCTCCTTGAGGTTGCGTATCTCCTCGCTCTCCTCCTCCAGCTCCGAGATGACGCGCTCGCGGTCCCAGTTGACCTTGAGGCCGAACTCGACCTTGCCCGCCATCTTCGCCAGCACGTCGCGGAGCGCGTCGTAGGTGCCGCGCATCAGCTCCATGATGTCGTCCTCGGTGCGGAAGAGCACGCCGAAGGCCATCGGCAGGACGGTGAACTCGCGCATCACGGTCTCGTTGACCTGCTCGTGCGCGAAGACGTTCTCGCGCGTCGGGTCGTAGACCTGGATGGGAGTGTTCGAGACGACGGCCGCGAGCCCGTCGTGGTGGACGGTGTAGACCTCGTCGCCGCGCCCGCCGATGCCGATGGGGCCGAAACTGCGCGGCTGCTTCGACTCGATGATGCAGTAGACGTACTTGCCCTCGGGCGCGGGCGCGGCGTTCGGCGTCTCTTGTTCGGCGCTCATAGGTTTCTCGGAAGTTGTTCGACGGCTTGGGAGATTGCTGACCGAAGTATAATAGTGGGCGGCGCGCCGGCGGCGCAACTACTACCGGCGCGCCCGCGGTGTTAGAATCGCGTCCCCAGAACCCCGCGGCCCGCCGCGACGTACATAGACCGCAGATGTTGGGAGCAGACGCCTCCGGAGATAACTCGATGAGCGACCAGCGAAACTGGCTTGAGAGGTTGGGCGACAAGATTCCGGGCTACTCCGGCTACGTCGCCAAGGAGCGGCGGCGCGACGCCGACAAGCTGCACCGCGAGCACCTGGCCGAGCGCCTGCGCTCGGCCAAGCAGCCCGTGAACGACGCGATGCGCGAGCTGTCGTCGGCGGGGCGGCTCTTCGAGGTCGGCCCCCTCGACCGCCTGCTGAAGAAGCTCGACCACGTCGAGAACCGCGTCCGCTTCGCCTCCTACGGCTACGCCGGGTTCTTCGACGCCGTGAAGATCGAGGAGCCGCAGCTCGACGCCATCTACCGCTTCGACCTCGCGCTCGCCGAGAGGGTCGAGTCGCTGGAGCGGCAGGCGCGCGAGCTCTCCTCGAAGTCCTCGACCGCCGAAGGGCTCAAGTCGGCGGCCGCCGAGATGGAGCGCGCGGCCGACGACCTCAACCGCACCTTCGACGAGCGCTACCGCGCCATCGAAAACTTCCGCCCCGGCGACCCCCCCGGGCAGCCGATGTTCAGTTGAACGCACGTAGACAGTAGACAGTAGTCAGTAGCGCTCCGCGCCGCCGACGCTGACGATTCTACTCGGACGATTAATTAACGGCGGCTTTTCTACTGTCTACTGTCTACTGTCTACTGTCTACTTTTCTTATGCCCGAGACTTGCCACAACTGCGGGGCGGAGTTGTACGAGGGGCAGCAGTTCTGCCGGCGGTGCGGCGTGCCCGTGGGGGCGGCGGCGGCCGGCGGCGAGGCCCCGACGCAGCTCTTCCCCGCGGGGGCGCAGACCGGCGTGGCCGCGCCGCCCGCCGGCACCTCGCCGATAGGGGGCGCCGCGCGCGCCGCCGAGGTCGCGCGGCGGCACCCGGGGCAGTACCAGCCGCCGGCCGCCGCGCAGCAGACCTCCGCGCTCGTCGGCGAGCCGTTCGCGTCGCGCCCGCTCGCGGTCGGCGCGCCGCCCGCGCCGAAGCGGCGGCGGCGCGGCGTGTGGCTCTTCGCGCTGCTCGCGGTCTTCCTGCTCGGCGCGGGGCTCGCGTGCGGCGCGGCCTTCCTCTGGTGGCGCGCGCGCCACCCACAGGTCGTCAGGATCGTGAGGACCGGCCCGCAGGTCGCGCCGCCAGCGCCGGAAGTCCCCGGCGCGCCGCCCCTGCCTGCCGACCTCGGCCAGACCATCAAGGACGCGCTCAAGAGCGCGGGCGTGCCGCTGCCCGTGGACGAGTCGGGCGCGGTCGTGACGGGCTCCGACACAGTCCTGACGCAGACTTACGAACTCGGCGACGACGCCACCTTCGCGCTCCACTCCTTCACGGGCGGCGTCACCGTGACGGGGACGGACGGCGACCGGGCCGTCGTCAAGATCATCAAGCACGGCGGGAGCGCGCAGGAGCGCGCGGCCGTGCGCGTGCTCGCGTCGAAGACCGACGAGGGGCTCGCGCTGCTGACGACGCCCACGCAGGGCGGGGGCGTGACCGTCTCTTACGAGGTCGGCCTGCCGCGCGGCCTCAAGCAGCTCGCAATCTCGGCCGACCGCGGCGACGTGCGCGTCAGCAACTTCGAGGGCGCGGTGACGGCCGACGTGAAGTCGGGCGGGGCCGAGTTCCGCGACGTGTCGGGCGCCGTGCGCAGCCGCGTCATCAAGGGCGACACGCGCGTCTTCTTCACGGGGGCCGAGCGCGAGGGCGCGCAGGAGTTCTCGGTCGTGAAGGGCAACATCGAGGCGGCGTTCGCCGACGGCGCGAACGCCGACCTCAAGGCGCAGACGCTCGACGGCGACATCGACGTCGACGACGGCCTCGGCCTCCGCGTCGAGCGCGGCCCGGCAGGCCGCCACGTCGCCGGCCGCGTCGGCGAGGGCGGCGAGGCGCTGCTCTTCAAGGTCACCAACGGCGACATCAAGTTGAAGAAGTAGACAGTAGACAGTAGTCAGTAGGGCTCCGCCTCGCTGTCGCCGGCGCCGGCACACGGACGGTTCATTAACGGGTGGTTTTCCTGCTGTCTACTGTCTACTGTCTACTGTCTACTAACAAGGAGAGCCAGATGGCAATCGAAGTCATACAGTTTTTCGACCAGTCGGGGCAGCAGGTCGTGGCGCGCGTGCCGCCGCAGGGCTCGGCCGACATCAAGATGGGCGCGCAGCTCATCGTGCAGGAGAACCAGTCGGCGGTCTTCTTCCGCGACGGCAAGGCGCTCGACACGTTCGGGCCCGGCCGACACACGCTGACGACGATGAACGTCCCGCTGCTGACGCGGCTGCTCTCCATCCCCTTCGGCGGCACCTCGCCCTTCCAGGCCAGCGTCGTCTTCGTCGCCCGCCACACCTTCCAGGACATGAAGTGGGGCACGAAGGAGCCCATCCCGTTCCGCGACTCGGAGCTGTACATGGTGCGCCTGCGCGCCTTCGGCAAGTACTCCTTCCGCGTCGCCGACCCGCAGCTCTTCGTCGGCTCCATCGTCGGCACGCGCGGCCTCGTCTCCACGCAGCAGCTCGGCGAGTACCTGCGCGACATAGTCGTCTCGCGCCTCAACGACCTCCTGGGCGAGAACCTGAAGACGGTCTTCGACCTGCCGGCCTACTACGACGAGCTGGCCGCGGGCGTGAAGGCGCGCGTCGCCGAGGACTTCAGCAAGCAGGGGCTCGAACTGGTCGACATGCTCATCTCGGCCATCACGCCGCCCGAGGAGGTGCAGAAGAAGATAGACGAGCGCGCGGGGATGTCCGCGCTCGGCGACATGGGGCGCTACATGCAGTACAAGGCGGCCGAGTCGATGCCCGACGCGGCGAAGCAGCCGGGCGGCGCGGCCGGCACCGGCATGGGGCTCGGCATGGGCTTCGGCTATGGGCAGGTGATGGCGAACGCCTTCACGGGCGGGCAGCAGGGCGGCGGGGGGCAGCAGCAGCAGGGCGGGGGCGGCGCGGCGGCGCAGGCCGTGCCGTGCCCGAAGTGCCAGACGCCGAACGCCGCGGGCGCGAAGTTCTGCCAGAGCTGCGG
Organism: Pyrinomonadaceae bacterium; assembly: GCA_036389815.1. GTDB lineage: Bacteria > Acidobacteriota > Blastocatellia > Pyrinomonadales > Pyrinomonadaceae > QHXN01. Next base: position 7,088 of record DASVWB010000296.1, on the reverse strand, counting down.
CGCGAACGTGCAGGCGCAGGCCGCCGCCGCGGGCGTCGAGTGCCCGAACTGCAAGGCGCAGGTGCCCGCCGGCGCGAAGTTCTGCAACAACTGCGGCCAGTCGGTCGAGCCGAAGGCCTGCAAGAACTGCGAAAACCCGCTCCCGCCCGGCGCGAAGTTCTGCGGCAACTGCGGGACGGCGGCTTAGGCGTTAGCCGAAAGGCGGAAGCGGGCGGATGAAAAGACGGCGTGCCTCTCGTCCACTGAAGGACGAGAGGCACGCCGTCTTTCGTCTACCTTTCCGCCTTACACCTGCTTTCCGCCTTCTGAATTTCTGCCGGCCGCTCAGTCGTCTTTCGAGTCTTTCAGAATCTCAAGGGCGCGCTCTAAGGCGCGGTCGCGGCGGCGGCGGAGGTCTTCGCGCGTGGGCGCGACCGTCACGTCGGGGCGGAGCCCCGCGCCTTCGAGTCGCGTGCCCGCGGCCGTGTGGTAGTCCATCTCGCTGATGTCGAGGACGCCGCCGTCGGGGAGCCTGTGGCGGTGGCGTATGCCGAGGACGCAGCCGCAGGTCGTCTCGCCGATGACCGAGGCGCGGTTCGTCTCGCGCAAAGAGGCGGCGAAGACCTCGGCCGCGCTCGCCGTCCGCGCGTTCGTCAGCACCATGACGGGGCGGCGGAAGCGCTCGAAGCCGCCGGCCGTCGAGAGCATCGCCGCGCGCGTGAACGGCTCCAGGCGGACGGCGCCCGTGCGGTCGGTGAAGCGCCCGAGGCTCAGCCCCGCGGGCAGGAGCGTCGAGGCGAGGTCGGCCATCGACTCGGCCTCTCCGCCGCCGTTGTCGCGCAGGTCGATGACGAGGGCGCGCGCGCCCTTCAGCTCGCCGCGGAGCGCGCGCGCGAACTGCGCCGCCACCTCGGCCGTGAAGATGTTGAAGCGCACCACGCGCACGCCCGAGCCCGCGCCGTGCTCCTCGAAGGAGGGCAGGCGCGTGCGCGGCTCGCGCCGCAGCGTGGCCTCGCGCGTGCGCCGCTCGCCGGGGCGCGCGAAGGTCACGCGCACCTGCGTGCCGCCCGCGCCCTCGAAGAGGTGCGCGACCGCCCCGAGCCTCGCGGGGCGCGTGGCGCCGCCCAACTCTTCGGCGCGCCGCGCGACGAGCGCGGCGGCCGGCTCGCCGTCGAGCGCGAGCACGGCGTCGCCCGGGCGCAGCCCCGCCCCCTCGGCCTCGGAGTCGCGCTCCACGTCGGCGACTACGAGCTGGCCGCCCAGCTCGCGCACGGCGACGCCGACCGACGTGTAGTGCTGCACGCGCCAGTCCGTGCTCTCGCCCGGCGCGAAGACGCGCGTGTGCGGGTCGCGCAGGGCGCCGAGCATCCGGCGCAGCACGGCGTAGAGCCCCTCGGCGTCGCGCGCCTCGGCCGCGCGCGGCCGGAGCTGCTCGCGCAGCTCGTCCCAGTTGACGCCGTGCAGCCCCGGGTCGAAGTAGCGCTCGCGCACCTGCTGCCACACCTCGTCGAAGATGCGCAGGCGGCCCTCGCGCGTCGAGGCGTACTCGGCGCGGGCCGCCGCCGCCTCGCCGCCGCGCGGCGCCGACGGCGCGAGCGCGAGCAGGCAGGCGAGCGCGAAGAGCGCGAGCGCCGCGTGCGACCTGCTTGTCGTCCTTCGCTTCGGCATGGGTCGGGTCTTACGTCTTCGACGGCTTGCGGAAGTTGTAGCGCAGGAGCACGCGCACGGCCACGGGCTCGCCCTCGCGCTCGGCGGGGCGGAAGTGCATCCGCCGCACGGTCGAGACGACCTCCTCGTCCAGGCCGAACCCGGCCCAGCGCACGACGCGCGCGCGCCCCACGCGCCCGTCCGCACCTATCTCGACCTCGACGTCGACGGTCGCCTCCGCCTCGGCGCGCGCGGCCTCGTCGGTGTAGGCCGGGCGCAGGCGCCTGTAGGGCGCGGGCTCGCGCAGGTCGCGGGCGGCCTCGCCCTCGGCCGAGAGGTCTATGACGGAGCCGGGCGCGTCCCCGACGGCCGGCTCGAAGCGGTCGTGGTCTTCGCCCGCCGCGGCCTTCGCGACGGCGAGGGCGCAGGAGGAGGCGTGGGGCCCGAGCGACGCGAGCAGCGCGGCCTCGGCCTCCTCGGCCGTGTCGGCCGTCGCCGCGGGGCGCGTCCAGAAGGCGAGACGCCCCGTCCGCGCGCTGACGACGAAGACCGTGGCGTACGACTCGAAGTAGACGGGGCGCGCGGAGGAGGAGCGGCGTATGGTCTGCGCGTCGCCCGCGAGGAAGAAGTCGCAGCCGAGCGCCGCGCCGAGCGTGCGCGCCTCGTCGAGCGAGAGGTTGAGCGAGCCCGCGTAGCCGACGCCGCGCGCCGCCGCGGCGCTCATCCCGCGGTCGAGCAGCGCGAACTTCGTCGCGGCGTCGCCGGGCGCGAGCGCCTTCGCCAGGCGTTCCGCGACGCGCGCGGCCGTCGGCGTCGAGCCCATTTCGAGCACGGCCACCGTCACGCGCCGGCGCTGCTCCTGCGCCTGCGCGCCGAGACAGAGGGCGCCGAAGAGCGAGACCGTGATGAAGAGACGACGGGTCATAAACTCCTATCGCCGCCCTGCCCGAGCGGGTCGGCGTAGATGCCGGGCGAGCTGTCGGGGATGAGACGCGCGCCGGCCGCGCGCTCGTAGAACTCCGCGGGCCCGACGCCGCCGACGACGGCGTAGGCGTAGCCCAGCTCGCGCAGGCCGCGCAGCGAGGCCAGCAGCAGCGCGCGCCCGAGCCCGCGCCCCCGCTCCTCCTCGACGACGCCCGCCGGCCCGAAGAAGTTCTTGCGCGAGCACTCGTAGGCCGCGAAGCCGACGAGCCTGCCCCCGCGCAGCGCGACGAAGACCGTCACGGGCTGGCGCACGAGCCCGACCGAGACCTCGTCCGCCCAGGCCCGGCCGAAATTCTCGCCGACGAATTCGCGCACCTGCGTCAGCTCCCACGGCCGCGCCCGCCGCACCAACACGCCCGCCGCGCGCAACCCCTCCAGCGCCGGCTCGGCCGGCGGCAGCCTCAACAGGTTGACGAGCATGTCAGGCACGGCTTCGTTCCCCCGGATGCGGCGGCGCGCGCACGCGCGCCCCCTGCGGCTTCGCGGCCTCAGCTCGCGGCGGCGCCGGCGCTCGGCTGGCGGTGGTAGAGGGCGTAGACCTCGTCCTTGACCTCGGGCGGGAAGCAGACTCGGTGGAGGCGGTAGCCGCGCAGGCCGCGCACCGAGTCGCTCACCTCGCTGATCTCGCGCACGCGCGGCCGGGCGTAGCCGTCCTCGACGTAGATGTGCGACTTCGGCTCCGCGCCCTCGGCCGTGTAGTAGGAGTAGTAGGGCACGTCGCCCGCGTGGTCTTCGATGAAGTAGTAGGCCGGGTCGAAGCCGCGGCGGACGACGGCCCCGCGCGCCGCGGCGAGGAAGTCCGAGCGCTCGGCCTCGGGCATGTCGAGGTCGATGGCCTTGAACAGGCGGCGCCCGACGAAGCGGCGGCTGAGGTCGCGCAGCGTCGCGTCCTCGGAGCGCTGCCACTGCTTGACGTGGAAGGTCAGGTCGGCGTCGTCAAGCTCCATATGGTCCGCGAGCGTGAGCGGCTCGCGCTTCAGAACCTTCTCGAAGGCCGTGTCGGGGGCGCACCAGACGCGCTCGCCGGCCGCGATGAGTTCGAGCGCGCGCCGCAGGGCCGAGCGCAGCACGGCCTCGGCGGAGCGCAGCGTGCGGTGGAAGTAGACCTGCCGGAACATGTAGTAGCGCGCCTGCAAATACTCCTCGACGGCGTAGAGGCCGCGCGCAGAGACGTAGATGCGGTCGTGCGCCTCGTCCACCTCGATGGCGTTGACTATCCATTCGAGGTCGTAGTTGCCGTACTTCGCGCCCGTCATCAGCGAGTCGCGCAGCAGGTAGTCCATGCGGTCGACGTCGAGCTGCGACGAGACGAGCTGCGCGAGGAAGGCGGGCTGGAACGTGCCCTCGATGATGGAGGCGACGGCGCGCGGCAGCCCCGGCGAGTAGTCGCGCAGTATTTGGCCGACCTCCGTCTCCTCGCTCAGCACGGCGCGGCGCGTCCACTCCTCGTGGTGGAAGTGCAGCACCTTCTCCATGACGTGCGAGAAGGGGCCGTGCCCCGTGTCGTGCAGGAGCGCCGCCGCGCGGGCGGCCGCGCGCGCCTCCTCCGGTATCCGGTAGCGCTCGGAGAGGCGGTCGAGCACGCGCGTCATCAGGTGGAGCGCGCCCAAGGAGTGCGCGAAGCGCGAGTGCTCCGCGCCCTGATAGGTGAAGAGCGCGAGGCCGAGCTGCTTGATGCGGCGCAGGCGCTGGAACTCGAACGAGTCGACGAGGCGCACCATCAGCCGCCCCTCCTCCGTGTCGGTGCGGAGGCGGATGATGTTGTGCACGGGGTCGCGGTAGATGCGTTCGCTCACGACGGGCAAGTCTAGCACGGGCCGCGCGGAGAAAAAATTTTTCCGACCCGCCTCCCCCGAAAGGCGGGGGCCCGACCGCAGAGACGGAGAGGCCCGGAGGTTTCAGGTTTCAAATTTGAGGTTTCAAATTTGAAATCAAATCTCCGGGCCTCTCAGCCCCTCTGAAAATTATTCGCGGCTACTCGATGTGGTCGAGCAGGTGGCCGAGCTTCTCCTTCTTGGTGCGGAGGTAGTGCATGGCGGCGTCGGCCGGCTCGACTTCGAGCGGCACGCGCTCGACGACGCGCAGCCCCGCCTCCTCCATCGCGCGCAGCTTCAGCGGGTTGTTCGACATCAGCCGCACCTGGCACAGCCCGAGGTCGAAGAGCACCTCGGCGCACTGCCGGTACTCGCGCAGGTCGACCGCCAGCCCGAGCCGCTCGTTGGCCTCGACCGTGTCGGCGCCCTCGTCCTGTAGCGCGTAGGCGCGAATCTTGTTGATGATGCCGATGCCGCGCCCCTCCTGGAGCTGGTAGACGACGGCGCCGCGCCCCTCGCGCTCGATGAGCCGCATGGCGGCGTGGAGCTGCGGGCCGCAGTCGCACTTCGTCGAGCCGAAGACGTCGCCCGTCAGGCACTGCGAGTGGATGCGGGCGAGGGTCGGAACCCCCGGGTCCATCTCGCCCTTGTAGAGCGCGACGAACTCCTCGTCGCTCGTCGTCGAGCGGTAGCCGGCGATGCGGAACTCGCCCGTCTCGGTCGGCAGCCGCGCCTCCGTCACGCGCTCGACCGTCAGGCGCTGCCGCGACCAGGGGCAATCCAGTGTCGCTTCTTTACTCAAGCCGGGAAACTCCTTTGGAGGGAATTATAGGAGCGCGGCGCGCCCGGGACAAGACGGCCGGGGCTCGGCGGCGCGGAACTTTTGCGTTGCCGCGCCCCGCGCGCGCGGGCTAAGATGCGCGCGGGGGCGCGCCCCGACGCCGCCGCGCGCCCCCTCTTCTTCTTTCTGCCTTAAGTCTGACGCGCGCCGCAGCAGCCGATGAGCCGCGAGCAGGACGACAGAGCCGCCGACACGACCGTGCCCTTCCCGGCGCGCCCGCCCGCGCGCGCGCGCCACCCCGCGCTCGTCTTCCTGCGCGGCGAGCTGCTGGCCGCGCCCATCCCTTTGGAGCGCGACGAGGTCACGCTCGGGCGCGCGCTCGAAGCCGACGTGCGCGTCAACGACGCGCGCGCCTCGCGCATGCACGCGCGCATCACGGTCGAGCGCGACCCCTCGACGGGCGACCGGCGCTACCGCCTGCAAGACCTCGGCTCGACCAACGGCACCCTCCTCAACGGCGAGCCCGTGACGGACTCCTACCTCCAGGACGGCGACAAGGTGACGGTCGGCGAACAGCTCCTGCGCTTCGACCTCCTCGACGACATCGACCGCGAGTACCAGCGCCAGATACACCGCCTGCTCGCGCACGACGAGCTGACGGGGCTGCTCACGAGCAAGTCCTTCTTCTCCGAGCTGCGGCGCGAGGCGGCGCGCGCCGAGACCGAGGCGCGCCCCTTCTGCGTGCTGATGATGGACCTCGACCACTTCAAGGCGGTCAACGACACGCACGGCCACCTCGTCGGCAGCCAGACGCTCGAAGAGGTCGGCACGCTCATCACGCGCGCCCTGCGCGCCGGCGACGTGGCGGCGCGCTTCGGCGGCGAGGAGTTCGCGGCCTTCCTCCTCAACGCTGACTGCGCGCAGGGGCTCGTCGCCGCCGAGCGCGTCCGCGCGGCCGTCGAGTCGCACCACTTCCCGGCCTTCCGCCGCGGCGCGGCCGCCGAGACGGGCCAGACGCTGCGCATCACCATCAGCGTCGGCGTCGCCGCCTACCCCGACGACGCGCGCGACCCCATCGAGCTGATCGAGCTGGCCGACACCGCGCTCTACCGCGCCAAGAACCTCGGCCGCAACCGCGTCGTCGCCTACTGCGTCTCCCCGCCCGACCTCAAGCCCGCACACTACGCCCCCGACCAGCCCCGCTGAGGGCGCACGCCGGGCCGAAACCTCCTTGCCGCGCGCGAAGATTCTGCTATCATACGCGCGCCGTCCGAGAACCCCCTTTCAAGTCCCCCGTGAGTTGAGTCCCGAGCAGGCGCGGGCGTGCCGCGCGGAGGTGTGTGCGAGGATGAGAGTGAGGCTCACTGCCGTCGTCAACTTCGCGTCGGCCGCCGCCGTCTGCCTGCTGCTGGCAGCGGCCGACGCGCCGCGGGCCCGCGCGCAGGCGGGCGCGCAGAGTCGGCCGCGGGCGCAGACGCCGCCGTCCGCCCCGCGGCGCGAGGCCGAGGGGGCGCGTGCGTCGCGCGCGGGGGAGGCGGACGCGAACGCAGACCTTTCCATAACGGCGCGCGTGACGGCCGACTCGCTGCGCTTCGAGAAGGTGCCGAACCCGCGCGTCGAGTTCACGGGCCAGCCCGCGCGCCAGACCGCGTGGGAGGCAGAGCGCGAGAACCTGCCGCGGCCGGTGCGGCCCGGCGTCACCTACCGCGACATCGGCATCACGCTGCGCATCACGAGCGTCTTCGCAGACATCGACCGCATCGTCGCCGAGGCGCTCGGCGAAATACCCAGGAGCGACGACGCGCAACCGGCGGCGCCGCCGCCGCCGCAGCCGCCGGGCGCGAACACGCCGCCGGCCGACCCGACACCTCCCCCGGCTCAAG
>DASVWB010000295.1:0-33814 GCA_036389815.1 Pyrinomonadaceae bacterium | reverse complement strand
CAGCGGGGGGGCGGCATACGCGTAGGCCGCCCCCCGCTGCTGCCGCCAAATCCCCTTTGTCTACCTTAGCCGCCCCACGAGCGCGGCGGCGATTTCGGCCGCGAGGTCTTCGACGCCGCGCCCTTCCGTTACGCTCAGGCGGAGGTCTGCGAGGCCGTAGGCGGCGAGGCGCTCCTGGTAGAGCGAGCGGGCGCGCGCGGGGTCGCGTGCGAGGGGGCGGTCGGAGGCGCGGCCGGCCTCGGCGATGCGGCGGAGGCAGAGGTCGAAGGGCGCGTCGAGCCAGACGGAGAGGCAGCCGTGAGAGGCCGTGAGCGCGCGGTTGCGCGCCAGAGTCCACGCGCCGCCGCCCGTCGAGATGACGCGCGACGTGCCCTCTTCGAGCGCGCGCCGGAGGGCCCGCGTCTCGGCGTCGCGGAAGTGCGCTTCGCCTTCGGCGTCGATCAGCTCGCGGGGGCCGCGACCCTCGGCGGCCGTCACCGCGTCGTCGAGGTCGAGGAACGCGACCCCGAGGAGGCGCGCGAGGGCGCGGCCGACGGTCGTCTTGCCCGCGCCCATGAAGCCCGTGATGACGACGCGGCGGCCGCCCGCCTCACCTTCAAAGCTCATCGCTCCGTCAACGTTTCGAGCAGCGTGAAGAACTCGGGGAAGGAGACGGGGACGCACTCCTCCGCGCCCTCGATTTCGGTCTCGCCCTCGGCCGCGAGCGCCGCGACGGCGAAGGCCATCGCGATGCGGTGGTCGCCGTAGGCGCTCAGGCGCGCGCCGCGCAGGCGGGCGGGGCCGGCGACCCGCAGCCCGTCCTCGAACTCCTCGACCTCGGCCCCCATCGCGCGCAGGTTCGAGACCGTCGCCGCGATGCGGTCCGACTCCTTCACGCGTAGCTCACGCGCGCCGCGTATCTCGATGCCGCCCTCGACGCCGGCGCCGACGACGGCCAGCACGGGCAGCTCGTCGATGAGCTGCGCGACCGCGCCGCCGCCGATGACGTTCGCGCCCGGCGAACGCGGCGCGAGCCCCCCGCCGCCCCTCACGCGCAGGTCGCCCGCCGGCTCGTTCGACTGCTCGCGCGGGTCTTCGACCGAAAGCGCGACGCCGAGCGAGCGGAGCGCGTCGAGCACGGCCGCGCGCGTCGGGTTCAGCCCCACGCCTTCGAGCAGCAGCTCCGAGCCCGGCAGGAGCGCCGCGGCCGCCAGCAGGAAGGCGGCTGAGGAGATGTCGCCCGGCACCGTCAGGTCGCGCGCCTCAAGCCGCGAGCCGCCTTCGAGCGAGACGGCGACGCGCCCGCCTTCGTCCGGCAGTTCGCGCCTCCCCACGTCGGCGCCGAACCAGCGGAGCATGCGCTCGGTGTGGTCGCGCGTCTGCGCGCGCGGCTCGAAGACCTCCGTGCGCCCCTCCGCGCCGAGCCCCGCGAGCAGGACGCACGACTTGACCTGCGCGCTGGCGACGGGCATCTCGTAGCTTATGGCCCGCAGGGGGCGCCGCCCCCCGACGCGCAGGGGCGCGTGCCCCCCGACCGATTCGACGCGCGCGCCCATCAGTTCGAGCGGCGCGATGACGCGGCGCATCGGGCGGCCGCTCAGGCTCGCGTCGCCCGTGAGCGTCGAGTCGAAGGGCTGCGCCGCGAGCACGCCCGCCAGCAGGCGCATCGTCGTCCCCGAGTTGCCACAGTCGAGCGGCGCCGCCGGCCGCCTGAAGCGCGGCGCGCCTTCGCCGCCGACGCCCTCGACGAAGACGACGGCGTCGCCCTCGCGCTCCACACTCACGCCGAGCCCGCGCAGCGCCGCGAGCGTCGAGGCGCAGTCGGCGCTCGGGGAGAAGTTCTCGACGCGCGTGCGCCCCGCGGCGAGCGCGGCCAGCATCGCCGCGCGGTGCGAGACGGACTTGTCGCCGGGTACGCGCAGGCGGCCGCGCAGCCGCCTCGCCGGTCTGATACGCATGGCGTCAATGGTAGCAAAAGCGGTAGACAGTAGACAGTAGACAGTAGACAGTAGAAATACCGCCGTTCGTGGATCGTCCGTGTAACGGCGTCAACTTCCGGCCGGCGGAGCACTACTGACTACTGTCTACTGACTACTGTCTACTGTCTACTGCCTTTCTTGACACGCGTGCGGCGGGCGTGTTAAACCGTGCAGGCTTCCTGTCGAGCTTTCCAGCGTGTGGTTTTGGCCGCGCCCGCCGGGGCGGGGGCCGACTGTGGTGTCCCGCCCGGCAGGGCCGCAAACCTTCGAGACAGTGACCGAAGAGACCGTCGAACTCAAGCTGCCGAGCCGCATCGAGGCCATCGAGGAGGCGGCCGGCGCGGTGGCGGACGCCGCGCGGCGCCTCGGCTTCCCCGAGGACGCGCTGTTCGGCATCGACCTCGCCGTGCGCGAGGCCGTGACCAACGCCGTGCTGCACGGCAACCGGCAGGACGAGTCGGTCTCCGTAGAGGTCGGCGTGGCGGGGACGGACGCGGGGCTGGTGGTGACGGTGCGCGACCGCGGCCAGGGCTTCGACCCCTCGCACCTCCCCGACCCGACCGCGGAGGAGAACATCCTCAAGACCTCGGGGCGTGGTATCCTCTTCATGCGCACCTTCATGGACGAGGTCGGCTGGGAGCGCCCGCCCGGCGGCGGCACGCTGGTGCGAATGGTGAAGAAGAAGTAGACAGTAGTCAGTAGTCAGTAGTCAGTAGGCGCCGCGCGCGCCCCGGCCATTGACGTTTTAAGCCTGACTGCCGGCAGACGGCCGCCCTTCTACTGTCTACTGACTACTGTCTACTGACTACTTGATTCCAAGGAGATTTCCCGCAATGGCTGAACTGAACATCCGCGAGCGTCAGGCAGGGGACGTGACGGTCCTCGACCTCGAAGGTAAGATCACCATCGGCGAGGGCAACGTCGCCCTGCGCAGCGCCGTCCGCCGCCTCGTGCAGGAGGGGAAGAAGAAGGTTCTGCTCAACCTGTCGGGCGTCAGCTACATGGATTCGAGCGGCATCGGCGAGCTGGTCTCCAGCCACACGACCATCAGCCGCGAGAAGGGCCAGCTCAAGATGCTCGGCCTCGGCGAGAAGATCAAGGAGCTGCTCGTCATCACCAAGCTCCTCACGGTCTTCGACACCTACTCCGCCGAGCCCGAGGCCCTCAACAGCTTCAAGTAGTGATGAGTGGCGGGTGATAAGTGACGGGTGAAGGGGGAGGCTTCTTCCGCTCCTTCCTTATCACTCATCACTCGTCACCCGTCACCGAGTCATGCTTCGCGCCTCCGTACGCCGCCTGCTCGCGCTCGAAGACCCGCCGGAGCGGACGGCGCTCGCCTTCTCGGTCGGCGTCTTCATCGCCTTCTCGCCCCTCCTCGGCCTGCACACGATTCTGGCGACCGCGCTCGCCCTCCTCTTCCGCTTCAACAAGGTCGCCATCTACGCCGGCACCTTCGTCAACAACCCCTTCCTGACGCTCGTCCCGATCATCCTGGCCTCGTACGCCGTCGGCGCCTTCCTGCTGGGCCGCCCCGTCGCGCTCCCCCCGGGCGGGATGGCGCTCCTGCGCGAGCCGCACCTGCTCACGGCCGCCTACTGGGGCGAACTCTCCGCGCAGTTCTGGGGCGTGCTCCTGCCCTTCGCCGTCGGCGGGACGGTGCTGTCCGTCGTTTGTTCGCTGGCCGCCTACCCTGTTACCCTGAAACTCCTGCGCGCCAACCAACGCAGGAAAAACAGACTCTAAGGTTCGTGATGAAGAAGTTTTTGACCACCCTCCTCGCCGCGCTCCTGTGCGCGCAGGCGGCCTCGGCGCGGCAGCAGCCGGCGGCGCAGTCTACGCAGAGGCAGACGCCCGCGCGGCCGGCCCCGACGCCGACGCCGCGCCCCGTCCCCGTAGCCTCGCTCGGCCTGACCGACTTCGGCATCGAGATCACCCCCGAGCCGCGGCTCGTCGCGATGATGGCCGCGCTCGACTCGGCCGGGTGGGACCCGACGCCCGCGGGCGAGCGCCCGACGGTCTTCCGCGAGCTGGTGCGCAAAGACCTCTCGGGGCTCGACCAGAGCTTGCGCAGGCGCATGCAGGACTTCTACTCGCGCAACGCCCTCCGGGGCGCGGGCGTCACGGCCGCCGAGCAGGCGGCGCGCTACGTCTCGCTCGCCTACACGCTCGGGCCGCCGCCCGCCTTCGACGCGCCGGCGCGCTCGGACGACCTGCCCGGCGGCGTCCTCGAAGTCCTCGACTTCGTGCCGCTGCTGCGCGAGTTCTACCGCCAGCCCGCCTTCGCCGCGCGCCTCGACGCCTACGTCCAGATGCACCGCGCCGCGGGCGACAAGATGCGCGCGCAGACGATAGAGATGGCGCGCGGCGTCCTCGCCTACCTCAACACGCGCCCCGAGCTGCTCATCAGCGAGCGCGTCGCCGTCGCAGACCCGGCCGCCGCCGCGCAGGCGAAGAAGAAGCAGGAGGCGAAGCGGGTGACGGTCGTGCGCGAGCGCGAGCGCCGCTTCCGCCTCGTGCCCGACCTGCTGGCCGCGCCCGGCGCGGTCAACTTCCGCGCCGTCGGCGACGACTACTACGCCGTCGTCCCGCCCGACACTGACCCGCGCCTCTCCGAGACGCGCCGCGCCTACGTGCAGTTCGTCGTAGACCCCTTGGTCGCGCGCTTCAGCCGCGACATCAGTGCGCGCCGTCCCGAGATAAAGCAGCTCCTCGACGCCGAGCAGGCGCGCAAAGGGCGCACCTTCGGGCCGGACGTCTTCCTCGCCGTCGCGCGCTCGCTCGTCGCGGCCGCCGACGCGCGCATGGACGAGCAGGTGCGCCTGCGCGTGATGCAAATCGAGACGAGCCGCAGGCTCCAGGACGCCACGACCCAGGCGGCGAAGGACGCCGCGCTGAAGGAGTCGAAGGAGCGCGAGTCGGCCATCGCCGACTCGGTCACGGCGCAACTGGCCGAGGCGTACGAGCGCGGCGCGGTGCTCTCGTTCCACTTCTCCGAGCAACTGCGCGGCTTCGAGGGCGCGGGCTTCGACGTGGCGAACTTCATCCCCGACATGGTGGCGGCCTTCCGGCCGGAGCGCGAGCTGAAGCGCCCCGAGGAGTACGCCGCGGCGGTCGCGCGCGCCGCCGAGTCGCGCCGCCGCACGTCGGAGGCGCGCGCCGCGCAGCCGTCAGAGGCGCAGCCCGCCGACCCGCGCCGCGCGGCGCTCCTGAAGAGCTTGGGCGACGTGAACGAGCTGCTGCGCGTGCGCAACTACGAGGAGGCCGAGGCGCGCCTCGCCGCGCTCAAGGGCGAGTACGCGCAGGAGCCGCTCGTCTACTTCGCGCTGGGGCAGGCGGCCTCGCTCTCGGCGCAGGAGGCCATCGACGAGGCGCTCCAGGCCGAGCGGCTGAACGCCGCGCTCGGGCACTTCCGGCAGGCCGTCCTCTTCTCGACGCCCGACACCGACCGCGCCGTCGTCATGCGCGCCCGCCTCTCCAGCGGCCGCATCCTCGCGCACCTCGAACGGCGCGACGAGGCGCTCCGCGAGTTCGACGCCGTCATCGACGCCAGCCAGCCCGCCGACCGTTTCCACCAAGAGGCGCTCGCCGAGAAGAAGAAGCTCGGCGCGCAGTGAAGGGAAGTAGGTAGTAGGGAGTAGACAGTAGACAGTAGACAGTAGACAGTAGGAAATAAGAGGCAGCGCGGCTCTCATCATTGACCGATGAGAGCCGCGCTGCCTTTATCTCTTCACTACTGTCTACTGTCTACTGTCTATTGTCTACTCCCTACTTCGTGACCGTGATGTCGCGCGAGGTCGAGTTGTAGCCGCCGTTGTCGACGACGTTGCCCGACCTGTCGACGAGTTCGAGGCGGACGGTGTGCTTGCCCGCCGTCCAGCCCGAGAGCCAGAGGGGCTCCCACCTGTCGATGTACTTCGCCTCGCCGCCGTCCACCGCGTAGCGCACGCGGTACTCGCCGCCGTCGCCTTGAAGCCGTGCGTTCGAGAGCCAGAAGTCGATCATGATGGCGTCGGCGTCCGCGCCCTTGTACTCGCCCTTCGGCCGGCTGTAGGTGAGGAGCGGCTTCGCGCGGTCTACGCTGCCGCCGGTCGAGGGCTGCATGTCCTTGCCCTCCGGCCCCGGCGTGGCCGCGGGCGCGGGCGACGTGCCGGGCGAGGGCACCAGGGTCGGCGGCGTCTTCGGCGCGTTGGCGTTGTCGGCCATCTTCTGGCCGCCGTTCGTCGTCGTCGGCTGCGAAGCGTCGCCGCCGCCCTTCACCGTGAACGAGACCATCTGGAACGAGCCGTCGTTCTTGTAGCTCTCGTGCCAGGGGCGCGAGGCGAAGACGCGGATGGTGTGCGGCCCCTCGGAGACGTTGCGCAGCTCGAAGGGCCGGCCCAGCTCGTAGTAAGCCTCGTAGGGTTGGTTGTCGAGGATGACGTGGATGTGGTTGCCCATCCCCGTCGCGGGGTCTTTGTGCGGCTGGTAGCCCTTGAGGTCGCCCGCGAGTTTGAGGCTCAGCCTGACGGCCGAGCCGCTGACGGTCGCGCCCTCCTTCGGCTCGACGATGGCGAGCGCGGGCGCGGCGGCGTCCTGCTCGCCGCGCTGCTGCATCTGGTCTTTGATCTTCTGCGGGCGCTCGGCCGTCGAGAGCGCCTGCGCGGCCGGCGTGGGCGAGGCGGCCGCGTTGGCGTTGGCGTTAGCGTTCGCCGTGTTCGCGTTCATGTCCGAGGAGCAGCCCGCGAGCCCGGCCGCGAGGGCGAGCGCGCAAGTGACGAGCAGGAGTCGAGAGAGTTTCATCGGGAGCCTCCGGTAAAAGGGTAAGACGGGACAGCGTAAACGGGTCGGCGCCGCCCGCTACCGGCGGGCGGCGCCGACCCGGCCCTATTCGCTCTTCGTCGCCGCGGCGGCGGCCGGGCGCGAGCCGGCGCCCTGCCGCAAGCGCTGCTCGCAGGCCGCCCAGTCGATGTTGGAGAAGAACGCCTCGATGTACTTGGGCCGGTCGGCCGGCTTGTAGTCGAGCAGGAAGGCGTGCTCCCACACGTCCATCACGAGGACGGGGACGAAGCCGGCGACGTTGCCGACCTCGTGCAGCGTGATCCAGTGGTTCGAGAGCCGGCCGTTCGTCGGGTCCTGGTAGCAGACCGCCCAGCCCACGCCGCGCATCTTGCCCACCGACATGAAGTCCGTCTTCCAGATGTCGTAAGAGCCGAAGGAGCCTTCGGCCAGCTTGTAGAAGTCAGAGTTCGGCTCGGGGTCCGTCGTCGTCGAGCCCTTCCTCATGTTGCCGAAGTACCACTCGTGAAGCACCATGCCGTTGTACTCGAAGCCCATGCGGCGGGTCAGCTCCGAGTAGGCGGGCATCTCCTCCTGGTCGACCCTGCCGTCCGAGAGTATCTCGGCGATCTTGCTGGTCAGCGTGTTGGTGTTGGTGACGTAGCCCTCGTAGAGCTTGAAGTGCATCTCCAGAGTCCGGTCGGAGATGCCGTTCAGGCCCGAGAGGTCGAACTGCTTGGCCGTGTAGGTCTTGATGTCTGTCATTACTTTCTCCTTGCGATCAGTGCGGTAACCCCGGCGGCGAGGCGACGGGCCCGGCCGAACGGAAGCCGCCCGCGGGCGCACGCGCTCCGCGGACTTCCCTGATTCCGGCTTGTCGCTCGGCTGAGTCTTGCGAGGATTATAAACTCAAAACGGCGCGGGGCGGGAGCGGAGAAGGGTAGGCAGTAAGGGGTTGGGAGGGGGTAGACAGTAGACGGTAGACGGTAGACAGTAGACAGTAGACAGTAGATAAGAAACGGGCGGCGCGCCTGAGCCATGAGCCGGCGCGCCGCCCTCTCTTTCCTACTGTCTACTGTATACTGTCTACTGTCTACCGTCTACTCGTTCTACTCCCCCTCAGGCGGCGTTCTTGCCGAAGATGATGTAGTCGCCGTGCGAGGTGGCCATGAAGAAGAGCATCGGGAGCGAGAGCCAGGCGTTGGCGCGCGAGGCGAGGAAGGCGTGGCGCGCGAGCCGGGCGTCGGGCGGCGTGCCGGCCTCGGTGGCGGCGATGATGCGCTTCTGCGCCGGCCAGATGATGCCCCACACGTTGAGGAGCATGATGACGCCCAGGGCGCCGCCGACGCCGATGGAGAGCGTCTTGTTGCTCGCCCAGTGGTCGCGCCGCCCCGTCAACTGCGAGTCGAGCCACCAGATTTCGGCCACGGCCAGCGCGATGACGAGCCCGGCGGTCGCCGCCGCCAGAATCTTCCCGTCCTTGTTCAGGTTCGGCAGCAGCACGTAGGCGAAGACGGCCCACGCCGCCGCGGCGATGACGAGCCACACGAGGAGGATGACCCACGTGTTGGCGTCGGCGTTGTCGCTGTTGGCGTTCGTCACGTCGCCGCGCAGGATGTACATCGCGTAGTAGCCGAGACCCGCCAGGACGGTGACGACCGCGCCCCAGCGGAAGTACCAGAGCGCCTTCGGCATCAGGTTCGGGACGACGACCTTCTTGGTCGGCGCGTCGAGCGCCTTCATGAAGTTGACGTTGACGAGGTTGAAGAAGTAGAGCATCCCGATCCACGTGATGCCGCCGACGAAGTGGCCCCAGCGCATGATGATGCGGGCCACCTCCTGCCCGCTCGGCGCGTGGAAGATGCCGTCGAACATCGCGAGACTGACGGGAAGATGCAAGCTTGGGTCGAACATCTCATTCCTCCGAAATTTTCTCTGGATGGACTGCGTGCTCGTCCGTGCCCCTGCTCGAACTGCCCACGGGCGTCGGCGGACGGGGGGCGGAGGGCGTGCGCGCGAGAGTTGAGACGCGCGCGTCGTCGGCCGCCCGGGCTTTCAAACTGCTTTCGGTTTGCGCGGGCGAGGTTAGCACAAAACCCGCCCGCCCGGCGCAAGAATCTTACGGATTGACGATTGCGGGATTTGTTAGTCGATTCATTTTTTCGACGAATCAATGAGCCAATGAACAAATGAATCAATCCCCCCGTCCCCGCTCGGGCTCGGGCTCGGGCTCGTCGGGGTCGAGCGTGAGCTGGCGGTAGGCTTCGCGCAGGCGCAGGGCGGGGCTGCCGACGGGCACGGTGTAGCGGTGGTAGTCGAAGGCGGTGACGAGCGCGACGCCGAGCGCGGCCGAGGTGAGGAATATCTCTTCGGCGTCGGTCATGTCGTGGAGCGTGTGCGCGCCCTCGGAGAGCGGGACGGCCAGCTCCGAGGCCAGCCCGATGACGCGCGCGCGGGTCGTGCCCGCGACCGCGCCCGTGGCGAGCGCGGGCGTGTGGACGGTGCCGTGCTTGACCCAGAAGAGGTTGGCCGTCGTCGCCGAGGCG
The DNA here is from genome assembly GCA_036389815.1 of Pyrinomonadaceae bacterium. GTDB lineage: Bacteria > Acidobacteriota > Blastocatellia > Pyrinomonadales > Pyrinomonadaceae > QHXN01. Next base: position 24,555 of record DASVWB010000295.1, on the reverse strand, counting down.
ACCTCGCCGCGCTCGTTGCAGACGACGGCCTCGTCGAAGTCGCGCGAGCGTGCCTCCTCCCACGCGAGGACGTGTTCGAGCCGGCCGACGGTCTTGACGCCGGCGAGCGGCGAGTGCGTGTTGATGCGGTAGGGCGAGACGGTGAGCGCCAGCGCTTCGGGCCGGGGCCATGCGTCGGCCGTCAACATCAGGAGGTCCGAGGCGCGCCCCTCGCGCCCCATCTTCCAGCGGCCGCTCACGCCCCGCGCGAGCAGGTGGACGCGCGCGCGCCCCTCCCCGACCCCGTTGGCCTCGACGAGGCGCGCGAGCAGCAGCGCCGCCTCGTTGTCGCCGAAGTCGCACTCGACGCCCGCGCTCTCGGCGTGCGCGAGCAGCCGCGACCAGTGCGCGTCCCAGAGGAAGGGGCGCCCCTTGTGCACGGCGACGGTCGTGTAGACGCCGCGGCCGTAGAGCGCCGCGGCCGTGACGGCGTGCAGCCGCGCGCGCCCCGCTTCGAGGAGCCGCCGGTTGAGTATGACGTGCTGGTGCATCCCGGGAGTGACGCGCCCGCGGCCGGCGCGCGAGGGCGGCCGCGGCCGGGGCAGCATACACGAACGCCCCGCGCCTCTGCCAACTTTTTGCCGCGCGCCCCGGCTGTTGTATCCTCGCCCTGCGAGCGATGACGAACCCCGAACAGGCCCCCGGGAAAAGGCCGAAGCCCTCTTTGCGCGTCCGCGCCGCGGTCGTCCTGGCGAGCGTCGTCTTCGCGCTCGTCGTCTTCGAGGTCTTCCTGCGCGCGGCCGGCTACTCCTACCAGACCTTTTACGCGCCCGACCCCGTGCGCGGCTACGCGCTGGAGCCCGGCGCCGAAGGCTGGCAGACGAAGGAGGGGCGCGCCTACGTCCGCATCAACTCCGACGGACTGCGCGACCGCGAGCGCTCGAAGCGCAAGCCCGAGGGCGTCTTCCGCGTCGCGCTCGTCGGCGACTCCTACTCGGAGGCTTTGCAGGTTGACCAGAACGACGGCTTCGCGTCCGTCCTCGAACGCGGGCTCGGCGCGTGCCCGGCGCTCGGGGGGCGCGGGGTCGAGGTCATAGACTTCGGCGTCTCGGGCTACGGCACGGCGCAGGAGCTGCTGACCCTGCGCGAGAAGGTCTGGGACTACTCGCCCGACGCCGTGCTGTTGCAGATGACGACCAACAACGACGTGACCGACAACGTGCGCGCCTTCAAGGAGGCCGACGACATCCCCTACTTCGTCCTGCGCGGCGACGAACTCGCCCTCGACGACTCATTCCGCGACGGCGGCAAGTACCGCTTCCGCACCTCGATGCTTGCGCGCCTCGGGCGCTGGCTCTACTCGAACCTGCGCGTGGCACACGCCGTCCAGCGGGCGCGCCACGTCCTCAAGGCGAAGCTCGAAGAGCGGCGCCAGCGGCAACTCGCAGAGGCCGAGCGCGGGCGGCGCGAGGCGGCCGCGCGTGACGCCGCCGCCGCGGGCGGCCGGCCCGCCGCGCCCGGCGCGCAGCCGCCGCAGGCCATCCCGCGCACAGACCTCGCCAACATGATCTACCTCGAACCGTCGGACGACCGTTGGCGCGAGGCGTGGCGGCTGACGGAGCGGCTGCTGCTGGAGATGCGCGGCGAGGTCGAGGCGCACGGGGCGAAGTTCTTCGTCGTGACGGCGAGCAACGGCATACAGGTCTACCCCGAGGCGGCGGCGCGCGCGGCCTTCCTCGCGCGGCTGGGGCCGGGCGCGGACATCTTCTACCCCGAGCGGCGGCTCGCGGAGTTCGGCCGGCGCGAGGGGCTGACCGTCTTCACGCTCGCGCCGGAGTTGCAGGCTTACGCCGACGAGCACAAAGTCTTCCTGCACGGCTGGCCGGGCGACCTCGGCAACGGCCACTGGAACGAGCGCGGCCACCGCGTCGCCGGCGAGCTGCTCGCGCGGAAGCTCTGCGAGAGCCTCGCGCGCTGATCGTGATAAGGAGGTTCGTCGTGATGAGACTAGGGAAGCTTTCGGCGTTCGCGCTCGCCGCGCTGCTCGCGCAGGGGGCGGCGGCGGCGGCGGGCGGCGCACGCGGCGCGGCCGGGGGGGCGCGGCGGCAGGGGGCGGCGGCCGTCTACAGGCTCGACGCCGCGCGCAGCAAGTTCGTGATACGCGCCTTCGCGGGCGGCCCGCTCTGGTTCAAGGGGCACGACCACCTCGTCGCGGCGAGCGAGTTCACGGGCGAGGCACGCCTCACGCCCGGCTCCGTGAGCCCGGCCTCGCTCACGCTCGCCGTGCGCGCGGCCTCGCTCGCCGAGACGCGCGAGGTCTTCACCGTGGAGCAGAAGAAGATAATCAACGGCGAGCTGCGCGACGCCGTCCTCGAAGCCGACAAGTACCCCGAGATCACCTTCCGCAGCACGGACGTCTCGGTCGAGCCGGCCGGCGGCGACCTCTTCCGCATCAAGCTCGGCGGCGACCTCACGCTGCGCGGCGTGACGCGCCACACGGTCATCCCCGTCGAGGTCACGCTGCGCGGCGGCGAGCTGCGCGCGCGCGGCGAGTTCGACATCAAGCGGAGCGACTTCAAAGTCCCCGCGACCGCCGCCTTCCACGGCACCGTCCGCGTCCGCGACCGCCTGAAAGTCTCCTTCGACATCGTCGCCCGGCGGACATGAAGGACGGCAGGCAGTAGGCGGTCAGGGCAAGTAGACAGTAGACAGTAGACAGTAGATTAAGAAACGGACGGCGCGCCTGAGCCATGAGCCGGCGCGCCGCCCTCTCTTTCCTACTGTCTACTGTCTACTGTCTACTGTCTACTTACCCTAACTGCCCACTGCCCGCTGCCAATCGTCTTCCTACTCCGCCGCGGTGGCGATGACCTCGGCCTGAAGTCTTGAGCCGAGCGCGCCGCGCCAGAGCGCTTCGAGTTCGGAGACCTCCTGCGAGACCTGCTCGGCGCCCGCGGCCTTGACGCGGAGGCGGGCGCCGCCCACGCGGCCGACGACCTTGAGCGGCGCGCCGGCCTGCGCGGCGATGCGCTCAAGGCGCGTGCGCTGCGACTCGTCGAAGCTGACGAGGACGCGCGAGGGCGTCTCGCCGAAGAGCTGCGCCGCGGCCGAAAGCTCCCCGCCCAGCTCGACCGACGCGCCCAGACCCGCGCGGCCGAGCGAGGAGAAGCAGCACTCGGCGAGCGCGACGGCGAGCCCGCCGTCCGAGCAGTCGTGCGCCGACTGGAGCAGGCCCTCCTCCGCCGCGAGCAGCACGGCGCGCTGCACCGCGCGCTCGCGCGCGAGGTCGAGCCGGGGGACGCGCGCGCCCGACGCGATCATCTCCTCGACCGTCCGCCCCAGCACTGCCGCCTCGTACTCGGTGGCCTCAAGGTCTTCGCCGCTCTCGCCCACGAGGGCTATCAGGTGGCCCTCGCGCTTGAACCCTTGTGTGACGACCCGGCGCACGTCTTCGACCAGGCCGACCATGCCGACGACGGGCGTCGGGTGGATGCCGCGCCCCTCCGTCTCGTTGTAGAAGGAGACGTTGCCCGAGACGACCGGCGTCGAGAGCGCCTCGCACGCCTCGGCCATGCCGTCAATCGTCTCGGAGAAAGACCACATCACCTCGGGGTGCTCGGGGCTCGCGAAGTTCAGGCAGTTCGTGATAGCGAGGGGGCGCGCGCCGACGCACACGACGTTGCGCGCCGACTCGGCGACGACGAGGCGCGCGCCCTCGCGCGGGCTGACGGCGCAGTAGCGGCCGTTGCCGTCGAGCGACATGGCGAGCGCGCGGCGCGTCTCCTTGATGCGCACGACGGCCGCGTCCGCGCCCGGCAGCACGGCCGTGTTCGTCCGCACCATGTGGTCGTACTGCCTGTAGACCCACTCCTTCGAGGCGAGGTTCGGCGACGCGAGGAGGAGACGCAGCGACTCGTCGTGGTCGTCGCGTCCGGAGCCCGCAGCCCGTAGTCCGGACTCCGGGCTCAGGGCCGGCGCGGTCGGCGGCGCGGGCGAGATGATGTCTAAGCCCCCGCCGACGCTCGCGCCCGGCTCGCCCGAGAGCGTCGGGTCGCCCGCGGCGGCGCGGACGCTCAAGGGCTCGCCGGCCCCCTCCCTCGGCCTCATCGGGCGTTCGTAGCGCGGCGCCTCGTCGGTCAGGTACTTCGAGGGGATGTCGGCGAGCCTCGCGCCGTCGTGGACGACGACGACGCTGCCGGTGTCGGTGACGCGGCCGATGACGACCGCGTCCAAATCCCACTTGCGGAAGATGTCGATGACCTGCCGCTCGCGGCCGCTGTGCGCGACGATGAGCATGCGCTCCTGCGACTCGGAGAGCATGATCTCGTAGGCCGTCATCCCCTGCTCGCGCTGCGGGACGAGCGAGAGGTCCAACTCGATGCCGTTGCCGGCGCGCGCCGCCATCTCGCACGACGAGGAGGTCAGTCCCGCCGCGCCCATGTCCTGAATCCCGGCCACCGCGCCCGCGCGCATCGCTTCGAGGCAGGCTTCCAGCAGGAGCTTTTCGAGGAACGGGTCGCCGACCTGCACGGTCGGCCGCTTCTCCAGCGCCTCCTCGTCGAACTCGGCCGAGGCCATCGTCGCGCCGTGGATGCCGTCGCGGCCGGTCTTCGCGCCGACGTAGAGCACGGGGTTGCCGACCCCCGCGGCCTTCCCGAAAAATATCTGGTCGTGGCGGACGAGCCCCAGCGCGAAGGCGTTGACGAGCGGGTTGAAGCCGTAGGCGTCGTCGAAGACGACCTCGCCGCCGACCGTGGGCACGCCGAAGGCGTTGCCGTAGTGCGCGATGCCTGCGACGACGCCCGCGAGCAGCGCGCGGTTGCGGCGGCCGTGCTCGGGGTGCGAGAGGCGGCCGAAGCGCAGGGAGTTCATCGCGGCGACCGGGCGCGCGCCCATCGTGAAGATGTCCCGGAGTATGCCGCCGACGCCGGTGGCCGCGCCCTGAAAGGGCTCGATGAAGGACGGGTGGTTGTGCGACTCGACCTTGAAGGCGGCGCACCAGCCGTCGCCCACGTCCACGACGCCGGCGTTCTCGCCCGGCGGGACGATGACGCGCTCGCCCCCGGTCGGCAGCCGCTTGAGGTGTGTGCGCGAGGACTTGTAGGAGCAGTGCTCCGACCACATCACGGAGAAGACGCCCAGCTCGACGAAGGTCGGCTCGCGCCCGAGCAGCTCGCGTATGCGCTCGAACTCTTCGGGGGTGAGGTTGTGTGCGGCGACGACTTCCGGGGTGATTGTCTCAGGGTTCATGACGAGAAACGGCGGCGGCCTTGTTCGACTGTCCAGCAGGACAGCACAGGATAAAGGCTCGCGCCGTTTTCTCCAAACCGGGCGGGCGGGGCGGGCGCTACTTCTGCGCCGAGGCCGACTGCGGCTTGTCCTTCAGCGCCTCGTCGAGGGCGGCGCGCAGCTCGTCGGGCTTGATGCGCCCCTTGTGTTTGAAGACGAGCGCGCCCGAGCGGTCGTAGAGGAAGGTGGCGGGCAGCTCGCCGCCCCAGGTCGGGTCGATCATGTTGATGGCGTCGCCGTCGTCCACCGCGTGCAGGAGGTAGGCGGGCAGCGCGGCGGCGCGCTGCTCGGACAGGAAGTCCGGCACGACGGTCGAGATGTCCACGGGGTCGTCGAGCGAGACGAGGACGAAGTCGAGGCGCTCGGGCGCGTACTGCCCGCGTATCTTGACGAGGTCGGGGAACTCCTCGCGGCAGGGGCCGCACCACGTCGCCCAGAAGTTGACGAGCAGCGGGCGCGCGCGCCCCGCGCCCGTGCCGATGAGCGACTTGAGCGCCGCCTCGTCTATCTCCGTCACCTTCGGCCGCGGGGCGGGCTTGGCCTCGCCGCCGCGGTGCGCGTCCTTCGGCTTCTGCGCGGGCTGCTTCTTCTGCGCGGAGGCGCCCGCCGCGGCCGCGAGGGCCGCGGCGGAGAGCGCGCACGCCAGCAGTAAAGCTCTGGAACTCAAGTCTCGACCCCTCCCCCCGTCTTTCAGCCGCGCTTGATGGAGCAGCCGAAGGCTTTGACCTCCTGCTTCGCGACCGCCTTGCCGGCGAGCACCGCCTCGACGGCGTCGCGCAGCTCGCTGGATGTGATGGCGTCGCCGTTGCGCGAGTTGTCTATGCGCCCGCGGTAGACGAGCTTGCCCGAGGCGTCGAGCAGGTAGGCTTCGGGCGTGACCTGCGCGTCGAAGCGGTCGGCGACCTGGTTGCCGGCGTCCTTCAGGATGGTGAAGGTGAGCCCCTTCTCGGCGGCGTGCTGCTTGACCTCGGCGGCCGGCTCGGTCGAGTTCGAGTTGATGCCGACGACGTTGACGCCGCGCGCGCGGTAGTCCTCGGCCAGCTTCTGCATGCGCGCGTTGTAGGCGTTCGAGACCGGGCACCGGGTCGCGATGAAGATGAGCAGCGTGCCCGACTTGCCCTTGAGCGAGGCGAGCGTGTGCTCGCGGCCGTCGGCGTCGGGCAGCGTGAAGTCTGGGACGACCGCGCCGATGGCGACGGCCGCCTTCGCGTCCGGCGTGTCGGCCGCGGAGGCGTACGGAAGCGTGCGCGCGGCGAACGTGAACGAGAGCGCGAGGAGGAATGCGACGGCGGAGAGCTTCTTCATGGTCTGGCCTCAACTCCTTGGTTTCGGGAAGTGGGAGGGGAGCGACGACAGCTTAGCGAAACCGCGTGCAAAGTTCAAAGCCGGGAGGGCGGGGGTAGGCAGTAGGCAGTTGGAAGGCGATAGTACAAGTAGACAGTAGTCAGTAGTCAGTAGTCAGTAGAAAAGCATTCGTCGCCCGGACACCGCCGCGGTCATCGTCAACCTCCGCCGAGCAGAGCCTACTGTCTACTGTCTACTGTCTACTGTTCTTAGCCCCCCACCGCCTGCTTTTTTCAGCGTGAAGCGCCAGAGCATGCGGCGCTCCGCCTCGTCGTAGCGGTGCTCGGCGGAGGTGACGCGCCAGTGGCCGGTGAGCTGCCAGCGCCCCGTGCCGAGCTTGTTGAAGAGCGGGACGGCGTGGCCGGTCTCGACGGCGGCGAGGAGCGCGCGGTTGCCGGGCGAGAGGTGCTGGTCGCCGTGCCGGCCCTCGCCCGTGTAGCTGATGGTCTCGCCGTCCGCGGAGAGGGCGTCCGGGTAGCAGGGGTTGATGCGGCCGAAGTCCGTGAGCAGGGAGACGAGGCGCCCGCCGCGCTGGTAGACGCCGTTGCGGACGGGGTGCGTGCGGCTGACCTCATCCCACGTGAGGACGCCGCCGCCCGCGCCCCCGTCTTCGCCCCTCCCCCTCTTCTTCAACGCGGGGAGGCGGCGAGCGTGGCGGCGAGCGAGCGGAAGATGGGGCTCCCGTCCGTTGAGCCGAGCAGGTCTTCGCACGCGCGCTCCGGGTGCGGCATCAGCCCGAGCACGTTGCGGCCCCGCGAGCAGATGCCGGCGATGTGGTCGCGCGAGCCGTTGAGGTTCGACGCCTCGCCGAGTCCGCCGCCCGCGTCGCAGTAGCGGAAGACGACGCGGTCTTCGCGGACGAGTTCTTCGAAAGTCTCGTCGTCGCAGACGTAGTTGCCCTCGGCGTGCGCCACGGGGAGGCTCAGGACCCGGCCGGCGCGCAGCCCGTGCGTGAAGGGCGACTCGGTCGTCTCGACGCGCACGTTGACGTGCTGGCAGACGAAGTGCAGCTCCCGGTTGCGTATCAGCGCGCCGGGCAGCAGCCCCGACTCGCAGAGGATTTGGAAGCCGTTGCAGATGCCGAGGACGACGCCGCCGCGGCCGGCGAACTCCTTGACCGAGGCCATGACGGGCGAGTGGGCGGCGAGCGCGCCGGCGCGCAGGTAGTCGCCGTAGGAGAAGCCGCCGGGGATGATGACCGCGTCGTAGGTCGAGAGGTCGGTGTCGCGGTGCCAGATGAAGTCTACGGGCTGGCCGACGTGCTTCGAGATGACGTGGTAGGCGTCGTGGTCGCAGTTCGAGCCGGGGAAGACGATGACTCCGAATTTCACTCCCCCACCTCCACGCGGAAGTCCTCGATGACGGGGTTTGAGAGCACGTCGCGGGCGAGCGCCTCGGCAGTCTCGCGGGCGCGCTCTTCGCCCAGGCTGGGGTCGAGCGCGATCTCGAAGTACTTGCCCTGGCGCACGTCGGCGACGCCGCCGTAGCCGAGCAGCGAGACCGAGTGCCGGATGGCCTTGCCCTGCGGGTCGAGCACGCCCGACTTGAGTGTGACGTAGACTTTTGCTTTCACGGCCTTCCCCCGAAAGTTCAGAGTTCCGAGTCCAAGGTTCAAAGTTAATCGAAGACACGCCGGCGTTCAAGGCCGCGGCTTCCCCGCCGCTCACAGCTCGACGACCATCTCGTTCTGCCGCTCGACCTCGCGGAAGCCGTGCTCGACGAGCGGCGCGGTGAAGAGGCCGCGCTCGGGCTCGTTGATGACCTTAAGCGGCACCTCGAAGCACGCGAGCGCCGCGCAGAGGCGGCGCGCCCGCGAGGCGTCCGAGGCGGCGAGGTCGGAGAGGTATGTGAAGCCGTCGGTGCCCTCGGTCAGCAGCGCGTAGGCCGACGGGCGCGCGCGGTCGCCGAGGTGGAGGCCGCGCATCCCGCCGCGGACGAGCAGGGCGGGCAGGTCGCGCGACCACTGCGGCCGCGCCGCGTGCAGCCTCTGGAAGTGCGCGAGCAGCTCCACGGGGTCTGCCTCCTTCAGGCGCGGCGCGGCGCGCGGGGCGGCGGCGGCGGCGGGCGGCGCGGCCCCGCGCTCCAACAGCAGCAGGTCGCGCACGACGCGCATCCCCAGCTCCTCGTAGATGCGCCGCGCCGTCGCGTTGCGCGCGAGGACTTCGAGCCGGAGCCTGCGCACGCCGCAGCCGCGCGCGCGCGCGAGCAGCTCGGCCATCAGCCGCCGCCCCAGTCCCCGCCCGCGCCTCTCGGGGATGACGCCGAGCCCGGGCACCCAGCCCTCCTCGCGGCGCACGGCCAGCACGGCGACGCCGACGGCGCGGCCGCCCTCGTAGGCCACTATCGAGTGCTCAAGGGCGTAATGATCCTGCCGCATGCGCCGCGAGAGGCGCGTCGCGTCGAGGACGACCGGGTGCGCGTAGCCGCTGAAGCCGGCCGTGAACGCCCCGGCGAACTCCTCGACCGAGACGGACGAGGCGGGGATGAGTCTGAGTGAGTCGTCAGACAAGGCTCCTCCGGGGGTTCGGGCGGGCTCAGGCTTCGCCGAAGACGCGCGCGAAGACTTTGCCGACGTTACGCATGTATGCCTCGGGCTTGAAGACGGCCTCGACCTCTTCGCGCGTGAGGCGGGCGGAGATGTCGGCGTCCGCGAGCACGTGCTCGCGGAACTCGCCGCCCTCGTCCCAGGTCTTCATCGCGTTGCGCTGCGCCCACTCGTAAGCCTGCTCGCGCGAGACGCCCGCGCGCGTGAGCGCGAGCAGGAGCTGCCCGCTGTAGACGAGCCCGCGCGTGGCCGCGAGGTTCTGGAGCATCCGCCCGGGGTAGACGACGAGCGTGTCGAGGAGCGAGGCGGCCTTCGCCAGCATGTAGTCGAGCGCGACGGACGCGTCCGGCAGGACGACGCGCTCGGCCGAAGAGTGCGAGATGTCGCGCTCGTGCCAGAGCGCGACGTTCTCCAGCCCCACCACGGCGTAGCCGCGCACGACCCGCGCCATCCCGCACAGACGCTCCGACAGGATGGGGTTGCGCTTGTGCGGCATCGCCGACGAGCCCTTCTGCCCCTTCTTGAAGCGCTCCTCGGCCTCGCGCACCTCCGTCCGCTGCCAGTGGCGGACCTGGAGGGCGAACTTCTCGACGGAGGCGGCGCAGATGGCGAGCGTCGTCAGGTACTCGGCGTATACGTCGCGCTGGACGACCTGCGTCGAGACTGGCGCGGCGCGCAGGCCCAGCCGCGCGCAGACCCTCTCCTCGACCTCCGGGTCGAGGTGCGCGAAGGCGCCGACCGCGCCGCTTATCTTGCCGACGGCGACGGCCTCCCGCGCCCTCTCCAGCCGCGCGCGGTTGCGCCGCGTCTCGTCGTACCAGAGCGCGAAGGTCAGCCCGAAGGAGGTCGGCTCGGCGTGGACGCCGTGCGTGCGCCCGACCTGCGGCGTGTCGCGGAACTCGAAGGCGCGGCGGCGGAGGACTTCGAGCAGCGCGTCCGTCTTCCCGAGCAGCAGGCCGCAGGCGTCGCGCAGCAGCAGCGCGTTGGCCGTGTCCACCACGTCCGACGAGGTGAGCCCGTAGTGCACGAAGCGCGCGGCCTCGCCGATTGATTCGGCGAGCGCCGTCGTGAAGGCGATCACGTCGTGGTCGGTCGTCTTCTCGATCTCGCGTATGCGCTCGACGGTGAAGGAGGCTTTGGCCTTGATCTCTTCGACGGCCGCCGCGGGGATGGTGCCCATCTCCGCGTGCACCTCGCAGACGGCCACCTCCACGTCCAGCCACTTCTGAAACTTGTTGCGCTCCGACCAGAGCGCGCCCATCTCGGGCAGCGTGTATCGTTCGATCATAAGTGATGAGTGACGGGTGACGGGTGACGGGTGACGAGAAAGAAGATCGGGGCCCGCCTTCTCTTGCCACGCATCACTCGTCACTATTTCAAAACGTCGGAGGTGACCGTGTAGCCGGCGAGGAGCCATTCGCCGCCGCGTTCGAGGAGGGTGAAGCGCTCCATGCCGGTGCCGCGCTCGAAGCGCGTCTCGTAGACCAGCTCCAGCGCGTGGCCCGAGAGCGGCGCGGGCGCGCTCTGCTGCTCGCGCCCCCTGTGCAGCGCGCGGCTCTCGACGCGGCCCAGACGCTCGCGCACGCGCGAGAGCGTCCGCGCGCTCTCCTCGGCCGAGACGGTCGCGCGCCACTCGGCGGCGGCCTCCTCGTAGACCTTCGCGTCGCGCCCGGCGGCGATGTCCTCGGTCACGCGCTCGACCGCCTCCTGCGCCGCCGACGGCACGCCGCGCCGCTCGTCCACGGCGCAGGAGGGAAAAAGAAGTAGACAGTAGACGGTAGTCAGTAGACAGTAGCAGAACCTTCGTCGCTCGAACCCTGCGGTCGTCATCGTCAACCTCTGCCGGGCAGAATCTACTGTCTACTGACTACTGTCTACTGTCTTCAAAGCTCTATCCAGGGGGTCGGCTCTTTGTGGTGCGAGAGGGTGATGCGCGTCGCCGGCTGGAAGAGGCCGCCGCGCTCGCGCAGCGCCGACTCGGCGGTGAACTTGGCGAGGTCGGGGTTGTTGGCGCGCTGCGAGAGGTGCGCGAGGACGACGTGCTCGGCGCAGCCGTCGAAGCCGTCGCGCAGCCAGACGGCCACGTCCTCGTTCGAGAGGTGGCCGGTGCGCGACAGTATCCGCTGCTTCAGCTCCCAGGGGTAGACCTCGCACGCCTTGAGCATGTCGCGGCTGTGGTTCGACTCGATGACGATGGCCGCGCAGCCCCGGAGCTGTTCGGCGACGAGCGTCGTCACGCAGCCGAAGTCCATCAGCGTCGCCACCCGCACGCCGTCGTGCGCGGCCACGAAGCCGAAGTTGTCGGCCGCGTCGTGCGGGACGGTGAAGGGGTGGAAGTCTATCTCGCCTACCCGGAAGTCGTGGCTCGAAGAGATTTCGACGGTGCGGTCGCGCAGCACTTCGGCCCGCCTCTTCGGCTCGTCGTCGTTGCGCGCCTTCTCGCGGATGTAGGCGTCGCGGGTCGCGCCCGAGATGTAGACGGGGCAGGGGAGGGACTTGAGGAGCACGCGCAGGCCGCCCGCGTGGTCGGAGTGCTCGTGCGTGATGACGACGCCGTCGAGCCGCGCGGCGTCCTCGCCGACGAGCGCGAGCCGCCTGGCGGTCTCCTTCGCCGAGAGCCCCGCGTCCACGAGCACGCGCGTCTGCCCCGCGCAGATGAGCACGGCGTTGCCCGTCGAGCCGCTTCCTAAAACCGTGAGTCTCATTCGGGAGCTTTCGGCGGTCGGCCTCAAACAAGGAGCGAGCCGAAGGGGCTAATTATTCAGGCTCGCGCGTGCGTTGGCAAATGGCGCCGGCGGAAAGTTGGGCGCCGGCCGTTTATTCGTCGGGGACGAGCTTCGAGACGCGGTGGCCGCCGGCGACGTAAAGGTTGTTCCCGGCGTCGAAGGCGAGCGACTCGACCGGGTGCGGGGCCTTGAGCGTCCTGAGGTAGCGGCCGTCCGCGGCGTAGACGTGCACGCGGTCGAACGACTCGCAGACGTAGACGCGGCCCCGCGCGTCGGCCGCGATGGCGGAGGGCGGGCCGTACTGCCCCGGCTCGTGCCCCTGGCCGCCGAAGCGCGCGAGGTACTTGCCCTCGGGCGAGAACTTGAAGACGGCGATGTCCTCGTCGTCGTACCAGTGCTCGCCGGCGACGCCGCCAATGGCGTAGAGCGCGTAGGTCTCGCCCCCGCCGCCGGCCGCGACGCGCAGCGCCTCGACTTCGAGCCGCTTGTCGAGCTGCGCGCTGACGAAGCGGTGCGTGCGGCGCGCGGCACGGCCGTCGCCGCCGATGAGGACCAGCTCGTCGTCGTCCCCCTTCTGCGAGACGACGAGCAGCCCCCGCCCGGGCGCGAGCGCCGCGTCGTGTATGTAGTCCGAGCCGTGCGCCGCGCCGAGGACTTCGCCCGACTCGCCTTGCAGTTTCAGGATGACGCCGGCCAGCACGGCGTAGACCTCGCCCCGCTCGTTGACGATGAGCTTCTGCGGGCCGCCGCGGAGCTTGTCGTACCACTTCGTCGCCGCGGGGATGTTCCAGGTGCTGAGGAAGCGCCCCTCGGGGTCGAACCTCTGCACGCGCCGCGTCTCGTCCGAGACGTAGACGCGCCCCGCCTCGTCGGCGGCCACGGACATCTCGTCCTTGAAGAGTCCGGGCCCCGTGCCCTCGCCGCCGAAGGTGTAGGCGACCGTGTAGCCTTCGGGCTTCGGCGCCGGCTTCGGCGCGGGCGTCGGGAAGAGGCCGCGCGCGTTGGCGGCGTTCGCCTGCGTCCGCGGGTTCGTGTTCGGGGGGCGGTTCGTGGCGATGAGGATTCCGACGACGCCCGCGAACAGGAGGAGCGCCGCGGCGGCCGCGGCGATCTTCTTCGGCGACGCCTCGCGGTCGCCGAAGGAAATCGGCGGCTCTTGGCGCGGCGCGGGCGGCGGCGGCGGCGGGCGCAGCTCGGCGGGCACGACCACCAGCGAGTCGCAGTAGTTGCACCTGACCCACGGCTTGTCTATCCGCTCGAATTCGAGCGTCGCCGCGCACTGCGGGCAGTTGAAGGCTTTCATAGGCTGTCGCCGGCGGCGGCCGGCTTTCAGACTTCGAGGCGTGCGCGGTCGACTTTGAAGCCGTTGAGGTCGCCGAGCGCGCCGAGCGCGAGCCGTTCGGTCTTGAAGTGCTCGGCGGCGACCCGCAGAAGGTCTTCGGGCGTGACGGCCTCGATGCGCGCGATGACCTCGTCGGGCGGGATGCGGCGGCCGTGCACCAGCTCCTGGCGCGCGAGCGTGCCGGCGCGCGCGCTCGTCGATTCGAGCCCGAGCAGGATGGACGCGACGGCCTGATCCTTGACGAGCCGCAGCTCCTCCTCGCCCACCGCCTCGCGCAGCACGCGCCGCACCTCTTCGAGCGAGATGTCGAGCACCTCGTCGAGCTGCTCGGGCGACGTGCCGGCGTAAATCTGGAAGACGCCCGCGTCCGTGTAGTGGCTCCCGACCGCGCCGACCGAGTAGGCGAGCCCCCGCTCCTCGCGCACCCGCTGCCAGAGGCGCGAGCTGGTGCCGCCGCCGACGACCGAGCAGAGCAGGCTCGCGGCGTAGCGGTCTTCGTCGCGCGCGGAGGGGAAGGGCGCGGCGACGATGAGGTGCGCCTGCTCAAGCTCCTTCTTGCGCTGGACGAGGATGGGCGCGGCGGGGCGCGGCGCGCCGCCGAACGCCTCTTCCGCCCCTTCGGCGCCCGCGCCCTCGAAGGCGCGCTCTGCCAGCCCGACGAGCTGCCGGTGGCTGACGTTCCCGGCGGCGGCGACGACGAGGTTGCGCGGCGCGTAGGCGCGCGCGTGGAACTCGGCCGTGCGCTCGCGGCCGAAGGTCGAGACTGTCTCGGCCGTGCCCTCGATGGGGCGCCCCAGCGGGTGCTCGGGGAAGTAGGCGGCGCTGAAGATTTCGGCGAGGAACTCGTCGGGCGTGTCCTCGACCATCTTCATCTCCTCGATGATGACGCGCTGCTCGCGCCGCAGCTCCTCCTCGTCGAAGCGGGGGCGCGCGAGCATGTCGGAGAGGAGGTCGAAGGCGGCGGGGACGGCCGCGTCCACGACCTTCAGCGCGAAGCCCGTCATCTCGTGCGTCGTGTAGGCGTCGAAGTGGCCGCCGAGGCGGTCGCTCTCGACCGCGATGTCGAGCGCCGTGCGGCGTTCGGTCCCCTTGAAGAGGGCGTGCTCGATGAAGTGGCAGACGCCGTTCCAGTCCGCGGGCTCGTGGCGCGAGCCGCGCCTGACCCAGACGCCCACCGTCGCGGAGCGCAGCCCCGGCATCTGCTCCGTGAGGACGGTCAGGCCGTTGGGGAGTCTGGTCAACTGGACTTCTTCGGTCATTACTTCGGAAAGCTTCGGGGAAAACCCGGGCCGGGGCTCTCGCGGCGCCTCTCGTTTTGGAAGGCGCATCGTAGCACGCGCCGGGGGGGCGGGCAAACCAACCCCCCGCGGGGGCGCATCTCACGGCCCGAAGCCCCCGTTTTTCAGGGACGACCTGCTTGACACCCCCGCGGGGTTGGCGGAAAATGCCCTCTCCGCCTGTCGCGGGTTGAGACACCAGAAGGGTTACGCCTGTAATTAGTGTCGCTCGTCGTGACGCCGGGATTGGAGCCGCGCACCCAGACAGCTTCGACCCTCGCCCGGACGCCGCCCTGGACACAGTAAAAGTTCAAGGGGTTCGCTTCCGTCGGCAGTGTGTGTGCAAGCGTCGGGGGCCCGCCGCGCGGCCCGGAGGTTTTGCAGCGATGAGAAAATTCAACTGGCGCATCTTCCCCGTGCTGCTCGCGGCGCTCTCGGTGGCCGCGGCGTCGGCGCGTGGGGCGACGACGGCCCCCGCCGCCGGGGGCGGCGAGCGCCGCGCGAGCGGCCTCGGCACCATCAGCGGCGCCGTCCTGGACGCGCGCGGCAACCCCGTGGCGGGCGCGCTGGTGCGCGTGCTGCGCGACGGCTTCAACGAGGTCGTCAAGGAGACGCGCAGCGGCGCCGACGGCACCTTCGCCGCCCGCGTCACGCCCGGCCGCTACCTGATCCGCGCGCTGGCCGAGGGCTTCACGCCCGCCACCTTCTCGTCCGTGCAGGTCGCGCCCTCGACCGAACTCGTCTACCGCTTCAACCTCCAGCCCGCCGGCCAGGGCAACACCACGCCCGAGCGCCGCGCCGACCGCGACGACCCCAAGTTCCGCATCCGCGCCTCGCACGCGCGCCGCTCCATCTTCAACGCCGGCGAGGGCGAGGACGAGACCGTCCGCAAGGTGCTCGAAGAGCTTGAGGACGCGGACGGCGAGGACGCCGCCCTGACCGAAGAAGAGGCGTCGGCCGCGCCCGAAGAGGAGCGCACGGGGCGGACGCGGACGCAAGGCTACGTCGAGACCTACTTCGCCTCGTCGGGCGTCCCCGGCCGCGGCGCTTACGCCGGCCTGAACTTCGCCGTCTCGACGCCGGTCAACCGGCAGGTCGAACTCATCTTCGCCGGCCAGGCCGGCGAGTTCGAGCGGCTCGAAACGACCGCGCGCGTGCGCGCCGGCGCGCGCCACCGCCTGAGCGCGACCTTCGGCGGCGCGAGCCTCCCGACCTATTCCAGGGCCGGCTTGACCGAGAGCCCGGGCGCGCGGCTCGGGTTCAAGTCGGCGCGCGGCGACAGGCTCGAACAGCTCTCGGTGCGCGCCGTCGACGAGTGGGTCGTGCGCGACGGCGTCGTGGTCGTCGTCGGGCTCGACTACTCGCGCTTCATGGGCGCGGGCGGGGACGGGGCGTTGACGCCGCGGCTCGGCGTCGCCTTCGACGCTAACGCGCGAACGCGCGTGCACGCCTCCTTCGCGCCGGGCGCGGACGCGGGCGCGCGCGCCGACGGCGTCGAGTTCGAGGGCGGGCAGGTCGTCTTCAAGGAGAACCCGGGGCAGGCCGTCGCCGTCATCGACGGCCGGGCCGTGCTTGAGCGCAGCCACCGCCTTGAGTTCGGCGTCGAGCGCATCCTCGACGACGCCTCGTCGGTCGAGGCGACGGCCTTCTTCGACACCGTCAGCGGCCGCGGCGTCGGGCTCCTGAGCACCCCGCTCGACGCGCTCGCGGGCGAGGGCGGCGCGGCGCTCCTCGACATCGCCAACCAGCAGGGCGGCGCGCGCGGCCTGCGCGTCGTCTACACGCGGCGCGTGAGCAGCCGCCTGAAGGCTTCGGCCGGCTACGCCTTCGGGCGCGGCCAGCGGCTCTCGGCCGAGGGCGCCCGCGCCGCGAGCCCCGAACAGCTCTTCCAGAACTCCTTCTTCCAGACCGCCGCCGCGCAGCTCGACGCGAGCCTGCTCGACGGGGTGAACGTGCGCACGGTCTTACGCTTCTCGCCGCGCGCCGCCGTCTTCGCCGTCGACCCGTTCGCGGGGCGGCTCGCCGTCTACGACCCGTCCCTGAGCGTCGTCGTCACGAAGGAGCTGCCGAACTTCGGCCTGCCCGTGCATGCGCAGGCCACCGTTGACGCGCGCAACCTCCTCGACGTGACGACCTCCGCCGACGACGGCGAGACGCAACTCTCGCTCGGCGCGGTGCGCCGCTCTCTGCGCGGGGGGATTTCGGTCAGGTTCTAGCGCCGCGCCGAGCGAGGCCGCGAGCAAGCAGGCACGCCTCTGGAGCAGAAGTCCCGCGCTCTCACGCCGGCCGCGGCGAAGGCGCGGGGCTTTTGTGTATCAACGGCTTATCCGAATTTTCGGAGGCGCTTACGAAAATCTGAATCGGCGCGCCCCGCGCCGCCGCCCCCGGGCGCGCGCGCGGTTCGGGTGAGGCGGGGATAAGGTCACGCAGGGACAGGGATTCGCGCCGCGCGCGAAGCGTCTCCGGAGCGGGGACGAAGGCCCGCCGCCGCGGGCGTCAAAGCTGGAATACTGCTTGCTTCAAAACTTTTGATTCACAGGGGCCTGTCAAGCCCGCCGGGTCGAGCAGGGCGGCTGTATTCCTCAAGCCCGAACTAAAGAATGGCGCGTGTGAAGCGATGAAGGATTCCGTGCTGACGACGAAGGGCTGGGCGCTGCTGATTCTGGCGGCGGTGCTCGTCGCGGCCGGCACGATCAACTTCGCGCAGCGCCTCACGCACCCCGCGCCCCCGACCGACGGCATCGACTGGGTCAAGACCACGCAGGGCATCACGGCCTCGTCGGTCAAGGCCGACTCGCCCGCCGGCCGCAAGGGCGTCTTCGGCGTGATGCCGGGCGACCGGCTCATCGCCGTCAGCCTCGACGAGAAGCGGGACGAGCAGGTCGTCAACGCCTACGACGTGCAGAACTATCTGGAGGTGGCGGGCGTCGGCGGGCGCGTGCGCTACCTCGTCGAGCGCCCCTCGAACCCGGAGGAGACGCGCTACTACTACGTCTACGTCGAGAACCTGACGCCGCAGCGGACGCTCACCTCGCGCAACCTCTACGTCAACCTCATCGGCGTCGTCTACCTCCTCGTCGGCCTCTTCGTCTTCTTCAAGCAGGGCGGGCGGGCGCCCTTCGCGCTCCACTTCGCCACGCTCTGCCTCGTCGCCTTCGTCTTCCACTTCTACAAGCCCTACGGCGCCTACGAGGACTTAGACCTCGCGGTGGACTTCCTCGACGGCGCGGCCCTCGCGGTCTTCGCGCCGGTGCTGCTGCACTTCTGCGCCATCTACCCCGTGCGCTACCGCCTGTCGGAGCGACACCCGCGGCTCGTCTACCTGCTCTACGCGCCCTCGGCCGCGCTCGTCGTGGTGACGGCCTTCTTCGACTTCGCGCCGTCGCTGCACAACCGCTGGCCGTCGAACGGGCTCTTCGGCCTGCTGTTCTCGGCCTACACGGGGCTGCCCGAGGACTTCCCGGCGCGCGTCTCGGCGGCGTCCATGGGCTTTTTGACGGCGGCGCTCATCGCCGGCTCGTTCGTGCTCGTGCGCCGCTTCCTGCGCAGCGAGTCGGCCATCGTCCGCCAGCAGTTGAAGTGGGTCGTGTGGGGCTCGGCGCTCGCGGTCGCGCCGTTCACGGTGCTCTACGCGGCCGGGTTCCTGTTCGGCGTGGGCGAGGGCTTCCTGGGCGAGACGACGCGGAAGTGGATGACGGACGCGGCCGTCCTCCCGCTCGTGCTCATCCCGCTCACGTTCGGAAACTCGGTCGTGCGCTACCGCCTGATGGACGTGGACATGGTCGTGCGGCGCACGGCCGTCTACGTGCTGACCACGCTGGCCATCGCGCTCATGATCGGGTTGGTCGTCTACGTGGCGGGGCTCTACGCCTTCGGCGGCGAGGTCATCACGCCGGGCGTCATCACGATGCGCGTCATCGTCTCGGTCGCCGCGATGGCCGTGATCGTGATGACGGCCGCGCCGCTGAAGAACTTTTTGCAGGAGCGCACCGACCGCTTCTTCTACGGCGAGCGCTACGACATGCGGGCGGGGCTGCTCGACTTCGGGAGGACGCTCTCGGCCACCACGTCGCTCGAACCCCTGCTCGACGCGCTGGTCGGCCGGCTCCAGCAGGTCCTCGGCGTCGAGCGCGTCGCCATCTTCGTCGAGGACGCGCGCGCGGGCTCCGGCTACCGCGTGGCGCGCTCCGCCGGGCTCTCGTCCGAGGTCATCGTGCCGCGCGACTTCCGCGAGATGATCCGCACGCGCTCGGCCGAGGACGGCATCGTGCGCGCCGACGGCCTCGACATGCCGCCCGAGACGAACGGCTTCGTCCGCCGCACGCTCCACTACTACGTGCCGTGCGTCGTGCGCGGGCGGATGGTGGCGGTCATCGGCCTCGGCCGCTCGACGGGCGGGGCGCTGCTCTCGTCGGAGGATTTGGAAATCCTGCGCACCGTCTCGGGCTACGTCGCCGTCGCCATCGAGAACAGCCTGCTCTACCAGGAGCAGAAGGAGCGCGCGGAGGAGCTGGCGCTCCTCAAGGAGTTCAACGAGTCCATCGTCGAGTCCATCAACGTCGGGATACTGACGGCCGACGCCGAGGGCTGCGTCACGGCCTGCAACTCGGCGCTCGAAGAGATGCTGGGCCTGCGCCGCGACGAGGCGACGGGGCAGAGCGTCGAAGACCTCTTCGCCGAGGACTTCGCCGAGACGCTCCGGCAGGCGCTCGGGCCGCAGGGCTGGGGGCTGGCCGAGCTGCGCAACATCTACAAGCTCCACACGGCGACGCGCACCGGGCGCACGCTGATACTTAACATCGCCCTCGCGCCCCTGAAGCGCGCCGACGCCGCCGTGCCGGGCGGCGTGCTCGTCGTCCTCGAAGACGTGACCGCCCGCGTCCGGCTCGAAGAGCAGTTGCAGCAGCGCGAGAAGCTCTCCTCCATCGGCCTGCTCGCCGCCGGCGTCGCGCACGAGATCAACACGCCGCTGACGGGCGTCTCGTCCTACACGCAGATGCTGCTCGGCATGCTCGCCGACACCGACCCGAAGCACGCGCTCCTCCAGAAGATTCGGCGGCAGACCGACCGCGCCACCGGCATCGTCAACAACCTCCTCAACTTCTCGCGCACGGGCGGCGCCACGGAGTTCGCCGAGGTCAACCTGAGCCGCGTGCTCGACGACACGCTGCAACTGCTGGAGCCGCAGCTTCGCCAGAGCCGCGTCGAGATCGAGCGCGAGTACGAGCAGGACCTGCCGCGCGTCTACGCCAACGCGGGCAAGCTCCAGCAGGTCTTCACCAACCTCCTGCTCAACGCGCGCGACGCCATCCCCGACGGCGGGCGCATCACGCTGCGCACCGCCGCCTCCGACCGCGACGCCGTCACCATCGAGGTCGCCGACACGGGCATCGGCATCGCGCCCGAGAACGTCGCGCGCATCTACGACCCGTTCTTCACGACGAAGGGCGTCGGGCGCGGGACGGGGCTCGGCCTCGCCGTCTCCTACGGCATCGTCCAGGAGCACGCGGGCCACATCGCCGTCGAGAGCGCCCCCGGGCGCGGCACGACCTTCCGCATCACACTGCCGACCGCGCACGCGCGCACGCGCCTCCAGGCCGCGAGCGACTGAGCCGGCGGCCGAACCCCGCTCGTGCTGAACAGTAAACCACCGGGAACGGGCGGCGGCCTGCGTGCGCTGCTCCTCGCGTCGCTGGCGCTGTCGGCGTCATGCGGGCGCGAGCCTCAGGCGGGGCGGCCCGCCGAGCCCACCCCGCAGGCCGGCGCGGCGGCGGCGTCCCCCGTCCCGTGGGGGACGATTGAGCCACCCGCGCAGGTCGGCCCTGCCGCTGCGCCGGGCGCGCCGCAGGCGCGGCGGACGCCGTCCGCCGCGAGGAGTTATGCCGGCGTCGGGGTCGTCCGCCTCGTTAACCTCAAAGAGGGCTGGCTGGAGATTGACCACGAAGAGATCGAGGGGCTCATGCCGGCGATGCAGATGGAGTGGTCGGTCAGAGACAGGGCGCTGCTGAAGTCCGTCCGCGCCGGCGACAAGGTCGACTTCACGGTCGAAGACGACAACGGGACGGAGGTCATCACCGCGCTCAAGAAGGCGCCCGCCCCGCGCTGACCCCGCCGCGCGGAGACGGCCGAAGCCTCCGTCTCCTCCGCCGAGTACCGCGAGCGCTCCGCACAGCAGCGACCCGGGAGGTGCCGACTGATGCCGCCGCACGAGGTGGTCTTCCTCTTCGACGTGGACAACACCCTGCTCGACAACGACAGGGTGACCGAAGACCTCCGCCGCCACCTCGCGCGCGAGGTCGGGCCCGGCCGCGCCGAGCGCTACTGGGCCATCTTCGAGGGGTTGCGCGCCGAACTCGGCTACGCCGACTACCTCGGCGCGTTGCAGCGCTACCGCGTCGAGTACCCGTACGACACGCACCTGCTCACCGTCTCGACCTACCTCGTCAACTCCCCCTTCGCCAACCGCCTCTTCCCCGACTCGCTCGACGTGATAGAGCACTGCCGCCGCTGGGGCCCCGTCGCCATCCTCTCCGACGGCGACGTGGTCTTCCAGCCGCGCAAGGTCGAGCGCTCCGGGCTCTTCGAGGCCGTCGAGCGCAACGTCCTCATCTACATCCACAAGGAGCTTGAGCTGGCCGACGTGGAGCGCCGGCTCCCGGCCGCGCACTACGTGATGGTGGACGACAAGCTCCGCATCCTGGCGGCGCTCAAGCGCTCGTGGGGCGCGCGCGTCACGACCGTCTTCCCGCGCCAGGGGCACTACGCGCTCGACCCCGCCGAGACGGCGAAGTACCCGCCCGCCGACGTGACGGTCGGTCGCGTCGGCGACCTGCTGGCCTACGACCTGCCCGCGCTGTGCGCGGCCGCACGCCCCGGCGCCTGACGCCCGCCCGCCGCCCCCCCGAACCCCGTCCACACTCGACCGGAACTCCCGGCCGGCGTCGCTCGTACTAGACGACGCCGCTTCCGTATTGCTTTCCAATACGAGGCGTGATATACACCTATGCCTTTCCAATAGGAGGGGGCAAAGATGGGCGACAAGACGGACATCTGGCAGGGCACGCTGGCGCTGATGGTGCTGAAGACTTTGGAGGCGATGGGGCCGCAGCACGGCTACGGCATCGCCCGGCGCATCGAGCAGACGAGCGGCGACGCCTTCTCGGTCAACTACGGCACGCTCTACCCGGCGCTCCTGAAGCTGGAGCAGGAGGGCTACGTCTCTTCGGAGTGGGGCGTCTCGGACAACAACCGCCGCGCCAAGTACTACAAGCTGACACGCGCGGGGCGCAAACAGCTCGCCGTAGAGACCGAGGAGTGGGAGCGCACGACCGCCATCCTGGCGCGCTTCTTCGCGCCGGCGGAGGAGTCGTGATGCGCGCGAGACGTTTGCGCGCCGCGCTCGCGCGCCTCGCCGGCCTCCCGCGCCGCGGCGAGCGCGAGCGGGAGCTGGCCGAGGAGCTTGAGACTCACCTCCAGATGCAGGTCGAGGACTACCTGCGCGCCGGGGTGAGCCCCGAAGAGGCGCGGCGCCGGGCGCTCGTCAAGCTGGGCGGGGCGACGCAGGCGAGGGAAGAGTGCCGCAGACGAAGGGGGTTCCCCTTGCTCGAAGACCTCTGGCAAGACCTGCGATACGGCGTGCGGATGCTGGCGAAGCAGCCGGGCTTCGCGGCGGCGGCCGCGCTGACGCTCGCGCTCGGCATCGGCGTGAACACGGCCATCCTGAGCGTGGTGAACGGCTTCGTCCTGCGCCCGCTGCCGGTGGAGAGGCCGGACGAGCTGATGTCCGTCTACCGGGGGAGGAAGGCGGACGCGCAGGTGTGGGGCGAGTTCTCCTACCCGAACTACACCGAGCTGCGCGACCGGAACAAGAGCTTCGCAGACCTCTGCGCGTGGAGGGAGACTTCGGCCGGCGTCAGCTCGGGCGAGAGCCGCAGCGCGGGCGACGGCGGGCGCGCCGAGGTCGTCTGGGGCGAGCTGGTCAGCGGCAACTACTTCGACGTGATGGGCGTCCGCCCCCTGCTCGGGCGCGTCTTCCTGCCCGAGGAGACCGCGACGCCGAACACGCACGCCGTCGCCGTCATCGGCCACACGCTCTGGCAGCGGCGCTTCGACTCAGACCCTGCAATCGTCGGCAAGACCGTCTACCTCAACGGCCAGCCGTTCACGGTCGTCGGCGTCATGCCCGAGTCGTTCCTCGGCGGCGAATATTATCTGCGCAAGGCGTTCTGGGTGCCGCTGATGATGGCGCAGAAGTTCGGCCGCCGCGCCGAGTGGAGGACGGAACGCGGCTACGCGCTCTGGAAGCTGTACGGCCGCCTGAAGCCCGGCGTGACGGCGGCGCAGGCCGAGGCCGACCTGAACCTCGTGGCCGACGCTCTGGCGAAGCTCTACCCGGCCGAGGACGCCGACACCAAAATCCAGCTCACGAACGAGCTGGGCGGGCGCTACGAGGCCGCGACCGGCGTCATACGTTACGGCGGGTTCCTCGCCTTGTGCGTCTCGGGGCTGGTGCTGCTGCTGGCCTGCTTCAACGTGGCGAACCTGATGCTGGCGCGCGCCGTCACGCGCGCGCGGGAGATAGGGATTCGGCTGGCGATAGGCGCGAGCCGCGGCCGCGTCGTGCGCCAACTCCTGACGGAGAGCGTGCTGCTGGCGTTCCTCGGCGGCGCGCTGGGGCTGGCGTTCGCGTATTGGGGGTCGGGGCTCGTGTGGGCGAGCTTCCCGCCGGTGCCCTACCCCATCAGCCTCGACTTCGCGCCGGACTTCTACGTCCTGAAGTGGACGACGGCCGTCTCGCTCCTGACCGGCGTGCTCTTCGGGCTGGCCCCGGCCGTGCTGGCCTCGCGCGCCGACCTCGTCACGGTCATCAAGGGCGCGACGGCGCGGCCGACCCACGGCCGCCGCCGCCCGAACCTTCGGAGCGCGCTGGTCGTTGCGCAGGTGACGATCTCCATCGTCGTGCTCATCTGCGCCGGGCTCTTCATCCGCAGCCTGCGGCAGGTGCGGCAGGCCGACCCGGGCTTCCGCGCCGACAACCTGGTCACGATGATGATCAACCCGAGGTCGCTGGCCTACGACGAGCAGGAGGCCGCGCGGCGGTTCTTCCCCGAACTCCTGCGCCGCGTCGAGTCGCAGCCCGGCGTGCGCGCGGCCGCGTTGATAGACGAGATGCCGCTCGCCGTCGGGCACAACACGCGCGGCCCCGTCGTGAGGGAGGGCGAGATAGACCCGCCGCCGAACCGCGGCGTCCAGACAGACGTGAGCTGGGTGTCGCCGCGCTACTTCGACGCCGTGCAGACCCCGCTCGTCGCCGGGCGCGACTTCGACGACCACGACGACGCGAACTCCCCGCCCGTCGTGATAGTCAACCAGGAGTTCGCGCGCAGGTTCTACGGCGGCGAGCGCGAGGCGCTGGGCAGGCGCTTCCGCTTCGAGCAGGGCTCGCCGCTGATGCAGATAGTCGGCGTCGCGAAGGACGCGCGCTACCGCTCGCTCTACGAAGAGAAGCTGCCTTACGCATACCTGCCCGTCTACCAGCAGCCGCGGACGGGGATGACGCTGGTCGTCGGCGCGCGCTCGGCGGCGGACGTGCCGGGGGCGGTCGAGGCCGCGCGCCGCGAGATAGCGCGGATGGACGCGCGGCTGCCGGTCTACGGCGTGATGGTCGGGGAGGACAACCTCTCGCTGGCGTACTGGGGGCCGAACGTGGCGGCGGGGATGGCGACGACCTTCGGGCTGCTGGCGCTCCTGCTGGCGACGATGGGGCTCTACAGCGTGATGACCTACTCGGTCAGCCAGCGCACGCGCGAGATAGGCATCCGGATGGCGCTCGGCGCGGCGCTCGGCGACGTGGTACGGCTGGTCGTGGGGCAGGGGATGCGGATGGCGCTCGCCGGCATCGCGCTGGGGCTCGGCGGGGCGTTCGCCCTGACGCGCGTGCTGTCGGGGCTCCTCGTCGGCGTCGGCGCCACCGACCCCGCCACCTTCGTCGGCGTGCCGGCGCTGCTGGTGCTCGTCGCCCTGCTGGCCTGCTACGTCCCCGCGCGGCGCGCG
>DASVWB010000294.1:0-1699 GCA_036389815.1 Pyrinomonadaceae bacterium | reverse complement strand
GGCGGGCCGGCTGGCGGCGCGTCGGCGGCGCCGGCCCCCCTGTCCACGGCCTCCCGGTTGAACCACTCGCGCCGCCGGAGCAGGCCGCTGATGCGCGCGAGGAGCACGGACAGGTCGAAGGGCTTCGGGAGGTAGTCGTCGGCGCCCGACTCGAAGCCGCGCAGCACGTCCTCGGGCCGTCCCCGCGCCGTGAGCATCAGCACGGGGACGAAGGAGCCCGCGCGCCGCAGCTCCGCGGCCACCGCGAAGCCGTCGGCGCCGGGCAGCATCACGTCGAGCACGACCACGTCGAAGCGCCGGCGCTCTTCGAGCAGGAGCGCGAGCGCGCGCTCGCCGTCCGGCGCGGTCTCGACCTCGTAGCCCTCTGCCTCCAGGTTGAAGCGCAGGCCGTCGGCGAGGTGCCACTCGTCTTCGACGATGAGAACGCTGCTCAACTTTTTCTAAGCCCTCGGGAGACGGATGGTGAAGGTCGAGCCGCGCCCCAGCCCCTCGCTCTCGGCGTAGACGCGGCCGCCGTGGCGCTCGACGATGGAGCGCACGATGAAGAGGCCGAGCCCCGTCCCCTTGAAGCGCGCCATGAAGTGGCCGGGCACGCGGTAGAAGCGCCTGAAGACGCGCTTGAGCTGGTTGCGGTGGATGCCGATGCCGCTGTCCCTGACCGAGACGGCGAGGTGGCGCTCGTCCGCCTCGGACAGCTCGACCGAGACGCGCACGCCCTTGTCCGAGTACTTCACGGCGTTGTCGACGAGGTTCGAGACGGCCGCGCGCAGCTCGTCGCGGTCGCCCCTCACGCCCGCGCCCGCCGCGCCCGCCGACTCGGCGTAGCTCAGCTCGTCGGGGCCGAGGCCGTAGCGCAGGCGCGCGAGGTCGAGGCACTCGCGCACGAGCTGCCCGAGGTCTACGCGCGTGGCGTTGATGGCGCGGCGCTTCTGCGCGGTGCGGCCGGCGTCCAAAACCTGCTCGACGGTGCGGAGCAGGCGGTCGCTGTCGGCGAGCATCACGTCGTAGAACTGCGCGCGGCGCGCCTCGTCCACCTCGCGCGACTTGAGGGTTTCGAGGTAGAGGCGGATGGAGGTGATCGGGGTTTTTAGCTCGTGCGTGACGGCGTTGATGAAGGCGTCGTGCTGCTCGTTGCGGCGTATCTCGCGGACGAGGAAGGTCGTGTTGAGCACCAGCCCCGTGATGATGAGGCCGAAGAAGACGATGCCGAGGACGAGCAGCGCGACCTCGCGCCAGTTGAGCAGCACCCAGCCGACGTTGAGCGCGAGCGCGAGGACGACGAGGCAGATGCCGAACGTCAGGAAGAAGATGGCAGACTTGCGGCGGCCGCCGATGCGCATGCCTTCATTTTAAGGCAGCGGGGGAGGGAAACGGAAAGCGCGCCGGGTTCCCCTCGGCCCTCGACGGCGGCGCTAAAGGTATTTCACCACAGAGACACGGAGACACAGCTTTTGTCTTTTAGCTGTGTCTCCGTGTCTCTGTGGTGAATGAATCTTCCGCCCGCCCTCAAGGCCGAAGGCGACGGGCGGGCTAAGCGGCGTGCTTGAGCGGCTCGGGTTCCTGCCGCAGGCGCGACCCCGTGCGGCCGATGAGCTTGATGTCCCTGGCGAGCCCGAGGGCTTGCAGCGCGCGGATGCCCCACCAGTTCACGTCCACCTCGTACCAGGCGAGGCCGTGGCGCGCGGCCGTCGGGTGCGCG
>DASVWB010000293.1:0-3243 GCA_036389815.1 Pyrinomonadaceae bacterium | reverse complement strand
CTGACTACTGCCTACTCCTTACTCCCCTCAGTGTATCGTTTCCGCGCCGGGGCGCGACCGCGGGCGCGCGGCGGAAGGGGGCAAACCCTTGAAGCTCTGCACGTTCGCGGGCGGCGGGCGGCGCGGCTCGCGGCTTGCACTCCACTGGGGGCGGCCGCCGGACGGATGCGGAAACTAGTACGCCCCGCCGTGCCGGGGCTCCGGGCGCGCGGCGACGAATCCTGACTGTCGGAAGGGGAAAGAGATGTTTGCGATTATCGGTTGGATAATCTTTGGTCTTATCGCGGGAATCATCGCGAAGGCCATCATGCCGGGGCGCGACCCCGGCGGCGCCATCGTCACGATACTGCTCGGCATCGCCGGCTCGCTCGTCGGCGGCTTCATCGGGCGGGCGCTCTTCTACCGCGGCGACAGCGAGCCCGGCACGATCATGAGCATGGTGCTCGCCGTCATCGGCGCCATCGTGCTGCTCGCCGGCTACCGCCTCATACGCGGCCGCAGCGCCAACGCCTGACAAACAGCGTAAGGCCGTAAACCGTGAACCGTGACCGGAGGGAGTCGAAACCCCTCCGGTCACGGTTCACGGTTTACTGTCTACGGCTCTTCTAGCTTCCGAAGCGTAGCTTGTACTCGTCCGAGGCGAGGAAGGCTTTGACCATCTCGGCCTGCACGAAGTTGCCCTTGAACTGTTCGAGCTTCGAGAGCCAGAAGTTGAAGCCCGAGTCGTCCGGGTCGCGCCTGAGGTAGCCGAAGTACTGCATCAGGACGAAGGCCGGGTTGATCTCGCGCTTCGTGAACTCCGCGTTCTCGGCCACGCGGCGGACGGCGCCCGCGCGCGTCTCGCGCCCCTCGTCGAGCGCCGCGACCAGCTCCGCGCGCTCCGACGCGGAGGGCGCGACGCCGGCGTTCGCGTAGAGGCGGTCGACGAGCTGCGCGTTCGTCAGCGGGTCGAAGGCCGCCTTGAACGCGGGGCGCGCGGCCCAGCGCTCGACGAAGGCGCGCTTGTTGGCTTCGAGCTTATCCTGCCACCCCGGCACGCCGACGACGAGGTCGCGCCCCGCCTCCTGCGTGTCGGGCATGAACTCGACGAGGGCGGGCCTGCGCCCGTACGTCGCCTTGTAGAGCCGCTCGACGAAGTAGCCCGTCTCCTTGAACTCGATGGAGAGGAAGAAGGCGGCCGAGACGTTGACGCGCTTCGCCTCCCTGCACGCCGCGTCCGCGCCGCACTCGTTCAACTGCCCCGTCCAGAACTGGAGGCCGGGCGCGTCGGGCTCGCGGTTGAGGAAGTCGTGGTAGTGCTCGCGGACGAAGAAGGCCGGGTCGTCCGCGGGGTTCGACGCGGCGTCGGCCGCGTCGTTGTCCACGACGGTGACGACGGCCGCCGCGGCCTCGCCGAGCGCGCAGCCCCCCGAGGGGTTGGCGAGCGAGAGGTTGACCTGCTCTTCGCCCTCGGCCGCGGCGTCGTCGGTGACGAGGAGCGTGATGGCCTTCGTCGTCTCGCCCGGCGCGAAGCGGAGCGTGCCGCGCGACATCGTGTAGTCGGAACGGTCGGAGGCCGAGAGGTCCGTCGTCAGGTACTCGACCTCGGCCTCGCGCGTCACGTCGCCCGTGCGGGCGACCTCGACCGAGCAACTGCCCGCGCCCTCGTCAACGCGCACGTCCGTGGCCGTGAACTGCGCCTTCATGAGCGAGGTCGTCGTCGTGCCGCCGCCCGAAGTGCCCGAGCCGTCCGAGGTGCCGCCCGAGGTGTCGGCCGCGGTGCCGCCCGAGCCCGAAGAGGAGTTGAGCGGGCGCGACATCGAGAGCGAGTTGAGGTAAGCCTCCAGCGCGTCGAGGTCGGCGGCCGTGAGGTGCGAGGTCTTGCCGTGCGTGTCCTTGATGACGCGCACGCCGGCGGCGGCGAGCTGCGGGTTGATCTGCCCGCCCGAGACGAGCGGCGCGAGGTTCGACGTGCCGAGCCGGTCTATCTGCGCGCGCCCGTTCTCGACGACCGCGGGGCTGTCGAGGCTCACCATGACGGGGCCGAAGCCGTCGCCCGCGAGCGCGCCCGTGCGGTCGGCGACCGTGATGGGCACCTCGGTCGGCAGGTTGTTGCGCCCGCGGCGGTGGTCTGCGCGCACGGTGCGGAAGTTGAAGCCGCGCTCGCCGGGTTTCAGCAGCGGCGAGTCGGGCGCGAGCAGAATCTCGCGGACGTTGTGCGCGAAGCCGTAGTGCAGGTAGCGCGGCACGCCGTCCCAGAAGGAGCGCAGGTGTTTCGTGTTGCGCGAGGAGAAGTTCTGCGGCGTGCCCACGTCCTGCGACGGGGCGAAGCGCGTGAAGAAGTAGTCGTTCTGCGGGCGGAAGAACGGGCCCTCGCCGTCAACGGTTGACTCGCTGACGACGCCCGGCTCGTGGATGTTGAAGTCCTGGAAGGTGTCGTCCAGCACGCCGTTCGTCATCTTGTTCCCGTTGTGGTGGCACTCGGCGCAGCCGGCGCCGCCCTGCTCGACCGCTTTCGAGAAGATGTCGCGGCCGCGCTCGACCTTGGCCGCCTCCGTCTCAGTCTCGGGGAACTGCCCGAGCGGCGAGGGCATGCGGCGGACTTCGTTCTGCGACCAGAGTATCTGGAGGTAGGCCATGTCGTAGTAGCCGACCTTCTGCGCCCTGCCGGAGAGTTCGGGGCGGCCGATGGCCTTCGAGTTCTCCTCGGTCTTCTTCAGCACGAACGCCTCGCGCGCCTTGAGGCGGTCAACCTCCGTCGCCTGCGGGAAGAGCGGCGTCGGGTTGCGCTCGCCTAAGAGCACCTCGCCGTTGCAGGCCGAGGCGTAGGCCATCATGTCGTTGTTGAGCCCCTCGTACCACTCGGGCCAGTTGTCGGAGATGTCCTTGTTCTGCGGGCAGACCTTGGTGCCGCCGACGGCGTTGGCCGCGACGTTCCACTGGCAGCCGTCCTGGCGGCCGTCCCAGTGGCAGAAGCCGCACGACTTCTGGCCGTCGTCGGAGTAGGCGGAGGAGAAGAACCAGCGCAGGCCCGCCTCCTCGTCCGTGGCGAAGAGTTGCTGGCCGTGTCCGCCCGTCGTCGGGTCGGGCGTCGAGGGCGTCACGCCGACGGGCGTGTAGCCCTGCTTCGTCAGGCTGCCGTTCGAGTCGACGCCGAGGAAGCTCACGTCTTCGGTCTGGAAGTTGGCGACGTAGACGACACGGCCGTCGGCCGAGACTTCGACGCCCTGCGGCGTGACGCCGCCGGTGTACTGGACGCCGAGC
>DASVWB010000292.1:0-6660 GCA_036389815.1 Pyrinomonadaceae bacterium | reverse complement strand
CTCCGGCGCGCCCTCTCCGTCGCGGGTGATCGCCTTTGCGCCGCGGTCTAGAACTGGTAGCGCAGGGCGAACTGCATGACGCGGCCGGCCTTAGTCTCGTTGAGCGGCGTCTGCGTCGAGGTGAAGCGGCCGAAGTCCGGGTTGGCCTCGGGCTTGAAGACGAACGGGTCTTGCGGGAGGCTCTGGTCGGCGAGCGTGTTGCCGTCGAAGCGCTGCGTGTTGGTGACGTTGAAGACCTCCCAGCGGAACTGGATGTTGTGCCCCTCCCAGGGCAGGCCGAAGGTCTTGTAGAGCCCGGCGTCGAGCGAGATGTAGCCGGGGCCGCGGATGACGTTGCGGTCGCCCGCCTCGCCGGGGCGCGCGTCGCGGAAGCTCCGGAGCGCCCCGGTCGGGTCGGCGAAGATGTTCGGGTCGCCGGGGCCGCGCGTCGGCGACTGCGCGACGGGGCTGACGCGCACGCCGTTCGACTGCACGTTCCAGTTCGTCGCCCAGCGGTCGGCCTCGAAGAAGCCGCCGAGCACCGGCAGCCCCGAGTTCCAGCGGAAGATGCCGGTCAACTGCCAGCCGCCGAGGAACCCGTCGGCGACCTTGTTGAAGTCGTGCCCGAGCCAGCGGCCGCGCCCGAGGGGCAGGCCGACGAGCCAGTTGGCGTTGACGACGTGGCGCACGTCGAAGTCGGAGCTGGCGTAGTTCGACGACGGGTCGAGCGGGTTGATGATGAAGGCCGAGCCGAAGGCGCCGGCACTTTGCAGACCCGAGGCGTCGTCGAGCGAGTGCGAGAGGGTGTAGTTGAAGTCGAAGACGAGGTCGTTGCGCAGGCGCTGGCGGAGCGAGAACTGCGCCGAGTTGTAGTTCGAGTTGGCGACGGTCGAGAAGACGGAGAGCGCCCCGTACTGCGGGTGGAAGAAGGTGTTGTTGAACCGGGCGGGGCCGGGGCAGAAGTTGGCGTCCTGCGGCGTGCAGTTCTGGCTGTCGTCCCAGACGAGCTGCGCGAAGGTGTAGTCGGTCGAGTTGCGCCCGCCGACGGCGGGCAGGGCGAAGCGGCGGTAGGCGGCCTGCGTCGCCGTCAGCTTCACGCTGCTGCCGAGGACGGTGAAGGTGCCCGCCAGGTTCGGGAACAGGTTCTCGAAGAACGGGATCGGCTGCACCGACGTGATGGGCGCGGCGGCGTAGCGCAGGTCGACGAGCCGGTTGGCCGCCTCGTACCAGGTCATCCCCGACTGCGGGTCGCGGATGTTGTTGAGGTGCATGATGTCGCGCGTGGCGAGGAGCTTGCGCGCGAAGCGCCCGACGTATGAGGTCTCGAACGAGAGCCCGTGCCCCAGCTCGCGCCCGTAGGAGAGGTTGAAGCTGTGGTTGTAGGGCGTGGTGATGGTGTCGTCGAGCGACTGCTCGATGCGCTGGTCCTCGTTGGCCGGGGTGGTCAGCGGGAAAGCGAGCGAGCCGGGGAGGTCGAACCCGCGCGCGGCGAGGAGCGGCCGGATGTCCGCGCCCTGCCCCGTGAAGAGCGGGCCGAGCCGGTCGCTGACGTTGAAGGTGTTGGCCGCGACCGCGCGCTCGGAGCTGAAGCCGAGCGACGAGTTGAGGTCGAAGTTGACGGCGAGCTGGCTGCCGATGCGGTCGTAAGTCAGGCGGTAGCCGCCGCGGATGACGCTGCGGCCGCCGCGGCCGACGAGGCGGCCGAAGAAGTTGTCGCCGAAGTCGGGCGACCACGCGAACGAGACCGACGGGGCGAAGTTGTTCCAGTCCTGGCCGTAGTAGCCGGGGCGCCCGTTGGCCTTGCCCGCCTTGTCGAGCGTGATCAGCTCGTTGAAGGGCACGCCCAGCTCGGCGCTCTCGACGCGGCGGCGGAAGAAGTCGCCGAGGCTGACGGTCGGCGTCACCTGCACGCCGCGGCGCTCGTAGACGGGCGTCGAGGTCGACCAGCGCAGCCCGTAGTTGAGCGTGAAGTTCTGCCGCCACCGCCACGAGTCCTGCCAGTAGACCTCGTACTCCTGCGTGGCGAACGAGCGCGCGGCGGGCGAACCCGTCGGCAGGAGCTGCCCCGAGGCGTCGTACTGGAGGTTGGCCGAGAACTGCGAGAAGCGGCCGATGGCGGCCGTCAGCGCGTCGCGCAGGTCGGTCTCGGCGGCGGAGGAGACGTCTGGGAAGATGGGGTCGCCGTTGTCGTCGAAGAGCACCACGTCGCCCGAGGCGTCGTAGAACGAGGGGTTGGTCACGGCGCGGTCGAACGAGGCGGCGAAGGAGTTGCGGTTGTTCGTGATGAGGCGGACGTTGCCGCCGAGCTGGAGCGTGTGCGTGCCGCGAATCCACGAGAGGTCTTCGACGAAGTTGTGGACGGGCGTCGTGCGCTCAAGCGTCCGCTTGAAGCCGAGCGGGCTGAAGATGAAGCGGAACGTGATGGAGTTGGCCGTCGAGTCGCCCTGGTCGGTGAAGGCCGCGCGCGTGAAGCCGTAGGTGAAGCGGTTGACGAGGTTGTTCGACGCCGTCCAGGTGTGGCCGAAGGCGACGCCCCACGGGTGGTTCCAGAGCGTGAGCGCGGGCGTGTCGGGGAAGCACTGAATGTTGTCGCCCGCCGAGGCGCAGTCGGTCGAGCCGTAGACCGTGTGCGTCACGTTGTCCTGCTGGTAGTTGGCGCGGACGAAGAGCGTCTGCCGGTCGTTGAGGTTGGCGTCGAAGCGCGTGATGTAGGTGTTGAGCCTGCCGGGCGTGCGCGCGTTGAAGCGGAAGCCGGAGGTGTTGAGGCCGTCGCCGACGCCGGGGTCGTTGGCCGGGTAGCGCGCGGCGGCCGAGGCGAGCGCCGAGAGGGCGGCGGGGTTGAGCCCGGGCGTCGCGCCGTTGGCGGCCGTGTAGGCCGCGTTGATTTGCGAGACGTTGAGGCAGCGGACGCCGGCCGGCGTGCCCGCCGGGCAGGAGGGGTCGCTCGCGCCGCTGTCGGTGCGGTAGCGGATGATGCCCTGCCCGAGCGTGGGGAGCGGCACCTCGCGCAGCACGGTCGTCGCCGTCGCCTCGCGGAAGCCCTCGTATGTGCCGAAGAAGAAGACGCGATCCTTCCTGACGGGGCCGCCGACGGAGCCGCCGAAGATGTTGCGCAGGAGCTGCGGGCGCTCGACGCCCGCCTTGTTGTTGAAGAAGTCGTTGGCGGTCGTCACCGTGTTGCGGTGGTACTCGTAGAGCGAGCCGTGGAACTCGTTCGTCCCAGACTTGGTGACGAGCGAGACCTGCGCGCCGGAGGAGCGACCCTGCTCGGCGTTGGGGTTGGTGGTGATGACGCGGAACTCCTGAAGGCTGTCGGGCGTCGAGCGCAGGACGCTGGCGAACGCCTCGTCGGTCACCACGTCGAGCCCCCGCTGCTGCTCGTTCACGTCCACGCCGTCGAGGACGACGTTGGCCTGGTCGGCGCGCCCGCCGTTGACGTAGCCGCCGCGCGTCACGCCCGTCTGGAGCGAGAGCAGCCCGACGACGTTGCGCGCGTTCAGGGGCAGTTGCTCGATGCGCCGGCTCTCGAAGGCGGTGCCGAGCGTGGCGTCCGAGGTGTTGAGCGGCGCCTCGGTCGCGCCCGTGACGGTGACGGTCTCCGTCTCCAGGCCGGCCTCAAGCTGCACGTCCACGTCCACGGGCGTGTCCACCAGCGCCCTCACGTCGGAGACGGCAGCCTTCTTGAAGCCCTTCGACTCGACCTCCACGCGGTAGACGCCGGGCGGGACGGCGGCGAAGGTGTACGTGCCCTCCTCGCCGGTCGTCTGGGTGCGCGCGAAGTTCTTGGAGGCGTCCGTGAGCGTCACGGTCGCGCCCTGTACGACGTTGCCCTGCTGGTCTCTCACCGCGCCGCGCACGGTCGAGCGACCCGACTGGGCGGAGGCGGCCGCGGACGTAAGGAGGCAGAGCAGGGCGCAGCAGAGTGCCCGCGCGGCGCGCGGCACGAGAGTGTTTCGGATTGTCATGTGCTCCTCCGGGGTTTGAGCCCCTCACAGTTCGTAACGCGTTAGGCGGGCTCGGCGTCCCGAGTCCGAGGGAATGAGTGCGCGTCTAAACTTCAAACTGACGGAGTAAGCGGGACAAGACGAGGGGAGACTACTAAAACGGCCGGCCCGTTACAACCCCCGGATGAAGACTGCCGGCAGCAACCCGCCTCGCTGAAAATCGAAGCGGCCGGCGGGGCCCACCGGCCCCGCCGGCCGCCACACATCGCCGGTTAGGGTTTTACTCCGCCCGGTGGGTGGGGAGGGTTCGCCGCCCGGCTGCCGCCGCCGGGGTCCCAACGACTGTGGCCGGAGTGCCGGGGCAAGTCTCCGACAGTCAAAACCCTGAGGCGGTAATGCCCTGACGAAACGGCCCGGCGCCTTAGTCTTTCGCCCCGGTCTGTGCCCGGCCCTGGCCCGAAAACGTTTCCGCAAATGACGCGCGGAACATTATTATAGTGATTAAGCACGGCAAATATGTGAGGGCGGCCGTCGAGCACGCGGGGGAGAAGATCGGGGCGCGGCAGGTGCGTGATAGGCCGCCCCGGAGGCGGGGGCTTTCCGCCGGCTCAACGTCGAATCCTTCGACCGCTCGACGGTCATAGTTACATAACCCGGATTGCTGCCCAACTGTGGGGGGAGGGGCTATGAGACCAAAAGAACTTACCGTCCGCGGCGTGCTGCTGGGCGTGTTCATCACGACCATCTTCACGGCGGCTAACGTCTACTTGGGGCTCAAGGTGGGCCTCACCTTCGCGTCGTCCATCCCGGCGGCCGTGATCTCCATGGCCCTCCTGAGCGTCGTGAAGGACTCGTCGATCCTTGAGAACAACATCGTCCAGACCATCGCGTCGGCCGCCGGCACGCTCTCGGCCATCATCTTCGTGCTGCCGGGGCTGGTAATCGTCGGCTGGTGGACGGGCTTCCCCTTCTGGCAGTCGTTCCTCATCTGCCTGAGCGGCGGCGTGCTCGGCGTGCTGTTCACCATCCCGCTGCGGCGCGCGCTGGTGACGAACTCCGACCTGCCCTACCCGGAAGGCGTCGCGGCGGCCGAGGTGTTGAAGGTCGGCTCGGGCGCGCGCGGCGAGACGAAGGACGAGACGGGCGAGGCCAGGGAGGGGCTCGTCGCCGTGCTCCTCGGGTCGGCCGCCTCGGCCGGGCTCGCCGTCGTGACGGCGACGCGCTTCGCCGCCGCCGAGTTCACGGGCTTCTTCCGCATCGCGGCCGGCGCGTCGAGCGGGTACAACGTCGCGTGGTCGCTCGCACTCGTCGGCGCGGGGCACCTCGTCGGGCTGTCGGTCGGGATGGCGATGCTGACGGGCCTCGTCATCGCGTGGCTCGTCGCCGTCCCCGTCCTGACCTCTATGCAGCCGGCCGCGGCGGGCGTAGACCTCGCCGCGCACACCACGGCCATCTGGCGCACGCAGGTTCGCTTCATCGGCGCCGGCGCGATAGCGGTCGCCGCCATCTACACGCTGGCGAGGCTCGCCAGGCCGGTCGTCGGCGGGCTCGTGAGCACGCTCGCCAGCTCGCGCGCGGCGGCGGGCGGGGACGACCGCGACCGCGACCTCTCGCCCGCGTGGATTCTCGCGCTGACGGTCGTGTGCCTCGCCGTCGCCGGGTGGCTGGCCTTCACGTTCGCGCGCTCGTCCGTGCTCGCGCCGAGCGCGGCGACGCTCACGCTCATCGCCGTGCCGTTCGTGCTCGTCGTCGGCTTCCTCATCGCCGGCATCTGCGGCTACATGGCCGGGCTGATAGGGGCGTCGAACAGCCCCATCTCCGGCGTCGGCATCCTGTCAATCGTGGTGTGCGCCTCGACGCTCGTCCTGGCCGTGGCGCCGTCGCCGGAGACGAGTCCCGCGCTGGTCGCCTTCGCGCTCTTCGTGACGGCGATAGTCTTCGCCTGCGCGACCATCTCGAACGACAACCTGCAAGACCTGAAGACCGGCCAGCTCGTCGGCGCCTCGCCGATGCGCCAGCAGGTCGCGCTCATCATCGGCGTGGCCGCGGGCGCGGCCGTCATCCCGTGGGTGCTCAACCTGCTCGCCAGGGCGTACGGGTTCGCCGGCGCCCCCAACGTCAACGTCGTCACGGAGAACCCGCTGCCGGCCCCGCAGGCGACGCTCATCTCGGCACTGGCGCAGGGCGTCATCGGCGGCAACCTCGAATGGAAGATGATCGGCATCGGCGCGGCGGTCGGCGTCGGCCTCATCGTGCTCGACGCGGCGCTCGGCGCGATGAAGCGGCTGCGCATCCCGCCGCTGGCGGTCGGCATCGGCATCTACCTTCCGATGTCGGCGACCTTCGCCGTCGTGGTCGGGGCGGTGATCTCCCACTGGTACGACCGGCGCGTCCGCTCGACGCCGAACCCCGAGCGCGCGGAGCGGCTGGGCACGCTCGTCGCTTCGGGGCTGATCGTCGGCGAGAGCCTGTGGGGCGTGCTCAACGCCGGCCTCATCGTCGGCCTCTCGAAGGACGCGCCGCTCGCGCTCGTGCCCGAAGACTTCGCGCTCGGCCCCTGGCTCGGGCTGCTCGCGTTCGCGGGCGTGATCGTCTTGCTCTACGGGTGGATGCTGCGCCGCGCGGCGGCGGCGCGCTAACCGACGACCCGCGTCGGGAGTATGATTTCGAAAAGTTTTGTGTCATAGCGGCGTGCGAACGGGCGCGACCGCCATCGCCAGGGGGCGGTCGCGCCCGT